>NZ_JAKKRN010000005.1:0-208029 GCF_025654245.1 Shewanella sp. SM29
GGCCCAAATGCCCAAATCATCGCGTCCATCGGCAATTTACGCCGTCTTAACGTCGCAACGCCCTGAGAGTCTAGGCAAGATTGAATTAACTCAGGTTCTAACACATCTGCTAAGCAGGTGAATTCGGTTAGGCGGGTAATATGAGTACGGGCGAGTGCTTCTGAGAGTTGCATAAAAAAATCCGATGACATGAGGTCATCGGATTTTGATCTTTTCAGCGAGATCGTCAAGCGATCTGTCTTAACTGATCGGCATTAGGTAATTACCGACCTTTTTTTATCCACTAATTGTTATTTGCTTAGCGGCAATTCTTTGACATGAATATCCATTTGTGGAAATGGAATACCGATATCTGCAGCGTCTAATGCATTTTTTATTTGCTCAAGCAGTTGGAAACGTGCAGTCCAATAATCAGATGTTTTTACCCAAGGACGAACCACGAAATTGATTGAAGAGCTAGCCAATTCAGAAAGTCCAACTGTATATGCTGGATCTTTTAACACATACTGGTTGTTATCTAAAATATCGGTCAATACTTTTTTAGTGAGTGCGATATCGGCGGAATAAGATACGCCAATCACTAAATCGATACGACGACTATCCATCGCTGAGTAGTTAGTGATAGTGCCATTCATGATAGATGAGTTTGGCGCTACGATAACTTTATTATCAGGAGTGCGAAGCTTGGTTGAGAATATGGTTATTTCATCAACAGTGCCGGCGATACCTGCAGCTTCAATATAGTCACCTACGCGGCAAGGGCGGAATAACACCATTAACACACCCGATGCAAAATTAGACAGAGAACCTTGTAGCGCTAAGCCTATTGCTAAACCTGCAGCACCGATAACGGCTACCAGTGATGCGGTTTGTACACCAATTTGGCCTAACGTGGCAATAACCGCGAAAACAAATACCACTGCCCAAGCGAGGTTTGCGACAAATGAAACGACTGTCGGATCAACTTTACGGCTGTTAAGTAATTTACGAACAAGCTTCTGTGCTACGCCCGCAAAGTATTTACCAACAAAGAAGATGATAATGGCGAATAATGTTTTTAAGCCATAAGTCACAATCAGATCTGGTGCTTGCTTTAATAAACCTTCGAGGTTTTCCATTGAATAACTCCCTAAATATACGCTAACAAAAACTATTTATTATTGACGATAAATTCTACTCGTCGATTTAAACTGCGCCCTTCGCTAGAACGGTTGTCCGCTACAGGTTCAGATATACCTTTACCCATTACGGTAAAGCGATTTGGATTAAAGCCATAATCTTCAACCAAAATACGTTTTACATTTTGAGCCCGTTGAAGTGATAGTTGATAATTAAACTCTGGTGTACCAACGATATCTGTGTGGCCTACTAAGGTTAATTCAGCATCATTTGTTTCTAAGAATGCTTTTACTAAGGCTAAAGTTTTCCATTGAGAAAAGTCAACCTCGGCAATAGCAAATTCAAAATACACCATAGCTGCAGAAATATTATGACAATCTGTGTTTAACTCAGCATTTGAATGACTCATATCGCAAACTGGTGATGCAGTCATTTCCACAGCGATTTCTTCCACACAACCATTAGCCATAACAGGTGTATTTGGCTCTGTGTTAGGACAGGCATCTTTGATATCTGGCACTCCATCTCGGTCAGTGTCAGACCAAGCAAATACCTGTGATGTTAGGCTTAAACTTAATAGCAAAAGCGCTAGCTGAATCCATCGAGATTGGGAGTTTTTCACTACAAATCACCTATTGAACGATAAGTATTAGTCAAAATTACTAAAGCGATCGCATTGTTGTAGTATGGCCATCTTAGTGTGGCATTCTAACGAGTAAGACTCTTTTCGCCAAGCTAAACGCGTACAAGCGTCCATACATCGACAGATAGATATCGGCAAGATCTTGAGTATATTTATGTTTTTATTAGTAGATGTCAGTATGTCGATACTTGCTTGAAGCATATGCGAGGTTCTACATCGGTAAATTTGTCGACAAGTATGACGATAAACTATACAAAATAAGCCTTTAGCGCTAGAGTCTTGAGCCCATTATGCGCCAACCAAACTTTAAGTTGAGGACAAGATGATAGATTTACGCAGTGATACTGTTACCCAGCCAACAGCAGCCATGCGGTTAGCCATGTCCAGAGCCGAAGTGGGTGATGATGTTTACGGTGATGACCCTACGGTAAATAGTTTGCAGGATATGGCTGCGGAGATGTTTGGTTTTGAAAGTGCATTATTTACCTGTTCGGGTACTCAAGCAAATTTATTGGCTTTGATGGCCCATTGTGATCGTGGTGATGAGTACCTGTGCGGTCAGCAGGCTCACAATTATAAGTTCGAGGGCGGCGGCGCTGCTGTCCTAGGCAGCATTCAACCTCAACCTTTAATGAATCAATTAGATGGTACTATTGCATTAGCTGACATTGAAGCCGCAATTAAGCCTGATGATATCCATTTTGCTCGTACTCGTTTGCTTAGTTTAGAGAATACGATTGGCGGTAAGGTTCTCCCGCAAAGCTATTTGGCGGATGCGCAGGCATTAGCCTTTAATCGCGGATTAAAAATTCATTTAGACGGTGCGCGAGTTGCCAATGCTGCGGTGGCGCAGAATATCGCGATAAGTGATATCACGGCGCACTTTGATTCAGTGTCGATTTGTTTATCCAAAGGATTATGTGCGCCAGTCGGCTCATTACTCTTAGGTGATGAACGCTTGATTAAGAAAGCCATTCGTTGGCGTAAAATGCTTGGTGGTGGTATGCGTCAAGCTGGGATACTTGCCGCTGCGGGTAAGCTTGCTTTAACTGAGCAAGTACAACGGCTTAGTGAAGATCATGACAATGCGGCGTACTTAGCTCGGCAGTTGGCAGAATTCAGTGAGTTCGAGGTCAATTTAGCCGCAGTACAAACTAATATGCTATTTGTTACATTAGCATCCCATATTGATGCGAACTTATTGGCTAAACACTGTCGAGCGGAAGGCATCCTGATAAGCCCAGGGCGTACGCTTCGGCTTGTGACTCATAAAGATGTCAGCCGTCAGGACATAGATAAAGTGTTGCGTATTGTTAAGCAGTACCTCAAAGCCTAAGTGTGGATTGATTTTCAGTTTTACTGAAATGCCCGAGCTTTGTCTTGGGCATTTTTATAGGCAGATATTGCTTAATGTTGAATTATTAAGCAATTAATGAATGATTTGCTAAAACAAGCTTTAGACAACAGGCGAAATGTTTGCGTTTATCTATACTAAAAACAACAAGATTATATCGCTAAGGTAACTTTAGGTTGAAGCCTAATAACAATACTAATAAAGGGGTCGATTATTGGACAAATCGGATCAGTGAATTGGAAATGCCAGCACTGTGTTCGACTGTTAAATCGCTAGAAAAGCTCGCCAAGGATGACGTTTCCTCTCTCGCATTACTCGGGCGTAGCGTGATGCACGATAACGCCTTAACCTCTCGTATTCTTCGAGTTGCTAATAGCGCTATTTACCATAAAGGTAGTAGCCAAATCTCTACTGTCAGCCGAGCGGCTATAGTGCTTGGTTTCGATGCGGTGCGAAATATCTGTATCACAGCCAAGTTACTCTCAAGCTTGTTAGAGAGTAAAAATTTGGCACCTAACGTATATCAAAGATTAATAAAGTTGATGGCTAAAGCATTTCAAGCCGCTATGATTGCACGGATGATGTTGAGCCATTATGACGAAGAAATGCAGGAGGAAGCTTTTATAGCCTCTTTACTGTATCACATAGGTGAGAGTGCTTTTTGGAGTATTGGTGGTGAATTCACCGAAGAGTTAGATCTAAAACTGCGTGAATGTGTAACGCCAGCAGAGGAACGAAGTATAACCCGCGAAGCCCTCGGCACTTCTTTTTCACTATTAACTCAAAGTATTGCCCGCAATTGGGGATTGGGAGAACTGTTGGTCCATGCAGTTAATAATCCTGAAGACCAAAGACCTGAAATTCGGTCTATTTTTATTGCGGATAAGCTCTGCGATATTTTATCTCAGCCTAATCTTGATAAGCAGGAATTAGGGAAACGTATCACGCAAGCGGCGAGTTTTACTGGACTAGAAGAAAATGAGTTTATGGTGCGGATGCAACGCTGCGCGAATGCGACCCATAAGTTAGCTGAAGTATATGGTGCTAAGGTGTTGCTAGACTATCTACCAGATCCTAAGCGTATGGTCACAGCTAAACCTGTTCCACTTCCCATTCCATTAGATATGCCTGTTTATCAAGTTAATTTGAATATTCAGTTAGCTAAGCTACGAGAACTAACAGGCTTCGCCATTAATAAAGCCGATTTTAACCAAATCATGCAAACGGTTCTCGAAGGTATACTTGAGGGCGTTGGTGTTGACCGGTGCGGCGTGTTGTTATTGTCGCCAAGCCGTAAACAACTTCAACCTAGAGTGATATTAGGTCGTGATGCAGATGCCATTAAGCAAGAGTTTATTATCGATTTGAGCGATAGGCGGGGATTATTTTATCAAGCGATGGAGCATAAGTTACCGCTTTGGGTAGATGATCCTAGCTCTAAGAAATGGCAAGAGCAGTGCAAAGAATTACAAGCGCGACATGTGTCACGTCAAGGCTTTTTATTGGCGCCATTATTAGTCGATAGTAAAGTGATCGGGTTTTATTATGCGGATAGGGGCCCTTCGGAAAGGGCATTTGAAGACGTGGATTTTCAAAGTTTCATCCACTTCTCCCAATTGGCGAATGTGTGTTTTACTGTGTCTCTGAGATAGTGGTATAACTTAATAAATTGTTTTTTTAATAATTTAATTTCAAGCTGTATTCTTTCGAAATTGCACTCTTTCAAACCGTATTTTGGGGAGTGCTGCGCTATTGTTTGTTTACGGCTTTAATCTCGGCAGTTATTTGCTTGGCTACCTCATTAGGAATGGGAAAGCTTAAATGGTATTGCGCTATTTCCCAGTTGCCATTGGTTTTGATTAAAGTGCCGGTTCCTCGACTGACGCCATAGGCTGGACTATTTAATAATTCGTCAAACAATATGACATTGCCGTGTTGGATTAAATGACGCTCAGTTAAATCATAGCGCCAACCTTTTGTGGGGCGGGAGTAACGTTCAAATTCCGCCATTCCCCAACGCTCACTCGCATCCGTGCCAATAAAAATGCCGTCTTTTCGGTACAGGGCAAAGTATTTATCCCAATTGGCATCGCTTGAATATTGGTTGAGTAAATCTAATACGTGAGCCGCCGCTTGTTGATCAGGATTCGAAGTCGTTTGAGTGCTTTGCGTTGGCGAGTCCTGTGCCTGTACGCTTACATTAAGGCCGCCAAGCATTAACGCGCTGAGCAGTAACCCCAAGGTAGCGCGATTAATATTGGAACCTTTAACTGAGAATGCATGAGTGTCTTTGAGCATTTTTCGTGCCTCTACTTTTATGGGTTAATGCCAGTTTATCGGATCGAGTTGATAAAAGCGGCTCAGTTCTCTATACAAGTCTGGGTGTTGTTGGTAAAAATCCTCTGGTTTCTCAAAAAAGACTTCGGTGATGACGGCAAAAAACTCAGCGGGATTAGTCGCTCCATAATAATTAAATAATGAGGGGGTGCCAAAATTTGCACTGTGTTGTAATTGGGTAAATTCCCTACTTAGCACTTCAGACCAAGTGCTGTAGTCGGCAAAATGTTGCAGAATGGGTGCGCCATTGGCTTGGCCATCTTCTTGATCGAGCTGATGGGCAAACTCATGGATTACGACATTATTACCATCATGGGGATCGGCGGCGCCGTCTAAAGTATTTCTCCATGAGAGCACAACTTTACCGTATTCCCATGATTCCCCTGCCAGCACATTGCGTTGTTCCCACACGATACCGCTAGTGTCTTTATGTTGATTATTGACGATAAAGGCATCGGGATAGACCAAAATCTGTTTCAGTTTGGGGTAAAAGTCGGTTTTACGATTGAGTAGCAGTAGACAGGCTTGGGCCGCGATAGTGACTCTTACTTCATCCGTGATCTCAAAATTATCGCAGCCGATAAAGACTTTTTCATCGATGAAAATTTGGATATGCCGTTTGAGTTGCAGTTGTAGATCTGCGGGTAGAGCATGGAAGTAAGGCAGTCTTTTTTTGAGAATGCTGCGCCATTCTTTTGGAAAAGGTTTCATCGTGACTCGTCGACGATGTAAGGTCCTGCGCCAACGACTCGACAGTAGCCAGGTAATTGCGCCAATTCCTAGGATAAGCGTGATAACAATAGCGAGCATACTTCCCTGACTTAATCCTGATTAACTTAGTATTAGCTAATGGGGGTGAAGTTAGCTTAACTCAATCCTCTGCTGAAAAAAGAAACTGAACAGTCGCCGCATTTTATGGTTAGGAATAGCGAACTGGTTGGTTTAGTCGTGTCTCTGTACGATTACGACCTGTTAGTTTGGCGTGATAGAGAGCCTCATCAGCTTGATTAATTAAGCTATTCGTATCCATAGGTTGTGATCGCTCCCAGCAAGTAATACCAGCGCTGATGGTCAGTATGCCGTCATGGGGGGAGTCTTCATGTGGTATTGTTAAACTGATGATTTTATTGCGTAATACTTCAGCAAAATGATATGCCTCCTCGAGATTGCTCGATGGTAGTACTATCATGAACTCCTCTCCGCCATAGCGGGCAAGCATGTAAGTGGGTTGTTTCAAGATCGATTTGGTGGCATTAACGATTTTCTTAAGACATTGATCGCCTGCGACATGACCATACCTGTCGTTAAATTGTTTAAAATTATCAATATCAAACAGAATTATACCTAGGGGCATGTTGTGGTCCCTTGCATACTCTAATTCTTTTTGGAGTTGTAAATCTAAATAGCGGCGATTATAGCAGCCAGTTAATCCGTCGGTTTCGGCCATGCCTTTAACCTGAGCTGCGTAGCTTTTTAATGTCTCTAAGGAGCTGACCATTTGCTGGAGCTCTAAGTTATCAGTGACAGGCATTCTGGCGTCGAGTTTTTCATTGGCAATGGCATTCATTGCATCTCGAGTCGCCATGACAGGCTTGATGATTCCCTTAGTGATAAAGTGCCAACTAGTGAGCCAGATGAAGAAGCAATATAAGATGCCACTGCAGAAAATTAATACGATAAATGCGGTGCTATCGTTTTTAAGTCCGCGGCCTGTTTGCTGAATTTCATTTTCAACTTGGTTAACGAGATCCTGCGTATAGGTCGCAACGATTTGTGCGGCATCAGCTTGGTATTCTAAATGCGCATTGGCGATATGAGTGCTTCTAATTGCTTTGCGAGAAAGTTCAAAGAGGTTGTCTTCACCGACCATGGTCTGTTTTATTTGTGATAACAAATTAAAATATAAGTTTTTATCGCCACCGATACTATCAAGCATAGCCTCCATGCTTAACAGCAGTCGCATAGCATCTCTTTGGGTTTGGTTTAGTTCAACTAGATTGTCGATGATATTCACTTGAGTTAACTGGGTAAATAAGTGTTCTCCTAGATGACTAAATAAAGATAGCTGCTGATTGGTATTGATATTTAAAGCAATCTGGTCAACGTTTCTCAGCTTAAGCTGACGTTCAGAGTCCGTATTAATACGCTGAAATTGGGTTTGCATTTCATCGCTAAATCCCGACGCCATTGACGTTAAGTTGGCTTGAATATTGGCTGCCTGTGAATTGGCTTGTAAGGCAGTATCGGTTAACGTGTTGAGTAATGGCAGTTGTTGTAAGTAATACAGTTGAGTATCTAAGGCGTGATTTAATTCTTGCTTATTGACAGTAGAAGTTTCTATTGAGGCCAGTAGTCGTGAGTCATTGATGAGTAATTCCCATTGTGCAGAAAGTTCGTCTAACAGGCTAGTTCTTTGTTTTTCATCATAATAATTATTCAATCGTGCAGTAATGATTTGTAGTTTTTCACTGTTTTTTGCCAGTTGCAGCGCAGTGGTGACTTTTACCACATCTACCCCGACTAAGTGTTCAATTTCTGATTTGAGTTGCTGTGACAGTAGTATGGCGACAACACCATTTAATAGCGCCATGCCCACTATGATATAGAAGGCTGAGGTTATTTTTTGTTTCAAACTTTTCAGTGGTTTAGTGCTTGGCATTATTTTCTTTGTCAATAGCAGGTACCTCTCCATAGGTATTTTGGAGGTGTTTTATCTCTGCACTTAATTTAATGAAAATATCTTCACTGTTAGCGGGTCTGCGGCTTGCGCTAAAACAGGCGTGGCTGAGTTCAGGGTAAATTTGTCCCATGGCAGTACTGGTGAAATGCCCAAAGGATAAGACCTTAGTAGACCAAAACATATTGGCTATGTGGCTTGCCTCAAATGCGCCTGCTATGCCTCTTAAAGATTCATCTTTAAATTCTGGGGCTGTTACTACATCCATACGACAGGGATTACCCCCCCCCATAGCATAGGCATGTTGTGCCTCATAGGTGCCCATATATTTGAGCAGCCAATAGGCAGCTTGAGGGTTTTTGCTGTCGTAGCTAACGGCAAAGGCATAAGCGCCATTGTAGGGATAACCGCCAGGCACTTGGCTTACGGCTAGACGCGCGCCGAGAATGTTCTGTTCAACTTTAAATGATTTATACCACAGATTATTGTAGGCAAAAGGCCACATTGCCGCTTGACCTGTCGCAATAGCATTAGCTGCTTCATTGAAAGCAAACTGCTCGTTAGCGGGAACGGCATAGGGCATTAATTCGCGATATTGCTTGGCTGCTTCAATGGCTTCATGGTTGATGGTGGGCACTGCAAAATGGGAGATCTGTTTCTGGCTGTTATAGACGGGCTGCATCCAAGTGCCACCTAAGCTCCAAATCATGCTAGAGAATTCATCGTTAATATGGGGTTTATCACCCGACATTAGCGCTAGACCGTAAAAGTCATGAGTCAGTATTTTATCCGCCAATATAGTGCCTGCTTTACGAGTGAAGAACTGAGCTTGATCTCGTAACTCTGTTAAGGTTTTTGCTGGTGCGAGTGGATAGCCAAACTGACGCAGAAAGTGAGCTTTTTCAGTTTTATTATCAAAGAGATCTGCTCGATAATGATTTCCCATAACATAATTGTTATAGGGAATAGCATGGATTTCACCTTGATAGGACAAGATGTTAAGTAGCGATGGGTAATAGGGTTCTAGGTATTTCTCCATGGCCTTTTCGCCATCGGGATCGTAAAGTTTAGCGAGTTCAATTAAGGGCACTGTATAACCATTGGCAGCCCATTCTTTAGCCCAGCCCGCTTCCATTGTAAGTAAATCGTATTTGCCTGAACCTTGAAGTAAATTCTGGGTCTGTAAGTTAAACATATCCTCTAATTCAGTACTGACCACTTGCACTTTTACGCCGGTTTTTGCGGTGAATTTAGGCAACATTTCTTGGGTTAAATAGTCGGTCCAAAATCCTTTTTCAGCGACCAAAGTGATAGGTGTTTTGTTTGTTAGCGGCGGGATTTGTGCCAATGAAAATTCTGCGTAACAGGGCATCATTATCGCAGCGGTTAAACAAAGAAAAATAAATCTGATCCGGTTTAACAAAAATAACACCTTAATGTTACGTATTGACTCTGAGTTAATATCATTAATTCAGCATTATGTATATTTAAGGATAGGTGGGATCAGAACTTATGCCGCGATTTTTATGATGTTTTTTATTGTGTTTTTTACTTTTTGAGTAAAAAGCCGGTAACTCGATCTTAGCTAAGTTACCGGAAAAGGGTGGGAGTAGTGCGAATCGTTAACGGTTTTGGCGTTGTTGTTCTCGTAATTGCCTCAAGGCAATAGGTAGGTCGAAGTGTTGCTCAATCAAGAGTCGGAGCAGCTTTGATTTGGGTATACTGCTTTCTTCTGCCAGTGTAGCAAGATGGGTTATAGCCGCTTCACTGAGGGAAAATGTTGCTTTGCGATAGTGTGTTTTAGTTTCTACTTTTGTCGGGAATAATACGTTTGTTTCTAGGCTTTGTTTGTGCAAGCTCAACACATTGGAATGGCTCTGGGCCATGTCAGTTGTGATGTGATTTGCCTGTGAGCCTGTGTTTTTTGTGACAATTGCATCTGCTTTATGATCTAGATTGCTTTTTATCTTATTCAGACTTTGTCCCATTGCGTACAAGTTTGCCGCCTCAATAAACTCATCTAACGAAAGCGAGTGCTGTAAGCTGCTAGATGACATAGCGTTTTTCTTGAGATCGCTGAGTCCCATTTTGCCCCCTTCGTTGAGTAGTCGTGTGAGTGGATTGAGTTTGATGGGTCAAATGATGATGCATTTGACTCACTCCCTGAGCGTGTATCGCGGGATGTAGGAGATTGGCTAAGCTGGCAGCACAATCGACTTGGAATAGTTCGCAGGCGATAGTGCGAATTTCTTCGGCTGCTTTTCCTGCGGACTCGATTTCAATTACCGATAATCCTGATTCTTCACTGTCATCATAAACATTGCGGCAATATGTTATCGCGTCAAGGACATGGATATCATAGGTTTTACAGACTTCTTTGGCCTCTAAAATTCGGTTAGCTTGATTGGGGAGACTTGGACATTGGGTGATCACAAAAGAAGCCTGTAACTTGGGATTAATCATCTTACACGTCGCGACGATATCGTCCATGTGACATACGGTTTTTAAATCGCGGCGCTTAGGTCTTAAGGGCATTAAAATGTAAGAGGCGACTGACATGGTTGCTCGTAGTGCTAGGTTATCTTGCCCACCGCAGTCGACTATGACTACATCATAGTGTTGCTCAAGACTGAGTAAGTCATTACGGATCTTACCGTAAAGCTGCACGCAATTGATGCTGGCAAGTTGCGGATTGTTGTTTCTTGCATGGATCCAATCAGAGGTGGTGCGCTGGGGATCGCAGTCCACCATAATGACCGAGGCGCTACATTCTGTGGTTAGAAATACCGCTATATTTTGGGCCAAGCAACTTTTACCGCTGCCGCCTTTTTCTCCACCGATTAAGACTATCATGACGTATTCCTTAATTCTTTTGATGACCCTTGTGCAGCGAGTTGATGTGTTTGGAGCTATCCGCATTGATGTCCGAAATCGAATGTAAACCTAATGTTAATCTCGGTCAATTGGCTGATTTTTGACGTTTTTTAATTAAATTGTCGTAGGCGTTTTTCTGTCAGTATCTGGTCATATGTCGTTAATTTGACAAAAAAGATGAGACGAGGGATTTATAAAAATGTTTTTTTATCTTATTGGTTTTAAATTGTTTTATCTGTTATCCGTCAGCTAAAAGGGTTGTTTGTGGTGATCGGTAACTGTGCATAGGACTTAGGGTGTAGTTTTTTATTTCTTCCTTGGTACAAGTGTTAATTTTATATTTCTAAATGTTATTAACTGATCTGAGTAAATTATCAGCTTCTCAGTCGAAAGTGGTCTTGTTTGGTGAGGCACTTGTCATCAAACTGCCAAATGCTGGCTTTATCATCTCTATAGACTGACGTCTAAATCGCTTGAAATTTCAACCATGGAGAAGGGATGCCAAATGGATATCAAAACTATTATGCCTATTAAGTTTGAACTCGTTGAAACTGCACCGTTATTTCATGAACTACTTAATCTGCGGGCCACAGTTGGCCTCCCTTCTATTGGCGTTGAACTTGCGGATGTACAGGCATTGTTCTGGGTCTCTATTCGATTAAGTGACAAGACTGAATTGGAACATGCAGGCGCTGGGGCCGCTAAGTCTAATCTATTGGCAACGGCGTGTGTTTATGGCAACAAGCCCGGGCATTTGATGATTGAAGATTTTATTGTCTTACCCGAATACCAATCCTACGGGCTAGCAAAGATAATACTTGAGCGGGTGATGGCCTTTGTTGATGACCATGCGAGTGCGGGAACTTGTGTCAGTATGACCGCCCATGGTGAGCATGAGCGCTTATGTAGTGAATATGGTTTTCAGTATGCTCCCTGCGCTAACTTAGGGCCTAATCTGTTAAAAATTATCGCTTAATATTCGTGTGAGAATGCCTTTTAGGTGTTAGCTAGCGCGTATTTTTGCCCTTGGGTATATAGTTACTTTTGCGTAGTTAACGGCGACATTCGTTCGCTTATGTTGTAGCATCCGTAGGATTATCGTGACGTTCTGTATGAGATAACAACCTATGGATCAGCAACTCCTTATTGATGCTGTTAATCAAAAAATGCCCTTTGGTAAGTACGCTGGACGTAAGTTGCTCGAATTACCCGAACCTTATCTGGTGTGGTTCCATAAGCAAGGTTTTCCTCAAGGGAAACTTGGTGAGCAATTAGCGCTAATGTACGAAATCAAACTTAATGGCTTAGAAGGCATGCTAAAACCGCTGTTGAAATGAGTTCCCTTCTTTATAAGAAAAATACTGCTTTTGCGATAAGTGTTGTATTTCGTGATAGAGATTAGCGATTTATTGTTTTTAGCGTGCTTTAATGCAGCATATTAGCAAAACAAAAGGAACGCAGGCATGATGGCAAAATGGGTAAAATTAGCGGCAGTAGCGACTTTAGCGTTAGGCATGTCAAGTGCTTGGGCTCAGGGTGTCACCCACGAAGGTACTGTTGTTGATACGATGAACGGTGGTGGTTACACCTACGTACAGATTAAAGAAGCTGATACCACTTTTTGGGCCGCGGGTCCTCAAACTGAAGTGAGCAAAGGCGATAAAGTGGCTGTGGTTGAGCAAATGTGGATGAACGAATTCACCAGCAAAACCTTGAACCGCACCTTTGATAAACTGTTATTTGTTGGCCAAATCGATAAGAAATAGTCAGCAGTATCGAGTGCGCTAACCTGAGCGCCTCTGTAATTCAACGGCTTCGATACTTTCGAGGCCGTTTTTGTTTTTAGCGTTCAATGCCGCTAAATCTGAGTTTGTGACTATCTCGATGGGGACAAAGGCGGCAAAATAGCGGCTATTTTTCTAGCCGTTATTACTCAGCAGGGGATCACTCAAGTGATGGCGTTTGAACAGTTCGAGATCCAGCCTTATCAATCATGTTATGCACGGGAAGTGAGTGAGTTATTTCACCTTTGCGTGCACAGCATTACCCATGTTCGTTATGCGCAGGCGCAGCTTATGGCTTGGTCTGCGGCGCCAAGATCGGCTAAACATTGGGATTTACGGTTACGTCGCTCGAAGGCGTGGGTGGTTTTAGCCATAGATGAAGCGACTGCTTCTTCAGTTTGTTGCGGTTTTATCAATGTCGAAACCCATTTCCCCCGTCAAGGTTACTTAGATAGCTTATATATACATCCAGATTATCAAGGGCAGGGATTAGGTGAGCGCGCTTATCTTGTTTTAGAAGCTTGGGCTAAGGCACAAGGCTATGTGCGCTTGAGCTTGGACGCATCTTATCTCTCTAAAGGGTTGTTTACTCGGATGGGATTTATTCAAATACAGCGCAGTTATCAGCAAAAACTTGGGCAAGTGATCCCCGGTTTCTACATGGAAAAGAATATAGGAAAGAATATTTAACGCGCGTTTACTATGGTTTCAGCTAGAAAGTGATGTAAGGTATTCCACAGTAAAACATTAGCTTAACGCCGTTTAGTGACACTATTTAACTAAATAAGCACTGTTTAGCTTAAATTAGAATTCGGTTAATCTAAGTCAATTAATGATTCAAGATGGAGGGCAGAGAATGAAGATTCGACTATTTACGCCATCGGATGTCTCGCAGTTGGCGGCAATCTTTGAGGCGAGTGTAATGCAAGGCTCTGGTGAGTTTTACTCCTTCGCCGAGCGCTCTGCATGGGCTTATATTGAAGGTGAGACCCGCAGCGAGAGTTATTGGCTTGAACGCTTACAGGGAACCACTATTTGGGTTGCCGAAACCGATAATATGCTGGTGGGTTTTATCAATCTTAAGATAGGCGCCGACAGCGATGTTGAAGCCGCTGCTGAAGTGGAATGTTTGTTTGTTCATCCAGAATATGCCCGTTCTGGGGTGGCTACCTCTTTGTATTTTGCGTTGTTTGAGGAAGTTAAAATCTTAGCGCTGAAACGATTAACGGTTGAAGCGTCCTATCTCGCGCGTCCTTTTTTTGAGAAACAGGGATTTCGCAGTATTCGTCGTAATGAACATAAGCGTTTTTTGAATGCGGCGGATAAAGCACAGGGTCAAGCTCAAGTGTTGGTTAACTTCAGCATGACGCTCACCCTCTAACTCAGCTTATCAAGGGCTGTTCTGGTAGCTAAACGAAGCCGTTAGCACGGCTTTATAACATCGCCATAGAAGCGCCAATAAAAAACACTGCCAAAGATGACTTGTGGCAGTGCTTCTCGGTGAGTGCTTATTAAGCTGGCATGTAATCACTTACTCAATCGTTTGCTTGCTAATAACCAATAACTAATAAATAGTGAAGCTGAATTACTGAATCGCTTTGTTAAATCACTTGTATTACGCATTAGGCGATAAATCGAACACTAATGCGGTAACTGGGCCGCTTGTTGCAGTAAAGTCGACACTCGCGAGTTGTGTCAGATGTGCGCCGTCCCCAGCCGTGAGTGTTGTGCCATTGATATCCAACGTACCTTCAATCAATTGAACATACAGATGACGATTTGCTTGAGCGGCGTTTCTACTCATCGTTACTTTTTCACCTTCACTCAACACTAAACGATATAGGGTTGCATCTTGTTGCACTTTGAGCGTGCCATTTTCACCGTTTGGCGTCACCACGGCTGTCAGTGGTGAGCTTTGCTCGAATGCCTTTTGCTGATAACCCGCATCTATGCCTAAAGTATCTGGGCGGATCCAAATCTGTAAAAAGTGCAGCGGCTCAGTTTTAGAGGCATTAAACTCGCTGTGGTAAATGCCTTTACCTGCGGACATCAATTGAAACTCTCCTGCGGGTAAGGTTTTGATATTGCCGAAGCTATCCTTGTGAGCGATAGTGCCGGATATCACGTAACTGATGATCTCCATGTCTTTATGACCATGGGTATCAAAACCTGCGCCGGGTGCCACTCTGTCATCGTTGATGACTCTTAGGGATGATATCCCCATGTGCTCTGGGTCATAGTAGCTAGAGAAAGAGAAGGTATGTTGACTCTTTAGCCAGCCTAAGTCAGCTTGACCGCGATCCTGTGCTTTTCTTAATGTGATCATCTTGCTACCCCCTTTATTTGATGCGGTTAGCGAATAGGTTATCTACAGCGAATTTGCCAGCACCTGATACCGTCAATGAGACTGTGGCTGCTAATAGGGCGAGACCAAATTCGTAACCGTTATTGGCAAGGAACAGACCGTTGCCTATATGTACCGAGAAAATCGCCACAACCATAGTGAATGACAAGACGAGGGCCGTTGGGCGAGTCAGCAGACCGAGCAACAGGAACAGGCCGCCGAAGAATTCACTTGAACCTGCCATCAATGCCATTAAGTAACCTGGCGTCAAACCAATGGATGCCATCCATTGTCCAGTGCCTTCTAAGCCGTAACCACCAAACCAGCCAAACAGTTTTTGTGAACCATGGGCGATTAAGATGATCCCGATAGGAATGCGCAGTGCCAGTGGGGCAAAACTCGGGGCTGATTTCAGTGTTTTTGTGATCAGTGCTTTCATGGGATATTCCTCATTTCAAATTATTTAACGAATAGTTAAGGGTATTGTTCACTCAGTCTTAAGTCAGTTTGGCTACAGTTCCGAAGAACTTCTCCATTGCTAAGCAGTGTAGACTTGACCTTTGGCAAAGAAAATCGGAACATTTTCAATGTTCATTTCAAATAATTTGAATATGAGGTTTATATGTTGCCATCTATTAGTCTTGATGGATTAATCGTGCTCGATGCTATTGATAAAAAAGGCAGTTTTTCCGCTGCTGCCGAGTCCTTGTTTCGGGTGCCATCGGCACTGACCTACACAGTGCAGAAACTGGAAAGCGATTTAGGCACAAAATTATTTGAACGTAAGGGCCAGCGCGCCGAGCTGACCTTAGTCGGTCAACTTGTACTGCGCCAAGGCCGAGAAATCCTTGCGGCAACATCAAGGCTCGAAGAGGCGGTGCGTCAACTCGAGACAGGCTGGGAGTCTTCATTGACCTTAGCTATAGATACAGTGGTGCCGGATTTACCTCTGCTGCAGTTGATTGGTGAGTTTACTGAGCTGGGTAAGCAAGTGACTGTGAATATCAGCGAAGAGTCCTTAGGTGGCGGCTGGGATGCGCTCTATTCTGGCCGTGCCGATATCGCCATCGGCGTAACAGGGGAGTTGCCCAAAGGCCAATATCATGTGGTTGAAATTGGGGAGTTGGAGTTTGTATTTGCTTTAAATCCTTCGCATCCATTGGCGCAACATGCTGGCCCAATTCCGACCGAGGCATTGTTGCAATTTCCTTCTATTGTGGTGGCAGACAGTTCGACCGCCCTAGCACAGCGATCAAGTGGTTTATTTGATAGTCGCCAAGTGATCCGAGTGCCGAATATGCAGACCAAAATTAAGGCACAGCAATTGGGATTAGGTGTGGGTTACATTCCAAAGCACTTGATCTTAGATGCGTTGGCGGCGGGAAGCCTAGTGGCTTGTCATGTGGAAATGCCGCGCCCAACGCAAGCTGTGTTTATGGCATGGCGTAAATATGCTGAAGGCAAGGCGCAGGATTGGTTTACTGCGCGTTTACCGCAATGTGATTGGCAATTTTAAGCTCAAGTTTGTTTAGCGCTTTGTAAGCAACCACTCACTTTGTTCCTCACAGCATTAATGCTTACGCCATGAGGATCATAGCGCCTAACCTATACGTTGGCTGTGGCTGGTGTAATGCACATGCTGTGACAATAAATCAGACAAATTCGGTGAGCGATTCAAGAATCGAATAAAGGCCTGTGGCAAAGTCAGTGACTCCATCGACTCCTGCCAGCGGGCTTGCAGCAATGGAGAATAACCTTCTTTACCAGCGGCGGTATAAGATGTTGAAACTCCTACGTAAAGTGACTCAGGCTCAACCGGATACCAAAGAGATTGACTGTCTTGCTGCATCATCTCTAGTCTGAATAAACGTTCACCCAGTGGGCGTCGCCCATCGTAGTAATACCGTAGGCCGTAAGTGTAGGGGAAACTACCCGCACCTGTACCACGGACACTGTTGTTGGTTGCCGCGTTAATCGCCGATTCGAGCGCTTGATAGAGAAACTGACCTTGAATTTCATACTTAACTAATGGTAATTCGAAGGGGAGTAATTGCCCCATCACATCGGCTAGTGTCAATTGTCCTTGGGCCACCGATTGGCGCACACCGCCGGCATTATGCAGGGCAAAGTTCACCCTAGGGTCGACCAGTTTGGCTTCTTGGAACATGCTGCGACTCACCCAAGGTGCTATTTCACTGCCGTGGGGTAGGGCTTTAGAGGGTAAGCGGGTATGGACTAAGTTTTTTGGCACCAGTGCTAAGACTTTGTTTTCCATCTCTGCGATAGCGGGTTTATAGATATCTCGGATCACGCCATCGATATCGGCATCGGCATCATCCCAAAAGATATTTGGATGCTGATTAAGCTGCTGGCGCACAGCTTGGTAATCTTGGTTATCGACGGCCGTGTTAGCACTTAAGATAAAGTGTTGATCTAGCATGAAGTAGTTGCCGCCCTTTAAATTCAGCACTTTCCCATCAGCGTCAAACGTTATCTCGGCTAAGCCGACGACTTCGGCATACTTACCCGCATGCACTATGGGCGTGTTATTGATGACTTCACCGTAGGGCAGGTTGCTCAAACCTAAGGCGCGAAAATCCCCCTGTAGCGTATGCGTGTGACCGCCGACGATAAGGCTAATACCATCGACTTCGGCCGCGAGGCGTTTATCCTGATCTAAGCCTAAGTGGCTGAGCACGATAATATGCTTAATACCTTGATTTTTAGGGTGCTCAACCGTGCGCGCGGTAGTGGCGATAGCATCGACAAAATGGGTGTCGGGATCGGGACGAGCGATCTCTTTCATCTGATCTAAGGTAATACCGACAATGGCTAATGTCTTATCGTGGAAGGGCTTAAGAAGGTATTTCGCGTGTTTTTGCTCATGATCATAATCCAAGATATTAGGCAAACCCCGCAGACAACCGGGTTTGTTTAGATCCTCTTGGCTTAAATCCATATTGCCCGCAAGCAATGGGAAATCAATTTGCTTGGCAAACTCGGCAAGTCTGGCGTTACCTTCATCGATATCGTGGTTGCCAATGACCATAGCATCAGGTGCCAACAGATTGAGTAAGTGGGCGTTGGCCTTACCTTTAAAATGGCTGAAATACAGCGTGCCCTGGAAGCTGTCACCACCATGCAGGAAAATAAAAGGCGTATTGGTTTGTGCAGCGGTGTGACGCGCTTTTGTGATGTGATGGCCGATGCGGGCATAACCACCGCTATGGCTGGTCACATCTAGCTTATGTTGGCCTATGTTAAGGCTAAATTGGACGCGGCAGGGTTCAAAATTCGAATGGGTGTCATTAATGTGCGCGAGTGAGAGTGTGTAGCTCTGTGTCATAACTTACCTCTATTACGGCGGGTGAGTATATACCCAAGCAACCTGAAAATGCGAGTTTCAGAGGGTTCTGAGTCATCCGCATTCTAAAAGAATAAAGGGAGCTAGGCTCCCTTTATATTAACAAGCACTAAACTTGGTTAGCCTTCAGCCGGATTTGGCTTCGTCATCATCGGATGCGGCTTCAAAATCACCGTCATCGGATAGGCGAATGCCTTTTTGCTTCATGCGCTTAGTCCAAAGTTTACGTGCCAATTGCTGCATATCGGTCGCGGGGTCGTTTAGATCGACAATCTCTAATCCTAACATAGATTCGATGATATCTTCTTGAGTTACGATACCTTGGCTACTGCCGTACTCGTCGACCACCATCGCAATTTGGGTGTTACGTTTAATCATACGCTCAAAAAGTGGCAGAATTTTTGCGGTTTCAGGCACCACAAATAAACTCCGTTTAAGTTCACCAATCGGTGCTTCTGGCGTGTAACGCTCTGCTAGCAATACATCGGTGCGGGTAATGTAACCAATCACATCATCATGATCTTGGTCGTAAACTGGAATTCGGGTAAAAGGCTTGTCGCGGTATTGGCGCACAAACTCATTTTGGGTGAGATCTATGGGCAAAGAAAACATCACAGTGCGTGGTGTCATGATCGCCGTAACTGGCATATCTCGCACCTTCAGCATTTGCGTCAGAATTTTTGACTCTTGCTCATCAAGCTCACCGGATTCATGGCCAATTTTGGCCATAGCACTCATCTCTTGGCGTATGTAGTGGCCTTCATCACCTTTGCCCATTAGGCGAGTGACTTGCTGTGACATCCAGATCAGCGGTTTAGTGGTACGCTTCATCCACAGCACGGCAACAGAAACACTTGGTGCGAGGCGACGCCAATGGTTTGCACCCAATGATTTAGGAATGATTTCTGAGAAAAACAGGATAATAAAGGTTAATACGCCCGAGAAAACACCTAACATATCGTCACCAAATACTTTAGCCGCTTGCGCACCTGCAACGGCGGCACCGACGGTATGAGCGATAGTATTTAGGGTAAGGATTGACACCAAAGGGGCTTCGACATTCTCTTTCAATCTACGCAAGCGCGCGGCTGCGGCACTGTCAGTTTGTTCGAGTGATGCGATATAACTTGGGGTAACCGATAACAGAACAGCTTCGAACACACTGCACAGAAAAGAAACAGCAACAGCGACAAGCACTATAATGATGAGGGTTAACATATAGGTGGAATTACAACTCCGTATTTTAGGCCAATATTAGCCCTTGGAGATTCTATCATAGGTGAATTGAGTTACTGGCTAAAATTTATTTGCGTCTGTATAATTCGCCGCCCTGTTGCAGGATCCGGTTTTTGGTGTTGAGGTTAGCTATATGAGTGAAAAGAAGATCAATTTATTAGACCTTGATCGTAAGGCGATGCGCGCATTATTTGCGGAAATGGGTGAAAAACCCTTTCGTGCCGATCAGCTCATGAAATGGCTATATCATTTCGGTGTCAGTGACTTCGAAGAGATGACCAACATCAACAAAGTGTTACGTCAAAAGTTGGCGGCCCGCTGCGAGATCGTTGCACCAGAAATTTCGAGTTTCCAAAAATCGACCGATGGTACGATAAAATTTGCAATCAATGTTGGCCAAGGCCAAGAAGTGGAAACGGTTTATATTCCTGAGGATGATCGTGCGACCTTGTGTGTATCTTCACAGGTTGGCTGTGCGCTGGAATGTACTTTCTGCTCGACGGGTCAGCAAGGTTTTAATCGTAACTTAACGGTTTCTGAAATCGTCGGCCAAATCTGGCGCGTGTCGCACTTTTTAGGGTTTGCAAAAGACACGGGCGAGCGTCCGATCACTAACGTCGTGATGATGGGCATGGGTGAGCCATTACTCAATTTAGCCAATGTGATCCCTGCGATGGACATCATGCTCGATGATTTTGGTTTTAGTTTATCAAAGCGCCGCGTGACTTTATCAACATCAGGCGTAGTGCCAGCGTTAGATAAACTGGGCGATGCCATCGATGTGGCACTTGCTGTCAGTATTCATGCACCCAATGATGAGTTGCGTGACATTCTGGTCCCGATCAATAAAAAGTATCCGCTGGATGAGTTTTTAGCGGGTATTCGTCGCTATATTGCTAAATCAAATGCTAACCGCGGCCGCGTCACAGTTGAATATGTGATGTTAGATCATATCAACGACAGCACAGACCAAGCCCATGAGTTAGCTAAGTTAATGAAAGATACGCCTTGTAAGGTGAATCTGATCCCATTTAATCCGTATCCAGGCTCGCCTTATGGCCGCTCATCTAATTCACGTATCGACCGTTTTTCTAAGGTTCTTATGGAATACGGTTTTACTGTCATCGTACGTAAAACCCGTGGAGATGACATCGATGCCGCTTGCGGTCAGTTAGCTGGTGATATTCGCGACAGAACGAAACGTTTAGCGAAAAAACGCATGCAAGAAAACCAGATTTCAGTCACAATGAATTAACTCTTTGTTTGCACAGATTTATAGGCTTGCCCATGAAGCATGGATTGCCAAGGTTTTCGTTGATTTTAAGCCTGTCGTTATTGATGACAGGATGCGTCACTGAGCGTACTTATACTGGGACAGATATTCCTGTTTCGGAACGAAAGTTAGACAAAGTCGCCGCCGCAAGAGAGCGGATGCAGCTCGGTTTAACCTATTTAAATCGAGGTAGCACGGAACAAGCCAAATACAATCTTGATAAAGCATTAGAATATGCTCCAGAGCTCGAAGATGTGCATACCGCTCTGGCTTATTACTATCAAACCGTGGGCGATTTAGTGCGTACCGAAGAGTCGTACATGAATGCCATTAGTACTAAGGACGCCTCTGGCGATTCCATGAATAATTTCGGGGTGTTTTTGTGCCAACAAAAGCAATACAACAAAGCTGAAAAAATGTTTTTGGCCGCAATTGAAATGCCCAAATATACGCGCACTGCCTCAAGCTATGAGAACTTAGGTCTTTGTAGTCGCGAAGCAGGACAAGCAGAAAAGGCACGACAGTATTTTCAGATGGCGTTAAAGTATGACCCGAGACGCTCGGTGTCATTACTGGAGTTGGCAGAGTTAGAAGTCGATCAAGGTGATTTTATTCAGGCGCGAAACCAATTAGCGCGCTATCACCAAGTGGCTGAGCAAACTCCAGAAAGTTTAGCGCTCGGGATCAAAATAGAGCAGGCAGTGAATGATGATGCCGCTGTGAAGAGATTTGGTATTTTATTGCTTGCCAAATTCCCAGCATCACCTCAGGCCAAGCAATACAGAGTTAATTTGCATCAATGAAAGATCATGAAACCAATGCGCCAGTTGAGTCGGTAGCACCGCAATCAGTCGCGCTAGATGTCACGCTTGGTACTTTATTAAAAGCCGCCCGCGAAAAAATGGGCCTTAGTATTCAAGATGCCGCTGTAAAGCTGCATCTACGTCCTCGTATTATTGAAGATATTGAAGCTGACAATTTTACGAATATAGCCTCATCGACTTATGTACGTGGCTATGTGAAAAACTACGCGCGTATGGTCAGTGCCGATGCGGCTTTGATTGAAGCTTGTCTTGTGCAGCAAGTGCCAGTCGTGACTGAGCCTGCAATGCAAAGTTTTTCACGCAAAACCACATATCAAGCTCGCGATACACGTTTAACTTGGCTGAGTATTTTTATCGTCATAGTGTTACTCGGTTCGTTAGTCGTCTGGTGGATGCAAAAAACGACTTTGCTGAGCACTATTGATGTGTCGCAACCCACGGCTGAAGAGGTCGCAGCAGCGAATCAGACGCTGCCAGGTGATGTGTTATTGACCGAAACGGATGCCAGTCCTCGTTTGACTGAGATTGCCGCAAACGGCTCAATGTCTATCGATGGTCCAATTAAAGATACTGATGCAAGCACTATTGATGTCAGCACAGGACCAACGGACAATAATTATCCTCAGACCATTGATACGAGTAATGAAGATGGCGGTTCAGCAATCGCAGCCACTACGACAACGCCATCTGTTCCGCAAACGACAGCTCCTGTAGTCCAACAGCCTGTTAGTGCAACGCCTTCACCGACCACAACATCAACGACCACTGTCACTGCAGCAAGTACTTTGGTTGCTGCAGGACAATCGATTATAGATGTCCAGTTGACGGGTGATTGCTGGATAAACATTGTTGATGCTAAAGGTAAAGCGTTAGTCGATGGTGTTAAAGGCGCTGGCGCAACAGTGCAAGTGAGCGGTGTGCCACCGTTTAAAGTCATTTTAGGTGCACCCCATGTAGCGACCTTAAGCTTAGATGGTCAAATTGTTAGCCTAGCGGATTTCCCCAAGGGACGAGTCGCGCGTTTAACCTTGCCTAAAGCCTAACGACCGCGTAATGATCTGCAGCACGTACCGAAATAGAGCGTATTAAGCATGTATAATGAAACTCCCATAAAAAGACGTCCTTCCACCCGCATTTATGTGGGTAATGTACCGATTGGTGATGGGGCGCCGATTGCTGTTCAGTCAATGACCAATACTAAGACCACAGATGTTGAAGCGACAATTGCTCAAATTCGTGCCTTAGAGAAAGTCGGTGCCGATATAGTGCGTATTTCTGTACCCACTATGGATGCGGCTGAAGCCTTTAAACTCATTAAGCAAGCGGTCAATGTTCCTTTAGTGGCTGACATTCATTTTGATTATCGCATTGCTCTAAAAGTTGCCGAGTACGGTGTCGATTGCCTTCGAATTAATCCGGGCAATATAGGCAATGAAGAGCGTATTCGTAGCGTGGTGGAATGTGCCCGTGACCATAATATTCCCATCCGTATTGGTGTGAATGGTGGGTCATTAGAAAAAGATCTAATGGACAAGTACAAAGAACCCACACCTGAAGCCTTGCTTGAATCAGCTATGCGCCATGTGGATATTCTGGACAGATTGAACTTTGACCAGTTCAAGGTCAGCGTTAAAGCCTCCGATGTATTTTTAGCGGTCGAATCTTACCGTTTATTAGCAAAACAAATTCGCCAACCCCTGCATTTAGGCATTACCGAAGCCGGTGGCGCGCGCGCGGGTTCAGTGAAATCGGCCGTAGGCTTAGGTATGTTATTGGCCGAAGGCATAGGTGATACCCTACGTATTTCCTTGGCCGCTGATCCGGTCGAAGAAATCAAAGTCGGTTTTGACATTTTAAAGTCGCTGCGTATTCGTAGCCGTGGCATTAATTTCATTGCCTGTCCATCTTGTTCTCGTCAAGAGTTCGATGTGATCAGTACAGTCAATGAGTTAGAGCGTCGCCTCGAAGACGTGACTACCGCCATGGATGTGTCTATTATCGGCTGCGTAGTTAACGGCCCAGGTGAAGCCTTAGTGTCGCACATCGGTTTAACTGGTGGGCACAATAAGAGCGGTTACTATGACGAGGGTGAACGTCAAAAAGAACGTTTTGACAACGACAACATTGTCGATTCCCTCGAAGCGAAAATTCGCGCAAAAGCCAGTCAAATGGCGAACCGTATTCAAATAAAAGACACAACTGAGTAATATGTACCCGCATTTGGGCATAGATTACGCCTAATGATGTTGAGCTAGGCCCCGAAACCGACGGGGTCGTTTTACGTTTTACGCTCAAAAGCCTATAATGCGTGACATTTTTATTAATTTAGCGAAATCGGACGAGTCGATACAGTGGCAAAACAGATCCAAGCGATTCGCGGAATGAATGACATTCTGCCAACTCAAAGTCCTCTATGGCAAAAAGTGGAAGCGGTACTACGTTCGAGCGTCAGTGCTTACGGTTACAGCGAAATCCGCACTCCAATAGTGGAAAATACCGATCTTTTTAAACGCTCTATCGGAGAAGTGACTGATATTGTTGAAAAAGAAATGTATACCTTCGCAGATAATAACGGTGACAGCTTAACGCTGCGCCCAGAAGGTACTGCGTCGACAGTGCGTGCAGGTAACGAAAACGGTCTGCTATATAACCAAGAGCAACGTCTTTGGTATATGGGTCCTATGTTCCGCCACGAACGTCCACAAAAAGGCCGTTATCGTCAGTTTAACCAATTTGGCGTTGAAGTGTATGGCATTGGCTCGGCTGATATTGATGCTGAAGTCCTAATGCTATCGGCACGCCTGTGGGAAAAACTCGGTATTAGCGAGCATGTCTCGTTAGAGCTAAATACCTTAGGTGATCCTGCTGAGCGCGCTGTTTATCGTGATGCCTTGATTGCGTTTTTAGAGCTGCATAAAGATGCGCTCGATGAAGACAGTAAGCGTCGCATGTACAGCAATCCGCTGCGAGTATTGGATTCAAAAGATCAAAATGTCCAAGCCATATTGGTTGATGCACCTGAGTTAATGGATTTTCTCGGTGAAGAATCGAAGACACATTTTTCACAATTGCGTGAACTACTTGATGCTGTGGGTATCAAATACACCATTAATCCGCGTCTAGTACGTGGTTTAGATTACTATAATCGTACTGTATTTGAATGGGTTACATCTAGTTTAGGCTCACAAGGTACTGTACTTGCGGGTGGTCGCTACGATGGTTTAGTCGCCCAGTTAGGTGGTAAAGATACTCCAGCGGTCGGTTTTGCTATGGGCTTAGAGCGCATTGTCTTGCTGCTTGAAACCTTAGAGCTGACCAAAGATATTCCGCCAGAAGTGGATGTGTATGTCACGGCCATGGGTGATAGCTGTCTGGTTGAAGCCATCAAGGTCGCGCAGGAATTACGTAACGCACTGCCAAACCTTAAAGTGATGAGTCACTGTGGCGGCGGTAACGTGAAGAAACAAATGAAGCGTGCCGACAAAAGCGGTGCGAGTGTGGCACTACTGATAGGTGAAGATGAACTTGCCGAAGGTATGGTTACGGTTAAACATTTACGCAATGACATCGAACAACAACGGGTAGCTCGAAGTGCCTTAGGCACATTTTTGGCTGAACTGATCAAATAAAGGGGACGTGCGCGTGGAAATTTATAGCACAGAAGAACAACAAGTTGATGCTATCAAGCAGTTCTGGAAAGATTACGGAAATTCAATTTTAATCGGTGCCGTAGTGGGTTTAGGCGGCCTATATGCGTGGAATTATTATTCTGACGTTAAGGTGGCGCAAGCGGAAGAAGCTTCAAAAGCGTTCCAAAATTTGACCACTAAATCTGCCGAGGAAGCCGCAATGCTTGCGGGTGTCGCCGAGTTTTCTCAAAATCACGATCAAAAGGGCTATCAAGCCTTGTTAGAACTGATCGTGGCCAAAACTGCGGTAGAAGCTAAGGATTATCCAAAAGCGATTGATGCCTTGAACAAGGTGATTGCGGCTAAACCCGGTGCTGGTTTAGATGTGATTGCGACTTTGCGTTTAGCACGAGTACAAGCAGAGCAAGGTCAAATTGATGCAGCTCTTGCGACCTTAGATCAAGTAACAGATAAAGCTTTCTTCGCTCAGCGCGATGAGTTGAAAGGTGATTTCTTAGTACGTCAAGGTGAAGTTGAGAAGGCAAAAACAGCTTATCAAGCTGCCATGGACAATGGTGGTGTGGTGACAAGCCCTGCGCTTAAAATCAAACTTGATAGCCTAAATCAGGCATAAGGGATCCCTTGATGAAGTCTTGGTGCAAAAACCTGCTAGCCGCTGGATTAAGTCTGGCCATGTTATCCGCCTGTTCGTCGAGCGATGTCGAAGAAGAACCGGTAAGTGAGTTAACTGCCATTCAGGCGACAGTGTTTCCTGAAGTGAGTTGGAGCACCTCTGTCGGTAATGGTGTTGGTGATTATTATTCTCGCCTCGCCCCCGCCGTTAGTTATGGAAAAATTTTTGCCGCCGACCGTTATGGTGAAGTGGTTGCCTTCGATGAGGCCACTGGCGAGCGCGTTTGGACTAAAGATTTCAGCGAAGAGTTTCGTGATAACGCTTTAGCTAAAAATAAAGGTGCGCGTATTGCTGCTGGTGTGACTGCTGCGCGTAATAAAGTCTTTTTAGGTGGTGAAAGTGGGCTGCTTGCTGCACTGAACGCTGAAGATGGTCAAGTGTTATGGCATGTCGTTGCGGGCGGTGAATTACTGTCTGCTCCCACTGTGGCCGATGACGTCGTGGTGGTCAGTACCAGCTCTGGTTCACTCGAAGCGTTTAACGTCGATACTGGCGCCAAGCTGTGGGTGTATGAAATGCAATTGCCGAATCTGACCCTGCGCGGTACAGGTTCTGCAGCTTACGAAGCGGGTGGTTTCTTCATAGGTACCGCCGATGGCAAAGTGGCTGTTGTGATTAAAAACAATGGTCAAGCTGCGTGGGAACAGGCGATTTACAATCCAACGGGCGGTAACGAGTTTACGCGTATGGCCGACGTGGATATGACCCCCTTGATCCTTGGCGACAACTTATATGCGGTGAGCTACAACGGTAACTTAGTGTCGATGGAACTGCGCACGGGTCGAGTTGTGTGGACACGTAAGTATTCTAGCTTTAACGAGTTAGCATCAGCGGGCCTAAGCTTGTACTTAGTTGACGATCACAGCCGTATCTACTCAGTTGATAAACGTAACGGTTTGGAACTGTGGAGTAATTCTGAGTTAGCTAACCGCACTCTGACATCTCCGGCTGTATATAAAGACTATTTAGTTGTGGGTGATTTCGAAGGTTATTTACACTTCATCGATCGCAGTACAGGGACGATTGTGGGTCGTGTCCAAGTGGACAGCTCAGGATTATACAGCCAGCCGTTAGTGGTGGATGATAAAATCTATGTTCAAGGTCGCAGCGGAAGGTTGGCTGTTGTAACACTTCCATAGTTAAAAGTGTTATCCTTGCTGAGCCCCTGGAAGTGTGTTCCGGGGGCTTTTTATTGAAAAGTTTTTTAGAGGCAAAATCATGATCCCTGTAGTGGCCCTTGTTGGTCGGCCGAACGTCGGTAAATCCACCCTATTTAATCGTCTTACGCGCACGCGTGATGCGCTGGTTGCTGACTTTCCTGGCCTAACACGTGACCGTAAATATGGTCGAGCATTCTTATCCGGCTATGAGTTCATTGTGGTCGATACCGGCGGTATCGATGGCACTGAAGAAGGGATCGAGACGAAAATGGCTGAGCAATCCCTTGCTGCCATTGAAGAAGCCGATGTCGTTTTATTTATGACCGATGCGCGCGCGGGTTTAACCGCTGCGGATCTGTCGATTGCACAGCACTTACGTAGCCGTGAAAAAACCACCTTTGTGGTTGCTAACAAAGTTGACGGTATTGATGCCGATTCTGCTTGTGCCGAGTTTTGGTCTTTAGGTCTAGGTGAAGTTTACCAAATGGCGGCGTCCCAAGGACGCGGCGTGACCAATATGATCGAATACGCGCTGACCCCTTATGCCGAAGCGATGGGCATTGTGCGTCAAGGTGAAGACGAAGTTACTGAAGAGCGTGAATATACCGAAGAAGAAGCCGAAGCTGAGCAAAAGCGTCTGCAAGATTTGCCTATCAAGCTGGCGATCATAGGTAAACCTAACGTCGGTAAGTCAACCCTGACTAACCGTATTCTAGGTGAAGAGCGCGTTGTGGTATTTGATGAACCCGGCACGACCCGTGACAGTATTTACATTCCAATGGAACGTGAAGGTCGCGAGTACGTGATTATTGATACCGCGGGTGTTCGTCGTCGCAGTAAAGTACATCAAGTCATTGAGAAATTCTCAGTGATCAAGACTTTGAAAGCGGTTGAAGATGCTAACGTGGTGTTGCTTATCATCGATGCCCGTGAAGGTATCGCCGAGCAAGATTTAGGTCTGTTAGGTTTCGCACTCAATGCGGGTCGCGCTTTGGTTATTGCCGTCAACAAGTGGGATGGTATCGACCAAGGTATTAAAGATCGTGTGAAGAGTGAGCTTGACCGTCGTCTTGGTTTTATCGACTTTGCCCGTATTCACTTTATTTCGGCGCTGCACGGTACCGGTGTTGGCCATTTATTTGAATCGATTGAAGAAGCTTACGACAGTGCCACACGCCGCGTCAGCACTTCTATGCTGACACGTATCATGCAAATGTCGCAGGACGATCACCAGCCGCCATTAGTAAATGGTCGCCGTGTGAAGCTTAAATATGCTCACGCCGGTGGTTACAATCCGCCAATCGTGGTCATTCACGGTAACCAAGTGAGTAGACTGCCTGACTCGTACAAGCGTTACATGATGAACTACTTCCGTCGTTCATTGAAAGTCGTAGGTACGCCAATCCAGCTGCGTTTCCAAGAGGGTGATAACCCATTTGAAAACAAGACTGAGAAGTTGACTATGAGCCAAGAGCGCCGCCGCAAGCGCGCACAAAGCCATATTAAAGACAGAAAAACCAAATAGTGTTTTTTACCAGACACATTTGAAACAAAAGGAACCTTAGGGTTCCTTTTGTGTTTTAAGATGATTTAAGCCTTGCTCTTGCTAGTGTTATTCGTTATTGGAGCGGCTTTATCTGAGTGACGGTTGAAATCACTTGTCCATGGCGCAAGCGGGTCTGCAAACTATCACCTATCGTCAGTTTATCGGCAGAGTCGACCACTTGATTGTGGATGTCAGTGGTAATGCTGTAACCACGGCTTAAAGTGGCAAGCGGGCTCACGGTTTCGAGTTGATGGGCCTCGTATTTTATCCGTTGCTCACTTTGGGTGAGTTTGTCCTGCAATGCATCCTGTAAGCGGCTCGCAAGATAACTTAAGCGGTTACCCTCAATGGCGAGTTTATGCTTGGGAGATTGCTGTTTAAGGCGGCTTGCGAGCAACTGCTGACGGCGGCTGAGCAGATGCAAGCGATTCGACAGCGCGGACTCTAGTCGTAATTGCATCTCATCGAATCTTTGTTCGAACTGCTGCAAAGTCCGTTTAGGGTCTTGGCGTTGCAGTCTGTGCTCTAGCAAACTAAGTCGTCTTTCTTGTTTAAGCTGATAATGTTTCGCGCTTTGTTGCAGGCGCGATAAGGCTGTGGCGAGTTTTTGCGCCTTATTATCACTGTCTTGTGATAATAGCTCCGCGCCTGCAGAGGGTGTTGGGGCGCGGATATCAGCAACATAATCACTGATAGTCGTATCAACTTCGTGGCCGACGGCGCTGACAATGGGTAGGGCACTGTTATAAATCGTGTGGGCGAGGGCTTCGCTGTTAAAACACCACAAATCCTCAAGCGAACCGCCGCCGCGGGTGAGCAGTAATACATCGACTTCTAAACGTTGGTTGGCGATATTGATTGCCTGACAAATACTCTGCGCCGCGGTTTCGCCCTGAACTTGAGTCGGATAGATAATGACTTCAATCGAAGGATCGCGCCTTGCCAATACATGTAACACATCACGGATCGCCGCACCCGTAGGTGACGTAATAACGCCAATGCGTTGAATATTTTTGGGTAGCAATCTTTTGGTGTCGGCGGCGAATAATCCTTCGGCTGCGAGCTTCATCTTGAGTGCATCGAACTGCTGGGCGAGTAATCCATCCCCAGCGGGCAGCATGGACTCAATTAATAATTGATAGTCGCCTCTGGGTTCATAAACGCTGATCGCGCCTTTGACCAGCACTTGCTGACCATTGATGGGCTTAAAGCTGACCGTCTGGTTACGGCCCTTAAACATGGCGCAACGGATCTGTGAAGAGTGGTCTTTTAAGGTGAGATACCAATGACCTGAGCTGGGGGAGGAAAAGTTGGATATTTCGCCATTAAGCCAAATTTTACCCAGTTGTCCTTCGAGAATTTGTCTGACTTCACCATTGAGCCGCGAGACAGTATAAATGTTGTTTTTGGTGCCTTGCATCGAATAACTCAATAAAATGGGGATATTTACTATTTTCCATTTACCAGTGGCGATATGCAAGGTATAATCCCGCCGCAATATTTCACCTCTAAATCCTACTCAACTGGGGAGATGTTGCATATGCTACGTTTAATTAAAGAAGCGCTTACTTTTGACGATGTGTTGCTTGTTCCTGCGCATTCGACTGTACTCCCAAATACCGCCATTCTAAAAACTCGCCTGACCAATACCATTGAATTGAATATCCCACTAGTGTCTGCCGCTATGGACACTGTTACCGAAGCTCGTCTTGCGATCGCGATGGCGCAGGAAGGCGGCTTAGGCTTTATTCATAAAAACATGAGCATTGAAAAACAAGCCGAAGAAGTTCGTAAAGTAAAAATTTACGAAGCGGGCGTGGTTCAACAACCTGTGACTGTGACCCCATCAACGACCTTAGCCGATCTGAAAGTGTTAACACTGAAGAATGGTTTTGCGGGTTATCCCGTGGTCAACGAAGCCAACGAGCTGGTCGGTATCATCACTGGTCGTGACGTACGTTTCGTGACAGATTGGAGCAAAACGGTAGAAGAAGTGATGACGCCTAAAGCGCGTTTAGTCACTGTTGCCGAAGGCACTAAATTAGATGAAGTGCAAAAATTGATGCACTCACATCGTATCGAAAAAGTTCTTGTGGTTGATGATAACTATAAGCTGAAAGGCCTCATCACAGTTAAAGACTTCGAAAAAGCTGAACGTAAACCGAATGCCTGTAAAGATGAGTTAGGCCGTTTACGTGTTGGTGCCGCCGTAGGTGCGGGCGCTGGTAATGAAGAGCGTGTTGACGCTCTGGTTAAAGCCGGTGTTGACGTTTTACTTATCGATTCTTCCCACGGTCATTCCGAAGGCGTTTTACAACGCATTCGTGAAACGCGCGCTAAACATCCTGATTTGCAAATTATCGGCGGTAACGTTGCCACGGCAGAAGGTGCATTAGCCTTAGTCGAAGCGGGTGTTAACGCAGTTAAAGTGGGTATTGGCCCTGGTTCTATCTGTACGACTCGTATCGTGACAGGCGTGGGCGTACCACAAATTACCGCGGTATCCGATGCCGCTGCAGCCATGAAGAGCCTAGGTATTCCTGTGATTGCCGACGGCGGCATTCGTTTCTCTGGCGATTTAGCCAAAGCATTAGCCGCGGGTGCATCTTGCATCATGGCGGGCTCAATGTTTGCGGGAACTGAGGAAGCACCAGGTGAAACTGAGTTATATCAAGGCCGTGCGTATAAATCCTACCGTGGTATGGGTTCATTAGGCGCTATGTCTCAAGGTTCATCTGACCGCTATTTCCAATCGGACAATGCTGCAGACAAGTTAGTCCCCGAAGGTGTAGAAGCGCGTGTGCCTTATAAAGGTAAGTTGAAGGAAATCATCCATCAACATATGGGCGGCCTACGTTCTTGTATGGGATTAACGGGCTGCGCCACCATTCTAGAGCTGAATGAAAAAGCCCAATTTGTGAAAGTGACTTCAGCGGGCATGGGCGAGTCCCATGTACACGATGTGACTATCACTAAAGAAGCGCCGAACTACCGTTCAGGTTCTTAATCGTTTGATAAGAAGGGCGGCGTAAGCCGCCTCTTTATAAAGCGTATGATCCAATACTTAAAGCTGGCAGTCGCTGCTTTGAGCAATGTTAAAACAATAGATGAGATAAAGGTTACCCATGAGCGATATTCATGAGCACAAGATACTGATCCTCGATTTTGGATCCCAGTACACTCAACTGATTGCCCGTCGTATCCGTGAAATCGGCGTTTACTGTGAATTATGGGCTTGGGATGTTACCGAAGCCCAAATCCGCGAATTTGCCCCGAACGGCATTATTCTTGCGGGCGGACCAGAAAGTGTCACGGCTGAAAACTCGCCGCGTGCGCCTGAATACGTCTTTACCGCAGGTGTGCCGGTACTGGGCATTTGTTACGGCATGCAGACTATGTCTGAGCAGTTGGGCGGTAAAGTGATCCAAGGTGTGGGCGAAGGTGAATTCGGCTACGCTCAAATTGAAATGCTGACAGATTCATTGCTATTCAAAGGCATTGAAGATGCGGTTAGCAGTGACGGCAAACCCTTACTCGACGTATGGATGAGCCACGGCGATAAAGTGTCGGCTATTCCTGAAGGGTTTGTGGCGGTCGCTAAAACGGACACTTGCCCATTTGCCGCTATGGCAAACGAAGAGAAGCAATTCTTCGGCGTACAGTTCCACCCAGAAGTGACCCACACTCGCCAAGGTATGCGCATGTTATCGCACTTTGCCTTAGACATTTGTGGCTGTGCGGCTAACTGGAAACCCTCCTCTATCATCGAAGATGCGATTGAGCGCTTGAAGAAGCAAATCGGTGATGATGAAGTGATTTTAGGATTATCGGGCGGTGTTGATTCTTCGGTTGTGGCTATGCTACTACACCGCGCTATCGGCAAAAAACTGACCTGCGTATTCGTTGATAACGGTTTATTACGTTTGAATGAAGCCGAGCAAGTGATGGAAATGTTTGGCGATCATTTCGGCCTGAATATCATCCACGTTGATGCGGAAAACCGTTTCCTCGATGCGATGAAAGGCGAAGCCGATCCAGAGGCTAAGCGTAAGATCATCGGCCGCGTATTCGTGGAAATTTTCGATGAAGAATCGAAAAAATGCGCCAATGCCAAATGGTTAGCGCAAGGCACGATTTATCCAGACGTGATTGAATCTGCCGGCAGTGCCACAGGCAAAGCGCATGTGATTAAATCTCACCATAACGTTGGCGGTTTGCCAGCCGATATGGCGCTCGGTTTAGTCGAGCCTCTGCGTGAACTGTTCAAAGACGAAGTGCGTAAAATTGGTCTTGAGTTAGGCCTGCCATACAACATGCTTTATCGTCACCCGTTCCCAGGCCCCGGTCTTGGTGTGCGCGTATTAGGTGAAGTGAAAAAAGAATACTGTGACTTGCTGCGCCGCGCCGATGCTATCTTCATTGAAGAACTGCATAAAGCCGACTTATACAATAAAGTCAGTCAAGCCTTTACCGTGTTCTTACCTGTACGCTCTGTTGGCGTGATGGGCGATGGCCGAAAATATGACTGGGTTGTGTCACTGCGCGCAGTTGAAACAATCGATTTTATGACAGCCCATTGGGCACATCTGCCCTATGATTTCTTAGGTCACGTATCAAACCGCATCATTAACGAAGTCGATGGCATTTCCCGTGTGGTTTACGATATCTCTGGCAAGCCGCCAGCGACTATCGAATGGGAATAAGTTAATTATTTGAATTAACGATTAAAAGGCGCCGAGTGCGCCTTTTTTGTTGTTTGATGGATTAACTTGGGCTGAATGACTCAGTCGTGAAATATCTGTGCTTGACTGATATAATCCGGCTTTATTTTTTGCTAAAAGAGATAAGGTGTAAGTGGTGCAAACGCAACAAGACGAACAATCTCAGCAAGATGAACATTGGATGCAAGTCGCGATGCTGATGGCAGAAAAAGCCGAGGCCGAGGGCGAAGTGCCTGTGGGTGCGGTATTGGTCAAAGACGGTCAGCAGATTGCGACGGGTTACAATTTATCCATTAGCCAGCACGATCCTAGCGCCCATGCGGAAATTTTATGTTTGCGGGAAGCGGGGCGTTTGGTCGAAAACTATCGTCTTTTAGATGCGACTTTATATGTCACCCTCGAGCCTTGCGCTATGTGTGCGGGCGCTATGGTGCATAGCAGAATTGCTCGTGTGGTATTTGGCGCACGGGATGAAAAAACGGGTGCAGCGGGTACTGTGGTGAATTTATTGCAACATCCGGCGTTTAATCACCAAGTTGAAGTCACATCAGGGGTGCTGGCCGATGCTTGTAGCGCGCAATTGAGTCGTTTTTTTAAACGTCGCAGGGAAGAGAAAAAAGCCCTGAAACAGGCTCAAAAGGCGCAGCAAGCTATTGGGTAAGTGACGATTAACGTGACAGGATTAATCCTGAGACTGAATAAAAGTAAAGAAGAGTTTTTGACGATTTAAAATACGGCGATGACGAATTTTTAGCAAAGTACGACGACGCGCAACGGTATTGTTGATGGTTTTTCTTCTCATATTGACCCCATTAATTGTTATTATCGATGCCCTACAGAGATTTATCTTAGGTCATAACCCAAGACAGTAGCAGTTGCACAGGAGTGCAGCAATAGCACTGGTCAGATAAGCTGAACTAAGCGATGTTTTTCATCGCAAATTTGAGTTAGGTTGGCAAACCTTAATTCGGTTCTCCTGTTGTTTGATATCGCACCTTGTTGAAGACGTCTACGTACATCTTGATGTTTTTATGTTGATGTTCTAGTTGTGTAACACTCTGTGCTTGATACATAAGAAGTGAGTTGTTGGATTGTCGTTTGGCCCATACACTTAAGCGCTAACGAGTTAAGCTATTTAGGTTGATCAGGGCTTAACGTTCCCGCAGGAAGCACGGGTTCTTCCGCGGTAAGATCGCTCGAGTCTTCATCGGGGTCAGGTTGTTTCGACTGATTATCCACCCAGACTAACGTGTCATAGTAGCGACGGATGCTGTCGACGTAATGAACGGCTTCACTGCCTCGGGCGTAACCATAACGTGTTTTTTGATAATATTTACGCTTTTGCAGTAGCGGTAGTACCTTTTTTAAATCTCGCCAAGCATTGGGATTTAACTCCATCGATTCCGCAAGCTTACGTGCATCTTCAATATGGGCATATCCTATGTTGTAAGAGGCCAGCGCAAACCACATGCGTTGACTCTCGGGGATCGATTCTGGCAGGCGATTGATCATATCGTTCAAATACGCCGCGCCGCCGCGAATACTTTCTTCGGCATCGAGTCGGTTGGTGATCCCAATCTCTTTGGCGGTTGGCTGAGTCAACATCATCATGCCACGCACGCCTGTGGCCGAGCGGGCATTAGGATTCCAATGTGATTCTTGATAGCTGGTTGCTGCCAGTTTACGCCAATCTAAATTGCCTGCATGGGTTTCAAATAATTGTCGATAACGCGGCAATACTGTCTCAATGGCACGGATAAATGCGCGAGTATCGATATAATCGAAGCGTTTTACATGACCAAAGTATTTCTCGTTGAGATGATCCAGCGTACCGGCAAGCTTCTCTTGGTGCCAAAAGGCCAGCAATTTACTCATAAGTTCATCACTGTGAGTGGGAGGTAACAGCCAGATCACATCGAGTTTTTCTTCTAGCACAGGGCCTGAGCGTAGGTCGGGCAGGTAGCGACGGTTGATCTGTACGCTGCTGGAGTCGGCGATAGTGTAGTCAATTTCTTTGTTGGCAATCATGGCCAACAACTCTTCACTGTCTTTGTCGGTAATTTGATCCCACACCAGCGTTGGATAATGCTTTTGTAACTGGGTCAAGGTCTCGACGAAGGAAGAGTCGGCGATAACGGTGATCTTGCCTTTTAAGTCGCTGATGTCTTTTGGGGTTGGCATGCCTTCGCGATACACCAACACTTGATTCACTCGGTATAGCGGTGGACCTAAGCGGAACTGTTCTCGCCTTGTGGGCGTTTCTGTCATGCCTGCAGCAATAATATCGATTTCATTCTTTTTGAGGGCTTCGTACAGCTCGATACGGTTTGTGTAGGGCACCATTTTTAAGGGCACATTTAAGTATTCGGCAAACAATACCGCCATATCGTAATCGAAACCGCTATCACCTTGGCCCGAAGTCATATAAATCTGTGGGCCGTAAAGTGTACCTACTCTTAGCTCAGTTAATTTTTTCGGCACGAATTCTGTTTCGTCCACGGTCACCTGCTGACAGGCAGTCAGTAGGAAACTTAAGATAAGAGCGAACAGAAATCGAGTCATTAAATGTACTTATAGTAAATAAAATCAATATTATAGATAGCGAGTTAACAGTGGGGCATTAGTGGTGAACTGGCTGACATTGGTGGGATTATATCCGTTTGTCTGCGATTTCGAAAAAAAATCATTCTGGGGGAAAGTACAGCCGACACAATACTGGGCTTTTTATATCACAGGAAACACTGTTTTGCGTAAGGTCGCAGGTGATTTGTGACAGACATTTCCTTATAATAGCGCCACCTCTGACCCCTGCAATAATAAATAATAAGGTGAATAGACGTGATGGAGATCATCCGCGGAGCCCCTGCACTCTCGACGTTTAGGGTGCAAAAGCTGATGGAGGCCTGCGAAAACGCGGCGCTTCCGGTACGCCAAATCTATGCTGAGTATGTCCATTTAGCGGATTTGAGCGAGTTGCTCGACACAAATGAACGCCAGCAACTTGAAAAAATTCTCACCTATGGACCTGCGATAGAAGCTCATATCCCCCAAGGTTCACTCCTGTTTGTCACTCCTCGCCCCGGTACTATTTCTCCTTGGTCTTCAAAAGCCACTGACATCGCGCACAATTGTGGCCTTGGTAAAGTAAAGCGTTTGGAGCGAGGCGTTGCGTATTATGTCGAGTCAGATGCACTGACAGCGCCTCAGCAACAAGTTTTAAATGCGTTGCTGCACGATCGCATGGTTGAAATTATCCTCGATGATTTTGCTAAAGCCGATGTGTTGTTCAAACGCACTGAGCCTGCGCCGTTTAAGAGCGTCAATATTCTTGCCGAAGGTCGCCGCGCACTTGAAGTGGCTAACACTGAATTGGGGCTTGCTTTAGCTGAAGATGAAATCGATTATTTAGTCGAGAACTTCGTCCGTTTAGGTCGCAATCCCCATGACATCGAATTGATGATGTTTGCTCAGGCGAACTCTGAGCATTGTCGTCATAAGATTTTTAACGCAGATTGGACCATTGACGGTGAAGCTCAGCCTAAGTCACTGTTCAAGATGATCAAGAACACCTTTGAAACCACGCCTGATCACGTGTTATCTGCCTACAAAGATAACGCTGCTGTGATGGAAGGTTCGGTTGCGGGTCGTTTCTTCCCCGATCCTGATGGGGTATACAACTACCACACTGAACCAATGCACATCCTGATGAAAGTGGAAACCCACAACCATCCAACCGCCATCAGCCCCTATCCTGGCGCCGCAACCGGTTCAGGTGGTGAAATCCGTGATGAAGGCGCGACGGGTCGTGGTTCTAAACCTAAAGCGGGTTTAACAGGCTTTAGTGTATCCAATTTAAAAATCCCGGGTTTTGTTCAACCATGGGAAGGTAACTATGGCAAGCCAGAACGTATCGTGAGCGCGCTGGACATCATGACCGAAGGCCCACTGGGCGGCGCGGCATTTAACAACGAGTTTGGTCGTCCGGCATTGGTCGGTTATTTCCGTACTTATGAGCAGGAAGTCAGCAGCCACAACGGTGTTGAAGTCCGTGGTTACCACAAGCCAATTATGTTAGCCGGTGGTTTAGGTAACATTCGTGAAGAACACGTACAAAAGGGCGAAATCACCGTTGGCGCTAAGCTAATTGTGCTGGGTGGCCCTGCGATGAACATAGGTCTGGGCGGCGGCGCCGCTTCGTCTATGGCATCGGGTCAATCGAGTGAAGACTTAGATTTTGCTTCTGTGCAACGTGAAAACCCAGAAATGGAACGTCGTTGTCAGGAAGTGATCGACCGCTGTTGGCAGCTTGGCGATAAAAACCCTATCCAATTTATCCACGATGTGGGCGCTGGCGGTTTGTCGAATGCTTTCCCTGAACTCGTGAATGACGGCGAGCGCGGCGGTTTATTTAATCTGCGTAATGTGCCTTCGGATGAGCCTGGCATGAGCCCGCTGGAAATTTGGTGTAACGAATCACAAGAGCGTTATGTGATGTCAGTTGCCCCTGAAAACCTCGCGCTATTTACTGCCATCTGTGAGCGTGAGCGCGCGCCTTTTGCGGTGGTGGGTGAAGCGACGGCGGAAAAACACCTGACGCTTAGCGACAGCCATTTCGACAATAATCCTATCGATTTACCGCTCGAAGTCTTATTAGGCAAAGCGCCTAAGATGAGCCGCGATGTGGTATCGGCCAAAGCCGTATCGCCAGCGCTCGAACAAAACAAGATTGATGTTAAAGAAGCGGTTAAACGCGTACTGAGCTTGCCTACAGTTGCGGATAAAACCTTCCTTATCACTATTGGCGACCGCACAGTTACGGGGTTAGTGAACCGTGACCAAATGGTGGGTCCATGGCAAGTGCCTGTGGCCGATTGCGCTGTGACTGCGGCAAGCTTTGATACCTACGCCGGTGAAGCTATGTCACTGGGTGAACGTACACCGCTGGCACTGCTTGATTTTGGCGCCTCTGCCCGTATGGCTGTGGCTGAATCCATCATGAATATCGCCGGTGCCGATATTGGTTCATTTAAGCGTATTAAGCTTTCTGCCAACTGGATGTCTGCCGCGGGTCACCCTGGTGAAGATGCGGGTCTTTATGAAGCGGTGAAAGCCGTAGGTGAAGAACTGTGTCCAGAGCTGAGCTTGACCATTCCGGTCGGTAAAGACTCTATGTCGATGAAGACCGCATGGCAGCAAGATGGCGCGGATAAAACAGTAACGTCACCTATGTCATTGGTGATTACCGCCTTTGGTGTGGTGCAAGATATTCGCAATACAGTGACGCCAGAGCTATGCACAGATAAAGGCGAAACGTCTTTACTGTTAGTGGATTTAGGTGCGGGGAAAAATCGTTTAGGTGGTTCTTGTTTAGCCCAAGTGTTTGGTGAGCTGGGTGATATTGCGCCGGATCTTGACGATGCTGCACTGCTGCGTGGTTTCTTCGAAACCATGCAAAATCTGGTGGCTAAGAAGTCGGTTATCGCTTACCACGACCGTAGCGACGGTGGTTTATTCACTACCTTAGTGGAAATGGCTTTTGCCGGTAATACAGGTTTAGACATAGATGTAGAAGACTTGCAGGGCACTGATTTAGAACGACTCTTTAATGAAGAGCTCGGCGCTGTATTGCAAGTGAGCCGTGACAATGCTGCGAAAATTGCCGCTCAGTTCGCTATCGCTGGCGTGCCTTGCCATGTGATCGGAACTCTAGCCGACGATCAACGCATCACTATTAAAGATGGCGCGCGTGAAATCTTCAGTGATACCCGTGTAGCGCTGCGTACTGTGTGGTCAGAAACCACGTATCGTATGCAAGCTCTGCGTGATAACCCAGCGTGCGCGCTTGAAGAGTTCAAACTTAAGCAAGACGAAACTGATTTAGGCTTAACCGTTAACTTAAGTTTTGATCCAAGCACTGATGTTGCCGCACCTTATATCCTTAAGGGCGCTGCGCCTAAGATGGCGATTTTGCGTGAGCAGGGCGTTAACTCCCACGTGGAAATGGCAGCTGCTTTTGACCGCGCTGGATTTGAAAGCCGCGACGTACACATGTCGGACATTTTATCTGGCCGTATCAGCCTAGAGGATTTCCAAGGCCTAGTGGCCTGTGGTGGCTTCTCCTACGGTGACGTATTAGGCGCAGGTGAAGGTTGGGCTAAGTCGATTCTGTTTAATGAGCGAGCTCGCGATGAGTTTTCTCGTTTCTTTGAACGTGACTCAAGCTTTGCCCTTGGCGTGTGTAATGGCTGTCAAATGCTGTCAAACCTGAAAGAAATTATCCCAGGTAGCGAGCACTGGCCACGTTTTGTGCGTAACCGCTCGGAGCGTTTCGAAGCGCGTTTCAGCTTAGTTGAAGTGCAACAGAGCCCGTCGTTATTCTTCCAAGGTATGGCCGGTTCACGTATGCCCATTGCTGTATCTCACGGTGAAGGTTTGGCTGAGTTTGCTAGCCCTGAAGCGCTGGCGATTGCCGAAGCGTCAGGCACGATTGCGCTGCGTTTTGTCAATGGTAAAGGTGATATCGCGACTCAGTATCCACAAAACCCGAACGGCTCGCCAAATGGCTTGACTGGGATTTGTACCACAGATGGCCGCGTAACCTTGATGATGCCGCACCCCGAACGTGTATTCAGAACTGTGGCTAACTCTTGGCATCCAGATGTTTGGGGTGAAGATAGCCCTTGGATGCGTATGTTCCGTAATGCGCGAGTGACCTTAGGTTAAGCGTTTAAAGTCAACGGCTTTTGCCTTTGTTGAGGGGCAAAAGCAGGTTAATGAAAGCGTAAAAAAGGAGCGATAATTTCGCTCCTTTTTTTATATATAAAATGCATTTTATGGAAGTGATTGTATTTCAAATTATTAACGCTTATTGCAAATAATCTAATGGATTAAAGTGGCAAAATAGCCACTTTAATAGGTAAATACCTATTAATAGGTATGTTGCGCATTTGATACGGGGCGTGGTGTTTTATGGGGTTCTGGAGTTGTTGGGGGATGCTAGGGTCTTAATATAGAAAAAGCCCCCAATCTCAGGGAGATGGGGGCCCGTTTTGCGCTAACAAAACTTCACATAAATGCAATTAATTTCACGAGTAATTCTGGGGATTATTTCAGCTCATTAGCTGTATAAAGTTCAACAAAAACACGCTTGTAGCTGTTAACCAGACGTTCAAATAATTTAGTCATATCGATATCTCCACACCAAAAGTTAGTACCTATGTGCGCGAAGTTGGTCTTGGCTGGGCTACGACACCAGTTCTACCAAATTGTCTCCTTAACACAGGACATATATTAAACAACTTAGGTTAGCTTCTCAAACGAGAAAAAATACAAATATTCATTATTAAAACTAATGCATTTTAGCCTGTTCGATTGTGGTTTTTTATATTTATATGTATTTATATTTGATTTTAAAGGTTTTAAATTGTGGCCACTTAAATTTGTGACAATATTTTTTTAGTTAATTTGTTGCAACATTATTTATTTATTGGTTTTTTGATGATTAGAGCTGATTTTTACTGCCTAGTTGGTAAAAGTATGACTTTATATTAATTAATGGCTGCTCACTACTCTTGTTTTTATCGATTGTCAATCCTCTCTGGTGGGGAAGTGTGTGCCTCACCGCAAAACCCACCTAAACCCCTGAGTTTGATTGATTTGCATCAAAGCGAGGTGGTATAAAATAGCCACAAATGAAAATGAATAAATATCTTAACTATCTGATATTTATATCGATGAAATCATTTGATTGAGTGAGTGGTAGGGCGTCGGTCTCAGTTACTTGCGATAGTGTGACTCGCGTCTCAATATGCAACAGATATTGGTACTTTTTAGCCCTTGCTGCTTCGAACTAATGCAAAAGATTAAATTTAACGGTTTATACTGTTGTCGCAGATATAAACACAAAATGAAAACTCACTATCCTACAAAGGCACTTGCTGTGATTGACGCGGGTTTTGTCATAGCAATTGGACGCACCAAGTAAGGAGTCACCGATGATTGTTGAAGAGGTTGTTGAGCTATCGCGGTTGCAGTTTGCGCTGACAGCCATGTATCACTTCCTATTTGTTCCCTTGACTTTGGGGTTGGCATTTTTGCTGGCTATCATGGAATCACTGTATGTGATGACAGATAAACAAATTTATAAAGATATGACTAAGTTCTGGGGTAAGTTATTTGGTATTAACTTTGCCTTGGGGGTTACCACAGGTTTGGCAATGGAATTCCAGTTTGGTACTAACTGGTCTTACTATTCGCATTACGTAGGGGACATCTTTGGTGCGCCTCTGGCTATTGAAGGTTTAATGGCCTTCTTCCTTGAATCTACCTTCGTGGGTATGTTCTTCTTCGGTTGGGATCGTTTCACTAAGCGTCAGCATTTAGTCGTGACTTGGTTAGTGGCCTTTGGTTCTAACATGTCGGCATTGTGGATCCTAGTGGCAAACGGTTGGATGCAAAACCCTGTGGGTTCAGTGTTCAACTACGAAACCATGCGTATGGAAATGACCAGCTTCGCTGAGGTTGTGTTTAACCCTGTCGCGCAGGTTAAGTTTGTTCACACCGTCGCTTCGGGTTATGTGGCGGGTGCCATGTTTGTACTGGCGATCAGTGCTTATTACATCCTCAAGAAACGTGACTTACCTTTTGCCCGTCGCTCATTCGCGATTGCGGCAAGCTTTGGTATGGCGGCGATTCTGTCGGTTATCGTGTTAGGTGACGAATCTGGCTATAAAGTGGGTGAAGCACAGCGCGTTAAGTTAGCAGCGATTGAAGCTGAGTGGCATACCGAGCCTGCTCCAGCAGCCTTTACTGCTGTCGGTTTTCCGAATCAAGAAACCATGAAAACAGATTTTGCAGTCAAAATTCCTTATGCGATGGGTATAGTGGCAACACGCTCGTTGGATGAAGAAGTGACTGGTATTCATGACTTGATTGCTGAGCATGAAGTGCGTATCCGTAACGGTATGAAAGCCTATGCCATGCTAGTGAAACTGCGAGCGGGTGAAGAAACGCCTGAACTACGTGCTGCTTTTGAAGAAGCGAAAGTCGACTTAGGCTACGGTTTCTTACTGAAACGCTACACAGACAAAGTGGTTGATGCGACTGAAGAGCAAATTAAAGCAGCAGCTAAAGATTCTATCCCGAACGTAGCACCGATTTTCTGGAGCTTCCGTGTGATGGTAGGTCTAGGCTTTATCATGTTGTTCGTATTTGCTGCGGCATTCTGGCAAAGCACACGTCATCAAATTGCCGAGAAAAAATGGGTACTTAAAGCTGCACTTTATAGCTTGCCATTGCCTTGGATCGCGATTGAGTGTGGTTGGTTTGTGGCTGAGTATGGTCGTCAACCTTGGACGATTTCTGAGGTACTACCGACCTTTATGTCTGCGTCAAGCTTAACGACTGGCGACTTATGGTTCAGTATCCTTTCTATCACCTTGTTCTACACTGTACTGCTGGTGATTGAGATGTTCTTGATGTTTAAGTTTGCCCGCATTGGTCCGAGCAGTTTGAAAACTGGTCGTTATCATTTCGAGAACCTAGAAGCCTAAGCAGAGGATTTCATTATGTTTGATTATGAAATATTAAGAGTTATCTGGTGGGCTCTGATCGGCGTACTGTTCATCGGATTTGCGGTTACTGATGGTTTTGACATGGGTGTCGGTGCGTTACTGCCAATTATAGGCAAAGACGATACTGAACGCCGTATCATGGTTAACACTATTGCTCCCCATTGGGACGGCAACCAAGTGTGGTTAATCACAGCAGGCGGTGCGTTATTTGCCGCTTGGCCTATGGTGTATGCAGTGTCTTTCTCTGGCTTCTATGTCGCCATGATGTTAGTGCTGTTTGCCCTCTACATGCGTCCAGTCGGATTCGATTATCGTTCTAAAATCGAAAATCCAAAATGGCGTAAGTCGTGGGACTGGGCTTTGTTTGCCGGTGGTTTTGTACCTCCGCTAATCATAGGCGTGGCCTTTGGTAACTTGTTGCAAGGTGTGCCTTTTGAATTCGACGAGTTCCTACGTGCGACTTATCATGGTGGTCTGTTCGGCCTGTTGAATCCTTTCGGTTTGCTGGCAGGTCTTGTGAGCGTGAGCATGTTTATGATGCAAGGCGCTTCTTGGCTACAAATGAAGACTGACAGTGAGCTGCGTGTTCGTGCTGCGAAAGCCACGCAATTCTTCGCACTGTTAGTGGCTGTGTTGTTTGCTGCTGCGGGTGTGTGGTTAGCCAATGGTATTGATGGTTATGTAGTGACTTCAGTACTGGACCATAATGCGGTTTCTAACCCAGCCATGAAAACCGTCGCAATTGAAGCGGGTGCTTGGCTTGCCAACTATGACAAATACCCCATCACTATGCTGTTCCCCATCTTAGGTGTGGCATTGCCTCTGCTAGTGATTTTGGTTAGCCGCTTTAACCGTTCAGGTTTTGCGTTCCTATTCAGCTCACTCACTGTGGCTATGGTGATTTTGACTTGCGGTGCAGCAATGTTCCCATTCGTCATGCCATCATCACTTAACCCTAACGTCAGTTTGACTATGTGGGATGCAACAGCCAGTAAAATGACCTTAGGTGTTATGACTGCTGCTGCAGCGATTTTCGTACCTATAGTGTTGAGCTACACTGTCTGGACTTACTACAAGATGTTTGGTCGTATCGGCCGTAAGCATATTGAAGATAACAAAGCCTCACTCTATTAGGCATTAAGGAGCATCTGCTATGTGGTATTTTACGTGGATATTAGGGGTTTTGTTGGCCTGTTCTTTCGGGATTATCAATGCCCTGTGGCTTGAAAATACAGAGAACATGGACAGATCGGCAGAAGATGCCGAGTAACGTCTAAACTCGATTTAAAAACCTCGCATTAGCGGGGTTTTTTATTGGGATTTTTTGATGGGCTGAGGTTATTTTAGTTTGAAGTAGAGCTGCGTTATTGTATTAGGCCAAGCAGTTAACTTCGCTGCAGAGTGGTGGTATAACTGCAGCGAATAGGCCTGATATCATCGCTTTTTGATTGTGCTCTCTGCAGATGCTTGCTCGCATGGTTTAAGATATTTTCTCCATTTCTCCATTTCTCCATTACTCCATTACTCCTTTACGTCAGGATCCTAAATCAAAGTCCCAAATCCCTTTCTTAAATGTTGCTCCTATCGTTTTGATGTAGTGCTGTTATAAAAAATGCCGCCCAGTTAGGGCGGCATTTAACGTTTGATAAAGCACTAACTCTGTATCTAACCTGAACTCGGGATAACGAGTGTCGAAAAATCTAAATTTAACAAATAAAATCAATTACATAAAATTATTCGTTTAAAGCGAAAAATCTATTTCCTGACTGAATGCGCAGATTTTTGCGCATATCAAGGCGCTCTGTCGTACGCCATAGCGAGCTATGGTTAGACAGAGCAACGCAGAGAGGCCCGAAAAGATGTCTATTCAGCGGCTCTGCTTATCCCGAGCTCAGGTTATCTAAGTCCGTATTTGAGTTATGCCTTAAACTGGCTTATTTGGCGTTTTAAGGCGGCGGCTAAGGAAGACAGTTCATTGGCAGAATGCACTGTTTCAGTGGCACGGTGCTCGCCTTCGTTAGCGAGTTCGCTGATCTGATGCAAATTGTGGGTTATCTCTTGTGCAACACTGCTTTGCTGCTCAGTAGCCGAGGCAATATTGCGTGAGCTAATCGCGAGTTCGCCAATCCTACGGGTGATTTCCTTCAGTTGTTCACCCGTTGCTTCACCCTGTGCTGCAGATTCCATTCCTAATTGATGACTTTGGCTCATTTGTTCTGTGGTGCTTTTCACTTGAGTTTGCAGCTTTTCAATCGTTTGGCCAATTTCTACAATGGATGACTGGGTCCGCTGGGCGAGAGTTCTCACCTCATCGGCAACGACGGCAAAGCCTCGACCTTGATCGCCTGCGCGCGCCGCTTCAATCGCTGCATTTAATGCGAGTAAATTAGTTTGTTCGGCAATGCTGTTAATGACTTCGGTCACCTTGCTGATCGCTTCACTTTCATGGCTGACTTTTTCAACCGATTGATGACTGTTGCTGAGTTGCTGACTGAGTTTGAGTAAATCCTGCACCACTTTCGTCTGTTGGTTTTGACCTTCTTTGGCTGCGGCATCCACTTGCTGGCTTTGAACTGCGCCATCTTGGGCATGATTAGCCACATCACGGATCGAGGTCGACATTTCTTCGATGGCAGTTGCGATTTGATCCGTTTGTAGCATTAGGGCTTGAGCTTCTTCACCATTTTGCTTCGCGATACTTTGTGCCTTGGAGGCCTGTTGCTCTAGACTTATGACTGAATCCTGCAATGCAATAATCAATTGCCTGAGCTCTGAGGACATAGTTGATACGCTGGTCGTAATTCGATCCACTTCGTTTTGACTCTGTGGTTCTGATGGCGCTAAGTGATGGCTAAAATCGCCACTGCCTAAATTTTCCATATGCACTTGGAGGGCATGCAAAGGTTTGAGTGCGCGAATTAAGACAACTGATAATAGCGCTGTGATCAGCGCGATCCCTGTGATAGCAACGATGGCGTTGATGGTGAGCAATTGCATACTTTCTTCATTAAGCTCACTTGCTTTGACTTGACCCACTAGCACCCAATTCCAGCCTGTTACGGTTTGGCTATAGGCAAACATGGGCTCATTTTTACTATTGCTGTAATGGGATTCCGCATCATTTTGGGTGGCATACGCAACACTTAAGCCATCAAGCATACTTTCGGTGATGATGTCACCTGCGTTGAACTTAGGATGGGCGACTAACACATTGTCTGCTTTGCGTACTAATAGAAAATGGCCACTTTCTTCTAAGGTGATTCTGTTAACTGCTTCTTGTAATTGTTTTAAGGAACTGGTGATGTCGAAGCCAATATATAAGATACCAATAACTTTGCCCTGTGTGTCTTTCACTGGACGATAGACTGTCATGTAGTCTTTGCCGAAAAGTTTGGCATAACCTTCGTATTCATTACCGCTGAGCAACACTTGATAGCCTGGATGTGTTTTGCCAAGGGAAGTACCTAGTGCACGGCTGCCATCGGCTTTTTTGAGCGAAGTCGAAACTCGCATAAAGTCATCGCCATCACGCACAAATACTGTAGCGGTACCGCCAGTTAGATTAGCAAAACGATCGACTTTACTTTTTGATGAGTTCACTTGTTCTTGTTCATGCATTAGGGCTGGAGAGCCTACTCCCATCACATTGACAGTTTTATTTTGCAGACTAAATTGTCCAGGATACATTTCCTTAAAAACATCGGCGTTGCGTCTCGCAAGCTGCAGAAGACTATCGTACTGCAGCTCTAACATGTCTGAAACTGCACGCATTTCAGATTTCATGGCACTGATACCTTTATCTTCTAATACATTTGAAGCGGCTTTATAGGAGACGGTACTCAATACGCCAAAGATGAGAAGAGTGAGAATAAACGCGAGGGCGCCAATTTGTTTTGCAATAGGCCAATTTTTATAATTCATCGTAAGATCCTATAGGTAACGGTTACATCAATGTAGCCTAAGTTTTACTCTGTAGTCTTGATGTGGGTCTAAAACTTCTGCAATTTTAAACTCATTTCGTTGATATTTTTGCAGTTTTAGACTTGGACTCATCAGCTTATTTTGCAGAAATGTTAGCAGATAACATGCCCAAGTACTGGCTGTATTCTGAAGGTATAGACTAAGCTGCTTAAGGTGAATGGAGTTCATAGTGTTAGAACCACATTATAGGAGAAGTGTATATGCTAGGTGAGAATCATGCGTTGGTTTATGAGTTTCCTGATTTTGTCGATCAAATTAAGCATTTAAAAGTCAATAATACTGCCTTCGCGACCATGGCTAGTCGTTACCATGAGCTCGATAATAAAATTAGGGCGCTGGAGTTAACAAAAGTGCCCACCGCCGATGAGCACTTTTTAGCGTTAAAATTAGAGCGATTAAACCTTAAAGATAAACTGTACCAATATCTAGTTCATGATGCGATTTGAGCTTGAATCGCGGATGGGGTGTTTGCCGTACGGGTTTTCATCAGCAGCAAATACATGGTTGGAACCCATACCAGAGAAAGTAAAGTCGTCAGCAGGGTGCCGCCCGCGATAGCAATGGCAAAGGGAGGCCAAAACCCGCCGCCAGCAATGATGAGCGGAATAAAACCGCCCACGGTGGTAATGGTTGTTGAGCTGATATGACGACCACAGCTGCTGACGGTAGAGACTATGGTTTCCATATCGCCGAGCCGAGCGCTCGGCATATCTTCTAGTTCGGCCAAGATCACAATCGCAGCGTTAATGGCAAGTCCCATTAATCCAAGTAGTCCTATGATGACTGGGAATCCAAATGGGTACCCGAACACAAACACGGCTAATAGGCCTAGTCCTGCTGATTGTATCGCGCTCAATAGAATAATCGCTGTGAGCCGAAAGGAGTTAAACGACAATACCACAGTGGCTAATAACAAGGTGACGACCAACATCATATTGGACAGTAAATTACCGACTGCTTCGTTACGCTTAGCGCTTTCCCCACCGATTTCAATGCGATAACCCGATGGCAACGGTAATTGAGCCACTTTATCTTTGACATCATTAAGTACTTGAGCAGGTAATACCCCACTGACGATGTAGGCTTCTATGGTATTAACCCTTTGGCCGTTGCGCCTTGGAATGGCGCCGCGGCTCACTTGCACTTCGTTGTGGGCGAGGGCGGATAATGCAACAGACTCACCCGAAGGTGTCATTAATTGAATTTCAGAAAGGCGGCTCACCTGCTCGCGACTGTCATCAGCAAGGCGAACTCGTACGGGTAAGGATTCTGTTTGCTCAAGCACGCTACCACCGATAACGCCTGTGGTTGACATTTGGATCTGTTTGGCAATGTCCGTCAGGCTTAACCCACTCATTAGACTGGCATCTTCATTTACCTGTAGCCACAGCTTAGGTGCACCGGCACTTAAGGTTGCACGTGTGTGAAGTACGTCCGGCGTTTGCGCGAGAATATTACGAACGTCGTCGCCCAATGATCGCAAAGTATCTAGATTCGGGCCGAAGATCATTAACTCCACTGGCGCATTAAAGGGCGGGCCTTGCTCGAGTTTTCGTACTAGTACTTGCGCTTCGGGAAAAGCGCTATCAAATTGCTGTTGTAATTCGGGGATTAACTCATTGGCACGCTCAAAGTCAGTCACTTTTACCATGGCTTGTGCATAGTTAGTCGCCCCTTGTTGGCGCTGCGTCAGGTTGTAATAAAATGAGGGCGTATTACCGCCGACCACCCAATCGACTTGAGTGATCCCTGTGACTGCGTGGAGTTTTTTATCCATCAACTGCACTTGGTTCAAGGTGTTTTCTAAACTCACATGGGGCGCAAGATAGATTTCAATTTGGAACATGTCCCTGTCCGATGGCGGAAAGAATTGCTCTGTCATCTTACCCGAGGCGAAAAACCCTAATACTGGTGTAATGCCGATAAGCAGCGCGCTGACGATAGGGCGTTTAAGGGCAATTCTCAGGCTCGCTTGAAAATATTGGCTCACTAGCGGGAGGTTGATCCCGTGTTGGTACCAGACATCCTGTTTACCTTCATGACTAAAACGTCCCGCGAGCCCTGCAATTAACGTATGGGAAATCACGTAAGAGCCCAGCAGCGCAAACATCACTGACATGGCAATGCCACCGACGAATTCCCCCGCAGCACCGGGCATGAGTACTATGGGCGCAAAAGCCAAAATAGTGGTGATAGTCGATCCCGCTAAGGGCAGCCAAAGGTGGTGTAAGGTTTCGCTCACTGCGGCTAAACGGCTCATTCCTTGCTGACGCCTTTGCGATATGGCATCGACAATTACTATCGCATTGTCCACCATGATCCCAAGGGCGACGACGAGTCCTGTCACCGACATTTGATGTATCGGCAGGCCGATATATTTCATGCACGCCAAGGTAAATAGCGCTGTGAGCGGCAATGAAATCGCCACTATGATGGCGTTTCTTAAGCCTAGGGTGAGGAGTAATACCAGTAAGATGATGACAAATCCTTGCAGCAGGTTAACCACTAGCCCGCCAAGTCGTTCGCTGGTGTAACTGTTTTGCTCGAATAGCCACTGGATCTGGATGTTGGCGGGGACGTCGCGATTGAGTTCGTCAACGACGTTATTGACTTGTGCTTGCCAAAGATCAACACGGGTATTATCGATCATTCGCACTGCAACCATTACGCCTTGTTCACCATCGACTAACGCTATGCTATTCGCTGGGGTTTGAGCTTGGCGAGTCACTGTGGCTATGTCGCCGAGGCGAATAATTTGCCCTTGGCTATCAATTTTAAGCGGCACTTGGCGAATACGGGTTAAAGAATCAAGCTCGCCGGAGACTTCAACTAAGGCACGAAATTCACGGTTGTTGATTTCACCGGCAGCAATTTTACTGTCGGCGCCGCTGAGAATATGGGCGATGGACGCAGGAGAGAGCTGTAACTGGCTCATCTTGTTACCATCAAGCTGCACTAGCATTTCTTCGGTCGGTGCGCCGTAAAGTTTGACAAAATCCGTGCCCGATAACAGCCTGAGCCGACTCTGTAATTCTTTTGCGTAGCGGTTTAGCATGTCGACTTGTACGGGCGTATTACTATTCCACACTAAACTTAAGATGGCGGTGTAGGCATAACCAATTTGATCATCGAGTGTGGGAGATTGTATGCCCTCAGGTAAATTAATTTTCGCATCGGCCAATAAATCCCGTGCTCGAGACCATACGGGAGCCGTTTCTTTAACTGTGTCTTTCAATTCTAACTGTATAACTGAAATCCCTGGTCGAGAGGTTGATTGGATCAACTTAATTTCTTCCAAACGTCTGAGCTGGTTCTCAATGACTTCAGTCACTAAGGCTTCTACCCGCTCGGCTGAGGCGCCAGGATAAGGGGTGATCACAGAGGCGAAACGGTTAGTTATGTGGGGATCTTCAGTACGCGGTAGGCTCGATATCGCACCAAAGCCTGCGACAAGTAATAGCGCAATAACGAGGCTGACTAAGCGGCCGTTTTCAACAAAGGCTTTAATCATAATTACCTCGTAGCTGCAACAATGGGAGATACAGTTTGGCCTACGACCAGCTTATGCAGCCCTTGGCTGACATAGATTTCATTAGGCTGAATCGCGCCTTGAATGTAGGCCATGTCTTGGGTGGTGTAGAGGATTTCCACATCGCGGCGCTCTATGATGGATTGCTGTTCATAGTTTGCGATGACATAGAGATTCCATAATCCGCGAATACCATCCGTCAGTGCGGAAATGGGTACCCAATAGCCCGGTTGCGGGATTTGCTGTTGTTGATGCAGATACGCAATTTCGCCATTGATTACATGGGCATCATTTGGCAGGCTTATTCTCAGTTGTAGGGTACGACTGATGGGATTGACTTCAGCGCTAATACCGGCAATTTCAGCTGTAAAGTTTTGATCTCGTACACTAACTTGCACTTGCTGTTCGGTGTTAAATTGCTCCGCTAGCGCAACAGGAACACCAATATAAGCTTCAGGATTGATGTTACCCACTAAGGTGAAGATAGGACTGCCCGCGGCAATCACTTCGCCAAGATTATGTAGCCTTTGGCTTATGGTGCCGTCAAAGGGCGCCACTAAGATGGATTTATCGAGCTTAAGTTGATTGGCATGCTGCGAGGCGAGTAGACGGTTTTTCGCTGCGGCTAAGCTATTTAATTGTGAGCGGTTTTCATCTAATAGCTGTTCAGAGACATAGCCCGATTTCTTTAATTCTTGATTACGTTTTAGAGTGCTGGTGGCCAGATCAACATCGGCTTGGGTTTGTGCCAGACTTGCTTGGATCTCTTGACGCTCGGCTTCGAGTAGTCGGGTATCGAGAACTGCAAGTATTTGTCCTTGCTTAACTTTACTCCCAGAATCGACCAGTAAATTGTTTAACTTTCCTGCTAGTTCAAAGCCTACACCTGTGGTGTTACCTGCACGGATAGTGCCAGTGAAGGTCTGAAAGTGTTCATAACTTGGGGTCTGGATCAACGCTTGGCTTGTGACTGTGGGTAGCGTGGCTGTCGTAGCGTGTTCAGTCACTTCCTTTTGACAGGCGGATAATGTGGCTAAAGCAAACACGCAGACGCTAAGAGTGCGCCAAGAAAGTCGGGCAGTTCGATCCATTTTAAAGGCTTCCGCTGTAAGTTAAACGTTAATACTATGTAACTAGACTTTCCAGTCTAGTTGTACAAAACTAGACTGTCTAGTCTATTTTGTGCTTAACTAATGCCAATTAATTATGTCTATCTATTTGAGAGTTGATATGACGCATTCCTCTGAGACGCAATTACCTTTGAGCCGTAGTGAACAAAAACGTCAGCAAGTCCTTGTGGCTGCTATTGATTTGTTTTGTCGTCAAGGTTTCCCTCATACCAGTATGGATGAGGTTGCAAAGCTTGCGGGCGTGTCGAAACAAACCGTATATTCCCATTACGGCAGCAAAGATGAATTATTTGTTGCGGCAATTGAATCTAAGTGTGTTGGCCATAATCTTAATGATGATTTGTTAAGTGATCCCACTAAGCCGGAATCGGCATTAACCCAATTTGCTTTGCAATTTGGGGAAATGATCGTCAGTCCTGAAGCTATTACCGTATTCAAAGCCTGTGTGGCGCAATCCGAAAGTCATCCTGAAGTGTCGCGATTGTTCTTTGACGCGGGCCCTAAACACATAGTGGGCTTATTGGCGGATTATTTAGTCGCTGTAGAGGCGTTAGGGCAATATCGATTTGGTAATGCTCACCATAGTGCAGTGCGTTTATGTTTAATGCTGTTTGGTGAGCTAAAACTTAAATTAGAATTGGGGTTAGCGGCCGATGAGCTTTTTGACGACAGGAATCATTATATATTGGGTTGTGCTGACATGTTCTTGAGGGCGCATAGGGTAGAGTAAAGGCTTGTTTGTTTCAAAGGTATTAGTTTGTATCTTCATTTTGAAAGTGTGAACCTTTTTATTCAATAGCGCGTATTATGCACAAAAATTTATCCATTATTTTAAATGCAAGGAGCTAGCGTGGCTAATCGAAAACTCGCACCATTAAGCGTAAAACAGCGGTTGCTGAAAGGCAGTTTGTTATTGTTACCGTTAATGAGCTGTGCCGCTATTGCAGCGGATAAACCTTCGCAGGAATACAAACCTTTTAGATTAAGTGTCACGCAGATCAGCACCCAAAGCGCCGAGGTAGCTAATGGCAATACTGAGCTACAAAGGGACAGCTTATTACTGAATGCTGGGATGAATGTATCACTGGATAAGCAATGGTCGCTAGGCTTTCGTGTGGGCTATGACCGACTTGATTATGACTGGCGTAACATCACGCTTACTGGCGCAAACAATGTCGCACCGCTGTTTGGCACCGACGGACAGAATTGGGATCATATTAATCGTTACCGTGCCGGAGTGTCGTTAAATTATCGCATGGATAAACATTGGGCCTTCTTTTTAGCGCCGCAGATCCAATATGCCTACGCCGATACTGCATCGGCTAGCCAAGCTCAGAGTTACGGTATTGTGGCATCGGCCATGTATGCATTTGATTCGGGAAACATGATTGGCTTTGGCGTCGCGTATCTTAATGATATCGATGAAGTTCGCACTGTGCCTTATCTTGCCATGCGTTGGCAGATAGATGAACATTGGACACTGGCTAATCCATTCCAAGCTGGTTTTAGTGGTCCAGCAGGACTAGAGCTCAGTTATCAATTCAATCCTGATTGGAATATTGGTTTGGGGAGTTCACGTCGTACTGAGCGATTCCTTATTGAGGATGATGATATTGCTGTGGAAACGAACGAATGGGTGAGTTATCTGCGTGGCGGTTGGCGAGCAACGCCTGCTTTAACTGTAAATCTCTATGCTGGTTATTACTTTGATGGTGAGTTAGAAGTGACAAATCAAGCCGCGCTTGAAATGGATAACCAAGGCGCAGCGGCCTTGGATATCGAATTCAAATTCTAACGTTAATGTCAGTTATTTGCCCAGCATGGCCTCTTTGAGGCTTTTCTGGGCTGGCTTATCACCTAGCCAAATTTTTAACAGTGCTTGACGGAACATTTCACCTTCGATGGTGGCTTGTTCCTGACCATTTTTATAGGCCGTCACGCCACGGGCTTTATTGGCGACTAAGGTAAATTGGTCACCTTCTTTAATTTCTTCCTTAAACAGCGCCATAAAGGTATCTATTTGCGGTTGAATATCGGCGGTGTTTTCTGCCGTCGCTTGCTCAAAACCTTCAGTGATCGCATCGCGCATTTTTTCTGAGGTGATCATGCCTGAGGTAATGTTAAGGCGGATTGCCGCAATTGGTGCATCAATAACCGCTGCTGTGCTACTCAATGCTGCTGGCAAATACAAACTACCTACGTATAAATCCATAAAGAACTTACTGCGAACGCCCGCGCCATTGAGCTGTAATGTTTGGCTATCTAATGTCACTGTCTCGGCGACTTGCACTCCTGAGACTTCTTTGGCCATTAATGTGTGGGGTAATAACAGCGCGCTTGCTAGGGTAAGAGTGGAGAGTAACTTCATAATACACCTCATTTTTCTATTTTAATTATTGGGTTTTAAGCAGATTTTTATGAGTATTTACAGCAAAAAGTTGACCCAAACTTCTCAAATACTCGACACCGAAAACGGATGTTAATCTAAAGAAGAGGAGAGAGATAGGCTAATTGTGCTTACGCATTATTCGAAAATGGCTAATATGGCATACTCATCATTAAATATGTGCATGCCAACAAGATGACTCATCGCGCTAAATTATCGGCGTAAAAGTGTTGGCGTAAAGCTATCGATGGGAAATCATCAGCGTTAAGTGCCCTGTATAAATTATCCGCGAGTGCCTAGCTTGTATTGACCACTCTGTTCGAACATCACCGCTTGTTTCTGTTTTGGCGAGATCAAAATGGGACCGTCGTCAAAGAAAAGAAAACACTTCCAATTGCGGACGAACACATCCCAACGAGTTTCAATAATCTGATATTTTTCATAGCAAAAATACACCGGCGTCTCATCGGGCCATTGTATAAACTCAGCTAACATGGTGGGTAAACTGCTATCTTCACTATCCCAAGCGCTCTGCCAATGATCTGTTTCCACCCAAGCATCAGCCTTCGCCGCCCAATCTCCCTTAGTAAATTGCTCCGCACGACTACTCTTGTTGCTGATCCATTGATTCCAGATTTCCATCGCACTTTTATCTGTTAACGGCAGGATATGCACCTTGTCCTCGTCAGTGACAGGCAAGTCTTTGTGGTTGAAAATCCACTTACGGCGGTAAGTTTCTAAAGGTATATAGGTATGAGCCAAACAAAATCTCCTAGGATATGCAGATGAGCAATGCTGAAACGAGGCTAATTATACGGTCTAGCGAGGTAATAGTGAAATCACCGAACACGAATATGCGAGTTCGGTGATCTTGAGCCTGTTATTGTGAGACGTTCATTAGTCTTGTGAGTTCAGATAAGTAATCACGTGCCACTTGATTATCGGGATCGGCATTAATTGCATTAGAAAATGCAGTGTGCGAAGCTTCTACTTGATTGATTTCAAACATGAATAATCCAAGTTTTATCCATGTTTGTGTATCCGATGGATACTTCTCTAAGTAATCTAGGTAGACATTAACTGAGTCTTGAATCTTGCCTTGGAGTTTTAAAATATGCGCATACTGAGGCATGTACTCATCACTATAAGCCAAAATTTTGACTAGAGTTGCTGTTGCAAGCTCAAGGTTACTTAGTTTGAGCGCCAGTAAAATAATATGCTTTAACTCCATCTCAGTACAAAGTTCTTCAGGCAGAGCAAGTAAAGCATCTAATGCCTGCTGCGGCTGCTGTTCAAGGCTGAGTTGGAATGATAAGGCGAGGTGGTACAGCCTTTTAGCTTCATTGTCAGATTCAATTAAGGGGAATAAGTTTTGGACTGTAAGTGATAATCCATAACTATTTTCATTCGAGTTTAGTCCCATAATTTTTTTATAGACGCGTTCCATTCCAGAGGCTTTATTTAGCGTATCGATATAAGCTTTTCGTACTTGAGTGATATCTTCTTCAAATTTATCTTTTAATTGTGAAAAAATAAAATTTTCATGCGAGTCAGATAATGCAACTTTATGGTTTTTGCACCATAAGAAAACTCTACCAGGTTGATGATTTTCTAGCCAGACAGGGGCGAGTGGAGCTAATGAGCTAGAATCAATTTCTAATATTCTAAAAACTATTTTTTTGTAAGATTTTATTACTAGTTTAAGAATGTTATGGCAGGTCGTATTAAATGCATCATAGTAATTTATAGTCATTTTATTAATGTGTGATTGAGTCCAATTTTCTGTTTCTCTTGTAGTTAGAAACTTTGAAAACTCAAGATATCCATAGGTTTTAATTAATCTTGTTAGCTCTGGGTACTTTGAGTTTATACTTTTTTCAATCTTATTGACTTCATCAAGTATGACATCAGAGTTCAATGAGTTTAAATTGAGTTTTTTAGATAGCGCTAACGCTTTCTTTGTTAGCTTTAGTAGCTTGGTGAGATCGTCTTTAGCTTTTTTACATTCATCTAATGTTTGTTCTAAGTCAATTTTTTTATTTTGGGTGTCGCACTTTTCTAGGCAAGAAATTATTTTACTACCAAGTTCATCAAGAATAATATTTTTAGTAGAAATATGAGAAATGCCTTCGATTTTTGCAGCATTTTTTGACAAATTTATAAAGTCAACATTAGGATATTTTTTAGCCTCAGATGCTAGTGACTCCATCGCATGGACAAGCTGTATTGGAGTTTCAGCTTGGTAGCCTGCATAGGTTTCGACCCATTTATTATTATGTCCTAAATTAGGGCCTAGATTAGCTTCAACTGTTCCGTTTGCATGAGTGTATCCAGATCTTGAGTAACAATAATCAACACCACTTAATAGTATTTTTTTGAACCCCATCTCAACAGCTAGGCGAATCGAACTATTAGTAACTGTCGGCCCGACAGTAATGATGTTGTCGTGATCCTTTTTGCCACTCCATGGATATCGTTGACCTAGATATATACTTTGTCCTTGCCATTGTGAAAGTACTTTTGGACTAACGTGGTAAGAGTTTACTAGAAGTGTGTTTTCACTTAATGCAAAAATTTCTCGACTAACATCAAAGCTAAACTCTTGTGGATCAACGCAAGTGATAATATCAACTGAAATAGAGTGTTTAGCTAGCTTACCTGCAATACGCGACACTGCAATAATGAAAAGATTGTCACTGTTCTTTATTATCCAATCAATATGCTCATCAAGTGAGGGGCCGCCAGCAACGACCAAGCAAGTCTTCCCTTCAAATTTGTTTCTAAGAAGCTTTGCAGGCGTGTGATTGTCTGGGATATTCTCTAGTTGAGTCTGAAAGAATATTTTTTGGGTGAATAAAACCCTATGATTAAAATATTCGTCTTGGACTTTGTTTTCTATTCTGCTAAATAGTGAGTTATAGGCTTCTAGGTGTTGGGATGTGACACCAAGAGAAGCATAAATATCATACTCTCCTTTAGCGAGATATATTTTTATATCCTCTTGTTCTAACTGCTCTAGAAAATCAGTTTCATTTACTATCTTAAAATTTTTTTGCTTAGTTGACGGGATATCTATAATTAATAATGGTAGCACTTCATCCAATTCGATAAATATAAATTTAGACCCTAAAGCGATTTCCTGTTCTAATGCATAACTTGCTAGCAGTCCTGAGTCCATTCCAATAATAATATTAAGCTTATCTTTAATCGAAAATGCCTTTTTAAACTTATTGTTATAAATTGTTTTTGAGTCAAGATTTTCAAAAGTATGGCGATTTATGCTAGGTAAATAGTATTCATTAAATCGACTTATTGCGAAACTATTCAATATTTTGTTCATTAGTTATACATTCCTATTGGTCGGCAAGTAAGTCAATACGAGCTCTTATCTTATATGCCAAGGCAAAAAATTGCTCAGGTAGAAAACAGCAATAAATGCGCCATGTTATTTTTTTGACAGTTTATATTGACATTTAGCCCTCAGGTGTTGATTGACTAGTTAGAAAGGGCTGACTTGATGCAATAAAGTCGAAATTAGCCTATAAAATCATGTAAATTTTACGAGTAACTACCTATACTAATAGAGCTTTATAGGTGAGTAAACTACGTTCTAGTAATGATTTTATGCCATGTTGGCTTGTTTTTTGCTTTGATTTAATTGCTTTAGCAGTAAATCGTCAATTGTATAGGTTGCTACGGTTACATTATCAAGATGGAAAGCTAAATTGAGCCACTGGGGAGGCCCTATGTTTGATAACAAAACAATTTTAATTACAGGTGGCACTGGGTCATTTGGGCAGAAATACACAAAAACAATTTTAGAAAGGTATAAGCCCAAACGGTTGATCATTTTTTCCAGAGATGAATTGAAGCAGTTTGAAATGCAGCAGATATTTAATGCTCCCTGTATGCGTTATTTCATTGGAGATGTGCGTGATGCCGACCGCTTAATGCAAGCATTGCAAGATGTCGATTATGTTATCCATGCAGCAGCATTAAAACAGGTACCTGCTGCAGAGTATAATCCTATGGAATGTATCAAGACAAACATTTATGGTGCAGAGAATGTTATTAAGGCCGCTATTGCTAATAAAGTAAAAAAGGTGATCGCCTTATCGACAGATAAAGCTGCGAGTCCAATTAATCTTTATGGTGCGACAAAGTTGGCTTCTGATAAGTTATTTGTTGCAGCCAATAACATCGTAGGTCCTGGGAAAACACGCTTTGCTGCCGTCAGATATGGAAATGTCGTAGGTTCTCGTGGTTCCGTCGTTCCTTATTTTAAGCAGTTGATTGCTAATGGTGCTTCATCTCTTCCTATTACCCATCCCGATATGACACGCTTTTGGATTACACTCCAAGATGGTGTTGATTTTGTTCTTAAAAATTTCTCTAGAATGCAAGGTGGAGAAATTTTTGTACCTAAGATCCCTTCAATACGAATTTCCGATTTAGCGGATGCTTATGGTAATGGATTACCACATGAGATCGTAGGTATTCGTCCTGGTGAAAAAATGCATGAAGTTATGTGTCCAGGTGATGATTCTCATCATACGATAGAATTCTATGATCATTTTGTTATCACACCATCAATTAAATTTTTTGGTCGTGAAAGTGATTTTACAGTTAATGCTTTAAATGAAGTTGGCACTTTAGTTAATTCTGGCTTCGAATATAACTCTGGTAGTAATGTTCATTTTTTAACAGTCGAAGAAATATTAAAACTAGATGAGGAGTCATGTTCATGATTCCATATGGAAGGCATGATATTGTTACCGATGATATTGCTGCCGTTGTTGAAGTATTACAATCCGATTTTTTAACTCAAGGTCCTAAAGTTCCTGAGTTTGAAAAGGCCATTTGTGGTTACACGGGAGCCGCATTCTCTGTTGTCGTTAATAGTGCAACTTCTGCTCTACATATTGCTTGCCTTGCCTTGGGTGTTGGTCCTGGAGATCTAGTATGGACATCACCGATTACCTTTGTAGCATCGGCAAATTGCGCTTTGTATTGCGGTGCTGAAATTGACTTCGTCGATGTTGACTCAGAAACAGGTAACATGTGTCCTGTTGCCCTTGCCAATAAATTACGTAATGCTGAGCGTTTGCCTAAAGTTATTATTCCTGTTCATTTAGCAGGCCATAGCTGCGATATGCAAGCAATTGGCGATTTAGCTAAGCAGTATGCTGTGAGTGTTTTAGAGGATGCTTCCCATGCTATAGGAGGAAGCTATCAAGACCAGAAGATAGGCGCATGTCAGCATTCCGATATTTGTGTATTTAGTTTTCATCCGGTAAAAATAATCACGAGTGCAGAGGGAGGAGTTGTGACTACTCAACAATCCGACTTAGCTAAACGTATGGTTCAACTTCGTAGCCATGGGATTGTTAGAGATCATACTGTTATGCTTAGGCCGAATGAAGGTGACTGGTATTATGAACAGCATGAGTTGGGGTTTAACTATCGCATGACCGAGTTACAGGCAGCGCTCGGCGTGTCGCAAATGAAGCGACTCGATGCCTTTGTTTTGAAAAGAAATGAATTAGCAGCACTGTATCGTAAACAACTCATAGGCCTACCTTTTAGTTGGGTAGAGCCTTTACCTAATACTCAAAGTGCTAGACATCTACAAATTATCCGCCTACATGATACCTCTGCAAGAAAGCAGATATTCAATGATATGCGAGCTGCAGGTATACAAGTAAATGTGCACTATTTTCCTGTACACCTTCAGCCATTTTATCTTCAAAAAGGTTTCCAACGAGGAGATTTTCCATCTGCGGAGCACTTATATGAGCAGATTTTGAGCTTGCCCTTATACCCTGGACTAGAACTCGATGAACTGAACTTAGTGATAACCCAACTCAAGCTTCAGTTATCAAAGCAATGATAGTTTTTTATTTACGTGCAGTTAACCAGTAATAAGACTCGATTCTGCCATCAGTAAAGTTTTCATCAGTGACTTTCCCGATGGATTGAATGGTTAATCCTACACGCTCAATTAACTGACGTATCTCATTATCATCGTAATAGCTCTTCACTGTATCAACAGTTTTTCTGCGCTCTTCTTTTGCATTGAAAGAAATGATTAGACTTGCACCTGACTTAAGAACATGGCTAATTGCCTGAAGAGTAAATTCAGGTTGCTTCAAATAATGCATCAGCCCCCAACAAAGAATCATATCAAAGTGTTGGGCCGAGAAGGGGGTTAATACATCCGGTACCGAACCACATAAAAGTTGTTGTTGCGGTAATTGATAGCGAGATTTAACTATTTCAAGTGCTGCCTCACTTTGATCGGCGCCATACACTTGCCGAAACCCCAGCTCCAACAATGCTCTGATGTTACGTCCTTCGCCACATCCAAGATCTAAAAGTCGTGCATCTGGTTTTAGGTCCAGTCTAGAAACCTGTCTTATGACATTAATATCCGGCCAAACCAAAGGTTTTTTTGCTCTGACTTCCCGATAATGTGTTTCCCAGCTCATTCTTAAGCTCCTGTATTAAATGAGAATGCTCTTCCAGTTGTGTTTGATAAAAATGCATTTAATTGCCATTGATACGTGAATGAGAGTATCAAGCAGCCGTCGATCTCTGCACATTCTTGGTATCCCGAATCTGGTAATTTGATGTTATATTGTTCAAGTTTTTGCTTAAATAGCAGTAGCATGGGAACTGTTTGTTTTATCGACTCTGGGGATTTTCCGAGAGCGAGATGAATGTTGTTTTCAAATACATCATAGCCATTGCTCATCATTGGAATGAAGATGTCATTGACTTTGTCGCCACCAATTTCCGCATGAACTTCATAGATTTTACATTGTTCGTCAATCGGATTGAATTTCATTGCCGTTTGAAAAAAACCATGTTGAATTGCCAAAGCATTTCTCATACATGAAAACTGGCTTTGTGCCACTTCGTTTAAGTTTTGTGAGACGGTATACCAACCTATTCCGTCAAAGCTAGGCGGTCCGTTTGATATTTCGCCTATGGTACATAGGTGCAATATCTGACTGTTATAAACGAAGTCTATTGAGACAATGTCCTGACCAAGCAAGTACTCTTCAATATTTACCGAGCCATCTAAGGATACTGAGACCGCATTTGAGTAAGCTTGCTCTAAATCTATGCTTGAATTACATAAACTCATTGCTGCGTGAGATTTTACAGTATTGGCAGGTTTTACAAAGACAGGGTAATCAATAGGATTATGAATATCGAATATTCTTGGTGCAGCAATATCATGTAGTCTGAGCGCGTGTAATAATTTTTGTTTGTGGGTGAAAATTTCACTATTGTCTATATCTAGTCCTGGGAGTTTAAAATATTTAGCAATCATTGCGCAGCTAACCACTGGCTTGCCTGTTGATCTCGTTAGCACTGCGATTAATTTGATATTTTCTGCAATAATGGCGTCAATGATCTGTGTCGCGTCATAGGTACTGACATTGATAAACAGATCCGAAATCATCTTTCCTGGCGCTTGAGCATTGGCATCACATGATACGACTTTCCAGCCCATTTCTTTAATTTTTAGGATCAGAGGAACTTGATTCTGCCCAGCTCCAACGCTGAGAATATATCCATCACAGCTTGACATGAGCATCCTCGATTAAACGGCTAACTAACTGACACAACTTGTTTCCCCCCTCTATTTCAAGGGAGTGCTGGTCAGCATTATTTAGACATCGCTCTCGAAACATTTGGCTTTCCGATGTAAATAGCGCTTGAATACCTTGGGTTATAGTTTCTCGTGAGCGACTAATGAGACAACATTCTGCTTTCTCTAGCGCATCAAGTTCTTGTGGCTCGCAGAGTGAGTCGGTTGGGAGTAGCAGTGTGAGTGATCCAGATGCAATCGCCTCAAACAGAGAAATGCCATAGCAGCAAATAACAATTTCTGACTTTGACATTAGCTCGGGTAAGTTTTCAGGGTTAATGACATGAGCCCATCTTTCTTGGTTAGGTAGTTTCGGGTTGTCTGCATAGGGCCCCTGTACCCAAGTTATTTTATAAGTGGTTGGGACCTGTGTTTCTATTATTGCCGGTAACCAAGAGCCATATTGCAATGCATCGCTGCCGCCAGTGGTGATCAGGACCCGCTTTTCCTTGGGCACTATTTTCTGCGGTGTGAACAGGTAATGCGACCAGCCGTATGTTGTTTTATCTGAAGCTGACTGACAAAAAAATGCAGGTACAAATATGGCATCCACTAAGAAATTGATATCAGCATCGGTTTTGTCGATGGCTAGCAGTTTAGTGTTTGCTGATTTTGCCTTGGTAAGGGCTGAATTTAAAAGAACCTTGTCTATGTAATGTGGATGAATGTCTACTATCCAGAGTGCGGTGCTATTTTCCAGCATTTGGGAAAGCGCCGATTGTTCGTTTTTGTACCATATTGCAGTACTTTGCAGCCAAGTTAAGTCGGTGCGTTTGTCACCAACTATATGTAGAGTGACTCCTAACGATAAATGTTCTTGCAGTAAGTTAGCGATAAAAGCACTTCTTTTGAGATGTCCCATACCGATATCTTTCCCAGCATGACAGAGTATATGTGCCTTTTTATAGTGCGTATCTGGACGTTTTTGTTGTACGTGATTATTCAGAGCTCGAAGTTCAGGATCCGCCAGAAGCTGCGACTGAACCCATTTCAAGTTCACAATAGAATCGCTAGTATTCTCTTGGAACCAACGCTGGTATATTTTCTCCATGAAAAGGTAGTCGGCATGGGTATCGACTGAGATCCTATGTTTTATCGCTGAAAAATCATCACTGTCGGTGATGTTGAGTTTTTCTAATACGGGTATCAGTTTATCAGCATAACCAACATGTTCACGAGACATGTCACTTTGACTCGCCACTAACAGTTTCTTCCAGCCCGTGAAGCTGTAAAATGCCATACCTTCGTGAATACTCATTATTCCCTCAGTAAGAACAATACTGTCTTTGATTGGATGGCGTTTTAATTCTTTGATCGCATGATCGATAAAATCTGGATCGACTAGGGGGCAATCGCCGCAGATGTAGACAATATATTGAGGTTGAAATGTATTTATGACTGCATCTAAGCGCCCCATGAGATCATTGACATCACCTTCGAAAGTAAAACAGTTTACATTTTGATCTTGCGACCAATTCACCAGTGGGCGGTTGTAATCATCTGCCGTGGTAGCAAGTATGATGTCATCGATTTCCTTGCAGCGGGTTAACCTACACCATAGCCGCTCAATCATAGGCTTACCGGCTAGGTGCAACAGATGCTTTCCTGGTAGACGGCTAGAATTTAATCGAGCACCAACTATGGCAATGGTCTTCATTTGTGGGTCTCACATTGGAGTGAACATGGACTTATACTGTATTCAAAACTTGGCAAGTAACCATCTTCCTTAAGCGTTTCATCGGCTTCAATGAGTGAAAACCATAACCTATTAAGGTAGTTGTCATTAATTTTTTGGCTAGAAATCATAGGTAATGCTGCACAGTGTGCGGGATCCCATTTAAGTTTTACGCCAGAAGGCCCTGAACCGAAACGCACTTCTCCAGCCGTAGCGCCAAGTGCACTGGTAGCAGAGACAATTGATGATACTGGATTACCATGATTAAAATCATTTTTGGCCTGAAAGGTTTCCAAGGTATCGCTACCTAAGTGAGTTTGGTACCAGTTTCTTTGGCTGCAATCGAGTAATGTGACATACCCAAGCCGCAGTGATGCTTCAGGCCGAGTATGGTTATCAAAAGTGAAACCACAGGTTAGGTTTTCGCCACTTAATCTATACCATTTGCTTAATCCACCTGAGCGTAATGATTGATGACTGAGTATAAGTAAGTCATTGGCAGTATTTAAAATCTGATACTCAACTTTATTGAGGTCCGTAACTCTGTCTCTATGTCTGAATCTTTCCATTAATAAGTGGTTACTAAAAAAATCAACGCCATAGCTGATGTGGTCAAAGTAGCCATGTGAGAGTGTGCCTAAAATGGGTGTGAATCCCTGTGATATAAAACTCAACTTTTCTATGCACAATCCTCTGTTTGCGTTGAGTATTAGATGGATTTCTGGTGTTTGTATGCTGAGTTTTCGTCTTGCTTCGTCAAATTCAATTTGGACATTATCTGGGATGATATTTGTCTGCTGTGTATTTTGGCTGATTAAAGTCGATGGTTTAAATATTGGCTTTTGAACTGCCAACGCCTCAAATCGTTTTTGGGTTAAATGAGTTCGCAGATCGCTGGCCCATCGTCGGCACAACTGCCGCCATTGATGATCGGTTGCTGTGTCTTTATTCAGTTTTTGGAAGTCAGCAAAACATTCACTGTTGAGTTGTAAGTCATTGCGCCCACTTAATGCCCAACGATTAATGTTATATTTTGCTTGTTTCTTTACTGAGACGGGATGTTCGGCATTCGTCAGTGTTAACGCAGGAGATGGACGCCATAATGTCATTACGTCACATGGAGGGCTCCATAAAAATCTTGCATCGCTATTTAATGTTTTAAATAGTAGGTCAATTCGTTGCCACTCTTTATCTGCTTGAACTGCTTCTGTGTTGTAACGTCCTGGGCGGTAATCGAACACTTCCGCATCACTGCCATAGAGAGGAAAAGCAAGGCATCCAGGTTGTATAACTTTATTGAGGTATTGCAGATAGTCTTCGAGTAATAATTCCCCATGTACATAGCGCTGAAACTTTTGGAAGGCGATTGCATGGTTCCAGATAACCTTAATTTCGTTACCTAATGCGGTAACTAGGGACTGGGGACGTTTCAATAAATCAGTATGCCAATTAGGATTATGCGAATAGGGGTTATCCCATTCCACAACAACAGCATCAAAGCCAACTTCAAGGTAAATATCCAGTAGCCCTGCAGAAACAGCTTGTTCATTAAGATAAGCGATTGTTGGTTTGTAACCTAGAATACGGTTGTAGGATACTTGCCCAAGTCGAAGATTATGACGATTAACATCGGCAGGTACTAGTGGGCCTATGATCTGGCTGTCGCCACTCGCAATAAGTTCACAACGATTTTCATTCAGTAACGTTTTGAAGCACTTAATCCAATCGGGGTCTACAGATTGAATTGCTTCAAGCGTGTATGCTGTCATCTCCAATCCGAGCGGAATCCCATTTTCGATCAGTTGCAGCAAAGGCCAATAGCATCGCTGTACTACTTCAAGATGTGATTCTTTCTCTATGGATGAGAATGCCAGATTCATATGAAAAATAGCGTAAATTTTTACTGGCGTCATGCCGATATCCTATTCATACGTCACTTTGACAAATGATAGTGCAGCTTGAGCTAGCTCAATGGCCTCATGCTTGCTGGTTGCTGTGGTAATGACAAAACCGCTTCGTTGAGTATGATTTGACAGCGGAGCTATGATGGAACCCGGAGTAATGAATATTTTGAGTAACTGAACTCCAGGTGCTTTAGAAGCAACATCATGATTGAAAATAGATTTGACTTTACCTTCAGGAAGATCCAAATAACGTATGGCTACCGCCTGTTGTTTCGAGGGTGTGACTTCTTCAACCGATAGACTTTGTCCAAGAGCGAGTTTGATGGCTTTTTCGACAAAGTTTACCCCACACGCTAGTGGAATTTGAGTGGTTGAAAAATAGCCACCTGAGAGGCGACCAGCTATCTCGATCACCTTAGGACCAGTATCGGTAAATACCATGTCGCCTTTTGCGACTCCGGAACAGATCCCCAAGGCTAACGCTGCTTGCTCGACACATGAAATGACTGCAGAGCGAACACTTTCATTTGATGCTGTTGGAGCATCGCCACCATTTTCTATGATGAATGGCTTAGTGCGTTCAAGCCACTCATAGTTACGGTCGGCAAAGCCTAAGGTATAACATTGGCTATTGTCGACTAGGGTTTCGGTGCTAAATTGAGGACCTTCGAGATATTCTTCAAGCATCACACGGCCAGTTGGTGATTCATGATGGGCGAATGTCCATGCTGCATCAAGTTGTGATGTCTGCTCAATGAGTTGCACTCCTCGAGCGCCTCGACTGTCTACGGGTTTGATCACCAAAGGGAAGCCAATCTCATTGGCGCATACATGAAGTGTGGCTTTATTTACCACTGCGCAAAAACGAGGAATAGGGATGCCCATTTTTTGTAGTTGTTGTTTCATCGCGAGCTTGTCCGAGACCCAGAATGCGGACTCGAGTGATAATCCCGCTAGTCCTAGAGCATTACAGACGGTTGCTACGCTTAACGGTACATCGGCACACATAGCTATAACGCCATCTACTCGAACACCAGAAGTTATCAGTGCCAGAGTCTTAGTCAGTATGGCATTTCCATCATAGGTGCTTGCAATAATGGCCCAATCTGCCATAGCTAAACCTGGTGCAGCCGGATTACCGTCGGCAATAATGAGCTTAAGACCCATAGTTTTGGCAATTTTTATGCCTTCACAGGCTTCAATGCCTGCCCCTATGATAAGCAAGTGTTTATCTTTATTTGGCATTAGCGTGCTCTTTATTGTCAATGCTATGCAGCTTTAAGGTTTCGACACCTTTATCCCTAAGCCACGACAAGGCATTAAAAATTTCCTTTTCTGATGCATAGGAGGAAATCAAAACAGTGTCCCCTTCCTGCCAATTGATATTTACAGGGTCTTGGCAGATCCACTCACCTTGTTTGATCCCCCATTTTAGGGATGAAGTATCTGTCAGACCGTCGATTTGACAATGTTGGAGTAGGTTAGTATTGGCTACCAGTTGACAGGTGTGGATCCCTGCGCCCCAAAGAAATATGCGTTTGCATTGCTGCAATTTGTCCAGCACTTTGTCTAAGCAGCCTTGCCAATAGTTGACTTCTTTTTGACGGTAGTTAATGAGCCGTTGACGATTAACTTCAACATCTGCATGGAAATCAACATAGTGATGTTGCTCTTTTGTACTGGCGAGTACTCCAATGATAGGTGACAAGTTACTATTAAAATGCTCCACAACGGAGATTGGTGAGTATCCAGCTAGCCGTAGGCTCTGTATTAGGTTTTCTTTAGTGTAATAATTGATGTGTTCAAAGGAAAAAAATCCTGGGCACAGGCTCGTGTGATTAGCCATTAGAGGTACTTCAACGTAGATAAATTTTTCGCCCTCAGAGTCCTGAATTTTACGGCATTTCTTCAATGTGTTATGTGGATGGTAAAGGTGCTCGAGTACATGGGTAAGGATAATCAGCTCGAAAGATTCTTCTGTTTCAAAACTTTCAGCACTACCATGAATACAGTCAATATTGTAAAGTCGATTTGCAAGTGAAACAGAGGCAGTCCCAGGTTCTACGCCCAAAACTCGCGTTACACCAGCATCTCTAAATTGCGACAAAGTGTAGCCGTCTGAGCTGCCAATTTGCATTGCTGATTTTGGCAATTCACCGATGCCTCGTTTTATAAAGCGGATCTGTTCATCAACATCTCTGATTTTCGACTCACTTGGGCGTTCTTTACGACCTGGATTGGTGTATACCGCTATTGAACTATAAAAGGTCATCATTTCGTCAAAAGAAACCGATGGACTCTGGCTAACCGATCCGCAATCTGGACAAATAGAAAAACCGATTTTTGTTGTTCCAAGGCCTGGTAATACCCAATCTGAGCTGAAAATGTTTTCTGTATCAGCGCCGCATAAAAAACAGTTTCTGATCATCGTCTATCCTAATATCAACTAGCTAAAATACATGCCGCCATTAGCATTGAGCGTTTGCCCGCAAAGATAACTGCTGTCATCGGAAGCAAGAAATAATGCGATAGCGTTTATATCGCTAGTATGGCCCAGTCGTTTAGCCGGAATTGCTGCCACTTTTTGTTTACCCAGTTCAGATGCTAACTCATTACGTGTCATTTCTGTTTCAACTAGGCCGATTGATATAGCATTACAATTTATGCCGTCGGCGGAATATATTTTAGCAATAGACTTAGTTAAGTTGAGTAAACCGGCTTTTGCCGCAGCATAATGAACTTGGTTAAATCCTCCCCATTGTCCGCCAATAGAACTAATGTTGATGATCTTTCCCCAAGTATTTGCTTGCATTGCTGGAATACAGGCTTGAGTTAGCAGAAATGGTCCACGTAAATTAGTATTGAGCATCACTTCAAAATCGTTAGCTGTGATTTCTAAGTAAGGCTTTTCCTGCGCAATAGCCCCATTATTTATAAGAATATCAATAGTACGCGAAAAATGATGTTCAATTGCGTTAACACAGGTACTTATACTGTCAGGAATAGACTGATCTAGATAAAATGCATACACATTTGGACCTAGCTCCTCTGCTAATTCAGTTGCTGCATTTGCATTATGGCAATAGGTCATTGCGACTAAATAATCATTGGCGGCAAAACTACGCGCTAATTCAGCACCGATACCACGACTCCCACCTGTTATGAGCACGAGCTTAGTCATGGTTCTGGCCCCTTGGCTTGCCTTGAGCATCAAAATATGGCCACATCTTATCTGTGGCTTGTCCACCAAGTAGCATAGGTAAAATATCGTGTTGAGGATTTATCTCTACATGGAGTAAAACCGCCCCTTTGGCTTCGATAAATGCGGTGAGCGCTTGTTCTAGTTCAGCTTCTTCGGAGCAATGGATAGCTTGAATACCGTAACCTTGGGCTATGAGGGCAAAATTGGGCGAATGTTTATTGCCGCATGCAGTATCGGTTTCCCAATTCATCAGTTGAAACTGGGAAACAAGTCCTAATCTATGGTTATCGACAACAAGAATTTTAATATTAAGTCCTAATTCACTGATGACGTCTAACTCTTGGATATTCATCTGAAACGAACCATCCCCAGCAATGCAGAGAATTGTAGACTCAGGAGCGTGAATAGCTGCACCGATAGCTGTAGGGAGGTCATACCCCATAGTGCCATGTCCAGCAGATGTCAAAAGCTTGCGCTGCGGTAGTGCAAATCTGAAGTGTCTAGCAACCCAGTGTTGGTGTGCACCTACTCCAGTTGTGACTAAAGTACTTTCGGGTAAATTGTCACTGAGTTTTTTGAGTAGTTTATCTGGTGCAATACCTGGATATTCTGGATATGGCCAACTAAATTGGTCACGCCATTGCGTGATAGTGTTATTCCATTCAGAAAGTTCTGGGACTGATAATTTGTGTTGATTCTTTAATAAAGTATCGAAAAACTCAGCAAGTCCAGAATGAACCGCTGCATGGTGTGCTATCCGGCTGTGGGCTAATTCACCTTCATCAATATCAACTCTGAAAATTTTTGCATTTGCTGCAAAATCCGCTTTAAGCGTACCCGTTTGGCGGACATCCAATCGAGATCCTAAAACCAGTAATAAATCGGATTCTGCAATGGCTTTGCCTGCAATCTGGCTACCGGTATGACCATGAAAGCCTAAACAGCCATTATCATCAGTGGGTAGAACTCCGATACCCAAAAGACTATGACTGACAGCCGCTGGCCAATGGATTCTCAGTTTATGCAATGCTTCTACTAATGCAGGAGTCGTCATGCCATTACCGCAAATAATGACTGGCCTTTGCGAAGTATTTATTGCTTCAATTAGGGTATCAACAAATACATCAAGTTCTGCTGTATTGGTTTTCGCTAATGCAGCTGTAATCAGCTTGATTGGCTCTGTAACTGCGGTGCGTTGCACATCCATTGGTAAATCAATGGAAACGGGGCCTTTTCTGCCTTCTAAAGCGAGAGCCCATGCCTGTGGAAGGATTTCGTATAATTCCACAATATTTTGGGGTTGAAACTGTGCTTTAGTGATCGGCTTCATTAGGGCTGGGGTATCGACCTCTTGGAATCCTGATTGACGAACAGACTTGCTTCCGGTGAGATCTCCCGTACCGACTTGTCCTGTGAACACCAGCATAGGTATGCCATCAAAATAGGCATCAGCGACAGGGGTTAGCACATTCGTTACGCCTGGCCCCGATGTCACTGCAACAATACCGGGTAACTGCGTTAATTTCCCCTGAGCTAAAGCTGCGTAACCTGCTCCTTGTTCATTACGAGATGTATAAACGGCAACACCAAATCGTTTGCATGCATCGAGGAGGGGAGCGATTGTTCCTCCTGGATAGTTATGGAGTGCATAAATACCCTGATGTGCCAAAAATTCTATAACAGCATCTGCTGCCACTGTGATGGGGGACAAACTCATTATTCTGATACTCCAAATTTCTCTCTTTGATGCCGCAATGGACGTAATCCATCAAGGGGATCCGCTCGCCATTCTCTATCTGAGGCTTCACTCGCAACAAATTGTTTTTCTGGTTTGCCATCAATCACATTGGCTAATTTTATACCTTGGATTACGGGTGCTATCTGTTGTGGCAGCCAACAATGTCCTGAAGCATATTCATCGCCTTTTTCATCTAAATCTAAATGAAACTCTATGACATCGGCTCGCCATTTGTGTACAGCTCGGTTAAGTACCGCACTAGAGACAGTATGATCAGACCAGCCAACGTTAACTTGATAGCGGTTTCTAAAGCTTTCTAATACCGCAAGATTACATTCATTCTCAGGAGTTGGGTATGCCGATACACAATGAAGCAAGGTGATGTCTTTCGCGCCATTTTCTTTTAGCGTGAGTACCGCTTGATCTATCTCTTCTAAAGTAGCCATGCCAGTTGAAAGAACAACAGGTAATCCCGTTTTTGCACAGGCTACTAGTAGATCCGTCCATAACAATTCGTAGGAGGCAATCTTATAAAAATCGACATAGGGTTCAAGTTCTGCCACTGCATCTAAGTAGAATGGTGTACAAGAAAACTGAATGCCATATTTATCACAACTTTGTTTTAATTCAGGCAAAAAACTGACTGGGAGCTCCCAATCTTTGCGCTTTCGATGTGTTTCACTTTTAGCCAGAATCTCGGGAGCGAAAAGTTGCTCTATTTGGAAAAGCTGAAACTTTACGGCATCGCAACCAATGTCTGCAGCAGTTTTGATAAACTCAATGCAGCGCTGTAAATCTCTATGATGGTTGCTGGAGACTTCAGCGATAAAAATAGGTGAATGTGTAGTCATAGTAACTCGCAAATGGCTCGGTATAGTCTATTAACGGCAAGTCTCTGGGAAGCTTGATGCCTGGTGCTCTTGCTTTATCAGACTAGTTCTATTAGTTCATACTCTAAATAATCGGCAAGGCTTAACCAATCGTGTTGCTCTTGTGCCTGAAGCATAGCAGGCAATATTTGCTGAAAAGTCGAATTAAGGACAAGTTCTGGGCAGTTTTTTTCTATTTTATCAAGACATAACCGTAACTCTACTGAAGCCTTTGCTTCTTGACCGAGTCTAAATAAACCTGCCGTTTGCCGCAGTGAATCTTGTAGACTTAAGCTCATAATATGAGGTCCTTATACTGAGAACCGCGAATTTTAGCGCCTGATAAACTCGCTTGGTAAAACTTTACTTCTGGATGCTTGGCGATATAGCGTTCCAAGTGTCTGAGATATGCTCTTAGGTTTAGATCCGTCGCTATCCGCTGACCTTTGCCATTGATCAACCAGTGTTTCGCTTCCTTCACTTTCTGAATAACCGCATTAACCCATATTTGTTCTTTTATATCGTTTTGACCAAATTTGTGATCATTCCAGAACGCATGACTTTTGTTATTGCAATAACAAAAATCACACCCTAATAGGGTAATTTCTTTTGCCTTTAATTTGATCGCTAAATCAATTGCCGGATGAATGACGCTTCCACTCGTGAACAGTCTTAGTTTGGGATATTGAGAGGCGAGCTTGTCATATATTTTACTGCCTCCATAGGCAATAAATCTTTGGCCTAACCAAGCATTAAGTACAATTGGATCAACTCGGGGGAAATAAACAAGATTTATGTCATGAGTTGAGGCTAGCGGTAAATGGTATTCGCCTATTAACCCGTCAATACAGATCACAATATCTGGTTTTATATTATTGTGAAGTAAACCACGTAATGCAGTATCTGCCGCAATGATCAGTGGTCTATGGGAACTTGAACTAATTTGTTGCAGATAATCATAATGCTCTTCTAAAGAAGGACCCGAGCCAATCACGATAGCTTTATAACTACTATGACTATTTATTAAGCTCGCGGCATCAGGATCGTGCGTAATATAGAGTTGGTTATCCTCGAAGCGTTTTAATATTGCAGGATCATCAGATTGATGTCGCTGATTAGAGAACTCACGATTGAGCTCCATGACTAATAAGTCTCTGAGAGTCGCATTCTCATCACTGACAAGAGTGAGATCTGGCGTAATTGCAATATTAGGGAAATTTAACTTTGCGCTTGGAAGCGCAGTCAAATTAATGTTTGAATGCTTTAACCATTCGCTTTGATCTGTGTAACTGATGAGGAGGGCAAAAACGCTGAGATTTAAAATGCAAACATCAATTGAAAGATACTGTGGATTATCGATAAGTAAACTTGGTACATCTCCCATACCGACACCGTAGACGGTTACGTGAGTTGCATCTGCAGGTAATGTACTGATAAAGAGCTGTGCTTCAGCGATGCGGTTATGACGACTACTGAGTTGAATGCCATTGACACTGATAGTTTGATTGCGACCGTTGACAAGGTGGGCATCTAATTCATTGATAGTTTGGCTTTTGACCGCAGCGGCTACGATAGGCCAACGCTTGACGATAATATTGAGATTAGACGCAAATAGCTCGGTCATTCCGTTTCTCCGGAAGATTTCTGGGAGTTTGATATCACCAAGTTCACTATCTGGTCTCTCCACAGGGACTCGAACCCCGATCGGCCGCTTAGGAGGCGGCTGCTCTATCCTGTTGAGCTATGAAGAGACGACAGTGATTATACTGGTTTTATCTTTGATTAAAAGGCTTATGATTTAGTTGCTTAAATCTTAAGCGCTATGTCGTTTATCTGTACATTGTAGGCGGCATTTTGGTCTACAAGTACTGCGGTGGCGCTTTCTTCGCTTACTTGCTCAATTTTTACCGTTGCACGACTTTTGGTCGCGACGGCGCGCATTTCATTGAGTCTATCGGGTAAGTTTTGTTGTAATACTACTTGGAATTTATCACCGACACGAATGCCATGTTTACGGCCTAGATTTAATATAATCCTGTCTGCTTGTCGGCTAACGACTTGGCCAAGTAATGGCCTGCAATTAAGTGTGCTGTCTAAATCTCGGGTAGCTTGCAATATTAATTGAGTAATACTTTTTCCATAGGAGGAACGCCAGAATCTATTACTGTTGGGAGCAATGATAGCCTGTTCTTCAAATTCCCATGGGGCCGATGTGTTGTAGCTTTTGCTCCAGACCTCTTCGCCACTGATCCCATGATAGAGGCTGAGTTTGAATTGAAATTGCCTTAGCGGAGCTTCATCCCAAAATCCTAAGAAGGTGGGTTGTACAGGCTCTATCGATATATCAATGATCTGCGGTTGAAGAATATATTGGCTGTCGGTAATTTCACTGAGCCAGCTTGGGAGTCGATAACCGCGAATATCCACTAGGTCTTGTTCAATATCGAGTCGCTCGTTAGCATGGATGTGACTAAAGCCAGTTGAAGAGTAATCTTCTATAGTGTTCCCTAACGCCTCTGAAATGACCTCTTCAAAGCCTGAAAGTTGTCCATATCTAAGCTGAGAACGATCTTTTATTTGTGTTTGAGGTATTAAAATAGCGGCCTTTAATTGGCCATTAGGACACTGTTGTGTTGGATCATCATTTAGATCGAGGCGTAGGGATACATATATTTTATTTCCCTGAATTTGTTCACTTACGAGTTGGATGTTTATGGCTTGGGCGTTGCGATTTATCGCAAAGTTATTTTGTGTGAGGTTACCATTAGAGGTTTGTTGCTCACTGGATATTTGAATACCTGTGCTCAATGTCGCATAGCTAACAGCTTGATTAATTGCTTCTTCCCTTGCTTGAGCTGTATTACCATTGATAATAGTTGCTTCTCCGCTGGCTTCTATCCATTCGGCTCTGGTGGGCAAAGAAAGTAGTAAAAGGCTCAAAATGATGAGCGAAGCTGAACTTGGTATGTGCATCAATTCAATCCTTATCGCTAAGCTAATGGCGATATTACCAATCGAGCCAGTTTTCTGACTCTTAATCTAATATGGCAATAAAGCAAATTTCGTGCCTGAGTATGAGAACTTTTGATAAAGTTTCCATTGTTACAGTCGATATACTGCGTAATAGAAGAATATTGTCGGACTGAGGTTAATATTGGTCCGAAGATTGCTGGTTTTTGTTACTCATTAAAAATTTGAAGCTTAGAAAGTGAGTCACTTGACTGCCAATGCACCCATAGATGAGGTAAATCCAATGCTAAAGCGTGTGATTATTCCCTTAACATTGATAATGTTAGGTGGATGTGTAGCTAAACCGGTTACGCCGCCCAAACCGAGTTTAGTGGATGGCAATGGGTTGCCGCCAACGGCAGTGATTAACCATTTAGCACAGCGAATAGTGACTGAGCTCGTTAAGCAAAATGATGCTCTGCGTTCTGATCAACCTATCGTAGTTGCAACACCAGTATTAGTGGGTGATTTGAATGGCACTAATGCGTTAGCGCAACAGTTACAGCAAGGATTAATGACATCGCTCCATAGCTTTCAGTTTAATGTGGTGGATTTAAACTTAGCTGATGGCTTGAGAGTCACATCTGACGGGGATTTTATTTTGACGAGAGATTGGCAAAAATTGTCGAAAGATCTTCCTGTTGAACATCTTGTCGTTTCGACTATGAGCGTAGTAACCAATGGTATGGCGATCAATACTCGGATTGTGAACATTAGTAACAATCGCGTGGTATCGGCATCTCAAACTTTTGTGACTCAAAAAGAGTTGGCAAACTACATGCAGCCTTCGGAGCAAATTGTGTCACAAAATGGCATCTTATATCGTCAGGCGAGTCCAGGTATGAATGAAGTGCGTGTTTTAGGAGATGGAAAATGAAACGCTACCTTTTAGTTATTGTGGCGCTAATGCTAACTGGCTGCGCTGCTAAAGATAGATATGTGCAATGGGAAGATGTGCCGCCGCCGAGTTTTCCTAAGTTAACGGCTATAGGATATGCGCCGTTAGCGACTCAACCTGCTAAAGAGCAATCACAAAGAGTGTTGATGGCTATGCAAGCATCAAAAATTGTGGCTTATCGTGAATTAGCGGAACAAGTTTATGGGCAGAAAATAACGGCAAACAGCAGTGTCAGTGATTGGATGTTGACGGACGATAATGTCAAAGCGTCAGTTTCTGGCGTGATCCGCGGCGCACGAGTCGTTAAGAGTTATCCAGCAGGCGAGCATTATGTCACTGAGTTAGAACTTGATTTTTCACAGGTTTGGGCGCTTTATCAACAACAGAACCGTCCACAACGAGTGAAGGAAGTGACGTATTTCTAGCGTTATTGAATGTATGTTCAACAGCATGTATTGAGCCGCGTATTTACGCGGCTTTTTTTTTGTACAAGACATTAATATCTAATCAGAGCTTAGAAAAGGGAATGCTAAGTGGGAGTGATGCGCTTATTAGGCCTTTAAATCATTGCCTAAACTTGAGATAGTCGAGGTCTTGCCTTTATCGTTATAGGTGAGGCTGGAGGCGTTTCTGCTGGCTTGTAAAGCTTGAGCAAAGCGATTTAAACTCGCTAAATTCATCTCAATTAAACTAGCATTTTGTTCGTTTAATTCTTTGCATTCAGTCAATGCGTCTTTGATCTCGGCCATTTTATGCACGAGTTCGACTTGCTGAGTGAGTAGCGATTTATCACTGTGTTTTGCCAGAATATCATCATTAGTCTTTAGTTCTTTGAGACATTGCGATTTTTCGTTAGCAAGGGAAAGCAGTAAATCGGCGTTTTGGTCAACCAAAGCGCCTTTTTCCTTGAGTATGATTTGCTTAAGAACAGCCAAATGGGCGTGTTGTAGATCTACCAGTTTAGCTATTTCAGTCATAGTTACTCTTTATTTAAGTCATTAAGTTCGGCTTCAAAACTTGCAATATTGGCAGCCAACTTTTCTGGGTCAATTTTATAGCGACCTTCGGCAATAGCTTGTTTGATTTCTGCTACTTTCTTTTGATCAACTTCAGGAAGGCTAGCCATTTTAGTCTGAGCTCCTTGAAGTTGTTGTGCCTGGGCCGTAATGACCACAGAGTCGCTTCTTTGTGGTGTTGTCGATTTTGTAGCAACTTGAGCAGATTGATCGCTGCTCGCTTTCGTTGCGCCTGAACGAACTTGCGCAGTCGTTGCAGTGTTGAGTTTGCTAATATCAATTGCCATTTTAGGCTCCAGCGTCGTGTGTACGGGATTTCTTAACTGGGGTATCGGCAGCTTACAAAAAAGCTTTAGATTATTTTACATTCTTACTTCAACTTCGCCAATGCCTGTGACTATAGCATCTAGTTCTTTGTTTGAACTGCTATTTTTGACTCTGATCCGATCACCTTTATTGCCATCTTGTAGGGCTTCGCCCACTGTTTTTAGCTCGAATGAGCCAGAACGAACGTAGATAGAGACCGAATCATTTTTACAAACGAAGCATAAGTTGTTGCTTAATATGGGATTATCTTTTGCTACTCGTCGTTTTACTCGCACGCCAGCCAATTTACTCGGGTCATCGAATTCGGCACCTCTCAAGCTATTTTGTTCAATGTAACGGACTTCTACTTGACTAGGAGAGATGAGTTCGCCTGGTGCTAAGATTTCGGTTGAGACAACAACGGGGAATAAGATATCCACCCGAACCGAGATATAGATTTGCCAAGGGTAAGCTAAGTCTTGCGTATCACAGCTGACTTTTAAGGTGTTATTACGGCTAATTTCCCTATCGCTAGCCAGTTCAACTTTCATTGGAGACGAACATTGTGACGGCAGCATTCTTGCGTCAACCATCTGTGGCGAAATATTTACTTTGGCATTTTCTGGAACGGATATTTTTTCTGAAATAAGCGCTTTAGCTAATTCTGAGATTGCCGATACGGTGGGGACAATAGGCTCTGCACTCGCAAAAGCGGGCATGAAGAGGGTGAAAAGACTAAAAAAACAGACTAAATTTACTTTCATAATGAAGAGACTAGCTTGTAACGCCAGAATGCACCTATACTTTTATTAAGTTCGAAGCTGACCACTGTAATAATAATTTGCATCACTGTCAGAAGATTGACTCAGTTTCGACTATGTTTATCGATAGATAAGACGTAAGCAATTAATATGCCTATACTCAACTGAGTTATAGGGCCGAACATAAACAGAACAACAAGGCAGAGTTATGTCGAGTATTCTTGATTCAGTCAACAAACGAACCCAGCTCGTTGGACAAAACCGTTTAGAATTACTGCTTTTTAAATTAAACGGTCGTCAACGGTTTGGGATTAACGTGTTTAAGGTGAAAGAAGTACTGCAGTGTCCACCACTGACCACTTTGCCTAAACTTAATCCTTATGTGAAGGGTGTTGCTCATATTCGTGGAACAACCATTTCAGTGATTGATTTGAGTGCGGCAACAGGGGGAAAACCTTTAGCGAGCACTGAAAACTGTTTCATCATTATTTCTGAATATAACCGCAGTGTTCAAGGCTTCTTGGTCAGTTCTGTTGAGCGGATCATCAACATGAATTGGGAAGCGATTATGCCTCCGCCGCAAGGTGCTGGCCGTTATTCTTATCTGACAGCTGTGACTGAAATTGAAGGTGAATTAGTTGAAATTCTCGATGTGGAAAAAATCTTAGATGAGATTTCACCAGTTAAAACGGCTATCAGTGAAGAAGCCAATGAAAAACTGACCCTCGACAGAACTCAGCATTATCATATTATGGTTATTGATGATTCTGCCGTGGCGCGTAAACAAATTATTCGTTCACTCGAGTCATTGAATTTACAAATTGATACCGCAAAAGATGGTCGCGAAGCATTAGACAAGCTTAAAGAGATCGCCAAAGAGATGGATAATGTGGCCGATGAGATCCCCCTCATAATCTCTGATATTGAGATGCCTGAAATGGATGGCTACACCCTGACCGCTGAAATCCGAGATGATCCTAAGCTTAAGCATATTAAAGTGGTACTGCATACTTCGTTAAGTGGTGTATTCAATCAGGCAATGGTTCAAAAAGTGGGGGCTAATGACTTTATCGCTAAGTTTAATCCCGACGAACTGGCTGCTGCTGTGAATAAGCATTTAAGTTTGTAATTGCTGTAGGTTAGTACCTAGATACGCTTTACGCTATAATCTCGACTTTATAACATGATGGTTTCGCACTGATTTTGGTGCTTGCTATAGGATTTAGGATGTGAATGTGCCAAATAAATCACTCGCTGAGGCTGAATATAATCAATTTAGGTTGTTCTTAGAGCAACACAGCGGCATCGTACTGGGTGAAAATAAGCAATATCTTGTGCGCAGTCGTCTTGCTCCTTTGATGGGCAAATATAACCTGCCATCCTTATCTGATGTGGTTAAGCATTCGATGAAGCCTACTGAGCGTGCGCTCAGAGCTGAAGTGATCGATGCTATGACGACCAATGAAACCCTTTGGTTCCGTGATCGTTATCCATTTGAGTTGTTGAATAATGTCCTACTACCTGAATACAGTCGTCTGGGGCGTCCGCTCAAAATTTGGTCTGCGGCTTGCTCGTCAGGCCAAGAGCCATACTCATTGGCTATGACTATTCTTGAGTATCAACAGAAGAAGCCTGGTGCCTTGGCTGGTAGTGCTTCGATTCAAGCAACGGATCTATCTCCTTCCATGTTAGAACGCTGCAAAAATGCCGAGTACGATAGTTTGGCATTAGCGCGTGGTTTATCTGAAGAACGTAAGCGTCAGTTTTTTGATGCATTACCTTCAGGTAATATGAAGTTAAAGGATAATGTGAAGCGGTTGGTGAACTTTAGAGCGCATAATTTGCTTGAGAGTTATAGTCTGCTTGGCAAGTTCGACATTATCTTTTGCCGCAATGTGCTGATTTATTTTGCACCAGAGGCAAAGGCAAAAATTTTGCGGCAATTCGCTGCCGCTCTCAATCCCAAAGGGATTTTATTTCTCGGTGCATCAGAATCTATCGCTGGTTTAACGGACGAGTTTGATATGGTTCGTTGTAACCCTGGCATTTATTACCAGAAAAAGACTTAACTCAGCCGCTCTAAAGAAAATTACCGACAATTGTCGGTAATTTTTTACCCATCACTTGCTCATCCTTGTTGTTATTCTCAAAATTTTCCTGATGTTGGCACATGAATTGCTTTATTTTCGTGAGAACACGAGGAGGCAATTTTATGGCGATCAATTTTGATAATGCACTGGGTGTGCATCAATACACTCTCGGTATTAGAGCGCAGCGGGCTGAAGTCATTTCAAGCAATATCGCTAACGCAGATACGCCACATTACAAAGCCCGCGATGTTGATTTTTCTGCGGCAATGCAGGCCGCTCGAGGCCAACAGCAGCAGCGAAATAGTCTTGAAATGCAAGAGCCAGATAAGCATTTTGGGCTTGCGGAGTTGACTGGGCAATTTGTTAAGTTCCGTGTGCCAAATCAACCCGATACCGGTGATGGTAATACTGTTGATATCCAACAGGAACAATCGGCATTCATGCAAAATGCACTTGAATATCAAATGTCGCTAGGTTTTTTAGATAGTAAGTTTAGTGGCATGAAGAAAGCGTTGAGAGGGGATTAATCATGAGTTTATTTAGCATATTTGATGTTGCTGGCTCGGGAATGTCTGCTCAATCGGTCAGGCTAAACACCACCGCGAGCAACATAGCCAACGCGGATTCCGTCTCGAGTAGTGTAGATAAGACCTATCGTTCCCGTCATCCCATTTTTGAAGCCGAAATGGCTAAAGCCCAAAGTCAGCAACAAGCTTCTCAAGGCGTTGCAGTAAAAGGCATTGTAGAAAGTGATAAACCACTACTGAAAGAATACTCGCCCGATCATCCTATGGCGGATGCGGACGGCTTTATTTATAAACCGAATGTTAATGTCATGGAAGAAATGGCAGACATGATTTCTGCTTCGCGCTCATATCAAATGAATGTTCAAGTCGCTGAAGCAGCTAAGTCTATGCTGCAACAAACACTTGGGATGGGTAAATAACATGTGTTACTTAGGAGGTAAGCTGTGAGCCTCATTAATCAAATTAACCAAGCGTCGGCGCAGACGGCTCAAAATAAGAGTCAGCCAAATGCCGTTACGACGAATTCATCAACCAGCTCAACGGGTAATCCGTTTCTTGATGGCATACGTTTGCCAAAAGATTCAATAGTACCGGAAGCAAAAAGCCAGCAGTTAACTCAAGATGACTTTTTCTCGTTATTAAGCCAACAGTTATCGATGCAAGATCCCTTTAAGCCCGTCGACAACGACCAAATGATTGCGCAGATGGCATCATTCTCGACGGTTGATGGTATTACTAAGTTGAATAAGGAAATCGTTAATTTAAACGGTGTTATGACATCAAGCCAAGCATTACAGGCATCAGGACTTGTTGGTCGCAAGGTATTGATCCCAACTGATACAGGTAACATTTCAGCTGAAAGCCCAACAATAAAAGGTGTGATTAGCACGCCAGCTAAAATTCCTGAAGTTACTGTACGTGTTGAGGATGAGAAAGGCCAAGTTGTGACCACCTTTAAAGTTGATGGCAGTAAGGGGGGCAATGTCGATGTTAACTGGGATGGCCTCGATAAAGATGGAAACCCTGTAACCGCAGGTAACTATACGATCAAGGCGAGTGGTTTAGTGGATGGGAAATCCCAAGAATTGCCAGTCTCGACCTATGCTCATGTGACCAGCGTTTCTCTCGGTACGGCCAGTACTGGCGCGATTCTTAACTTGAGAGGCGGTATGGGCATCAAGTTAACCGATGTGTTAGCTGTGTCTGAAACCTAAGTTTGCCTAAAAGAATTTTTGCAGTATCCGAATTGGGCGTAAGTCGCTCATAAATGAATTGAGTCAAGTGTAGAGGTGAATTATGTCGTTTAACATTGCATTGAGTGGCATTTCTGCCGCGCAGAAAGATTTAAACACTACGGCGAATAACATTGCTAATGCGAACACCATTGGCTTTAAAGAGTCCCGTGCTGAATTTGCGGATGTTTACGCTAATTCTATTTTTTCAAATGCTAAAACTGCTGTCGGTGGTGGTGTTGCGACGAGCCAAGTGGCACAGCAATTCCATCAAGGTAGCTTACAGTTGACGAATAACTCCCTTGATATGGCGATTAAAGGGGGTGGCTTTTTCGTTACTGCTTCTGAACTGGGTACATTAGACCACTCGTTTACCCGTGCTGGAGCATTTAAGGTAGATAAAAATAATTACATGGTTGATTCTGCTGGTAATTATTTGCAAACTTTCCCAGTGGATAAAGATGGGAACTCAACATCAGTGAGTTTAACGACGGCTAAGCCGGTACAAATACCAGACACTGCGGGTAGCCCTGTAAAGACTGAGAATGTTACTTTACAAATGAACTTAAATGCTAAGGAAAGTGCACTCGACCCCGCGGCATTCGATCCTCTAGATGCAAAAACCTACAATAACGTTACATCAATGACAATTTATGACTCACTCGGTGAGCCACATATTATGACCACTTATTTTGTTAAGCCCAAAGATGGTTCGTACAATGGTGAGAACAATTGGGTGGCTTACTATGCTGTTGATGGAAAGCAAGTAGATCTAGCCGGTCCTGCTGGTACTTATCAAACAGATACCACCGGCGATGGTACACCTGATGCAACGGGCACGGCTCAAACTGCTGGTGGTTGGAAAGGCTCTGTACTCAAGTTCAATTCTGTTGGTGTCTACACTGGTAGTGATCCTGCTATAGTCAAGACTGAGGCTTTGGGCGTCAGTGGTGCGGGTGTTTTAGGGGCTGGTGCCGATGGTACTCAAGATTTGACTGTGAAGTTTAATGCCCCAACGCAATATGCGGCTCCTTTTGGTGCAACTGAGTTGACGCAAGATGGTACGACTGTAGGTCGCTTAACTAACGTTGAAATCGGCGAAGATGGTTTAGTGACCGCGAGTTATTCTAATGGTTCAACCGTGCCTTTAGCACGGGTTGCTTTAGTTCGTTTTGCTAACGAACAAGGTTTAACGCAAGTGGGTAATACGTCGTGGAAGGCTAGTTTGAACTCAGGTCCAGCGTTAGCGGGTGAGGCAAATAGTGGAACTTTTGGTAGCATCAGTTCATCGGCGTTAGAGCAATCGAACATCGATTTGACGACTGAACTGGTTGATTTAATTTCGGCGCAGCGTAACTTCCAAGCAAACTCCCGTACCCTTGAAGTGAATAACACGCTGCAGCAAACCGTATTACAAATCCGCTAATCATTACTTTATTTAACTAAGTGTTGCCGCCAGTGGCAACACTTAGCCTTTATCCTGCTGTCAACTCACTTCATTTCCTTATTCTTCAATTTTATCAGTAAATTAAAATCAATGTTTATTGGCACGATGCTTGCTTTGATATCGTCATGTAGAAAATTTGACGGAGCAGTCTGTGGACAAATTCCTTTATGTCGCCATGAGTGGCGCTAAGCAAAATATGAATGAGCTGGCACTCCGTGCGAACAACTTAGCCAATGCTAATACCGATGGTTTTAAATCAGATATGGCGCAGGCCAGATCGATGCAAGCCTTCGGTGAAGGGTTGCCTTCAAGGGTGTTTGTGATGACAGAATCTCCGTCAGCTAATTTTCGCTCTGGTCCGATAAAAACCACTGGACGGGATCTCGATGTTGCCATTAAAGGCGATGGCTGGTTTGCCGTTCAGGCGAAAGATGGCAGTGAAGCTTATACCCGTTCAGGTAGTCTCAGTTTCGATGCGACGGGCATGTTGTATAACGACAGAGGCAATCCCGTGATGGGGGATGCTGGCCCGATAGTGCTGCCATTACCTATTGATAAAGTGTCAATTTCACAGGATGGCATAGTGTCTGTTCGCCCTCAAGGGGCGACTGCTGAAGTGATAGAAGAAGTGGCGAGATTGAAGTTAGTTAATCCCGGCAATGCGCAGATGATGCGTGGTGAAGATGGATTATTTCGACAAATGTCAGGTGAACCAGCACCAGCTGACCCTTTCGTCGCAGTTGAAAGTGGTGCCGTAGAGGGCAGTAACGTTAACCCTGTTGATGAAATGGTGTCTTTGATTGATCTTCAGCGCCAGTTTGAATTGCAAGTCAAGATGATGAAAACCGCGGAAGAGAATGATCGCGCTTCATCTTCATTAATGCGTATTAGTTAGGAGATAGATTATGCATCCGGCGTTATGGATTAGTAAAACTGGCTTAGACGCACAGCAAACTGATATTTCAGTGATTTCAAACAACGTAGCGAACGCTAGCACTGTGGGCTACAAAAAAAGCCGCGCAGTATTTGAAGATTTACTCTATCAAACAGTTAACCAAGCGGGTGGTGTTAGTGCTTCTAACACTAAGTTACCCAACGGATTAAACATAGGTGCGGGTACGAAAGTCGTCGCCACTCAAAAAATGTTTACTCAGGGTAACATGCTGACGACGGATAACTCGCTGGATCTTATGATTGAAGGTCCTGGATTTTTTGAAATCCAGCTCCCTGATGGAACCACTGCTTATACTCGAAATGGTCAGTTTACCTTAGACGATACGGGTCAGATTGTGACGCCAGGTTCTGGCTATTTGCTACAACCCGCGATCACTATTCCTGATAATGCGACCAGTATTACCGTTTCCGCGGAGGGCGAAGTTTCAGTAAAAACCCCAGGTACCGCTGAGAACCAAGTCGTGGGTCAGTTGACTATGACGGATTTTATTAATCCATCGGGTCTAGATCCTATGGGACAAAACTTATATACGGAAACTGGTGCGAGCGGCACGCCAATTCAAGGTACCGCTTCGTTAGATGGCATGGGTGCTATTCGTCAAGGCGCCTTAGAAACCTCTAATGTGAACGTGACCGAGGAACTGGTGAACCTTATCGAAAGTCAGCGCATTTACGAGATGAACTCAAAAGTGATTTCAGCGGTAGATCAGATGCTGTCTTATGTGACTCAGAATTTATAGAGGCAAACATCATGGCTAGATATCTTGTGTTGGCCGTCGCGTTATTGCTTGCAGCTTGTAGCTCGACGCAAAAGAAACCCCTTGCGGATGATCCCTTTTACGCGCCGGTATACCCAGAGGCACCGCCGACAAAAATTGCCGCAACTGGCTCTATTTATCAAGACAGCCAAGCATCTAGCTTGTATTCGGATATACGCGCCCACAAAGTCGGTGACATTATCACTATCGTATTGAAGGAATCGACTCAAGCTAAGAAGAGTGCAGGCAATCAGATCAAAAAAGGTTCAGACATGAGCTTAGATCCCATCTTTGCAGGTGGTAGTAATGTGTCCATTGGCGGAGTGCCAATTGATTTGCGTTACAAAGATAGCATGAACACTAAGCGTGAATCGGATGCGGATCAGAGCAATAGTCTAGATGGCAGCATCTCGGCAAACGTGATGCAAGTGCTAAACAACGGCAGCTTAGTGATCCGTGGTGAAAAATGGATTTCAATCAATAATGGTGATGAGTTTATTCGTGTCACTGGTCTCGTTCGTTCGCAGGACATTAAACCCGATAACACTGTCGATTCAACGCGAATGGCTAATGCCCGTATCCAATACAGTGGCACAGGCACTTTCGCAGATGCTCAAAAAGTGGGCTGGTTAAGCCAGTTCTTTATGAGCGACTGGTGGCCCTTCTAAGGAGTCGTATCATGAAATATAAACTGGTGTTAGCCGTTGCCATGCTAGTGTTTTCTCTACCTAGTCAGGCTGAACGAATTAAAGATATTGCCAATGTGCAAGGTGTGCGTAGTAACCAGTTGATTGGTTATGGCTTAGTGGTCGGTTTACCGGGAACGGGGGAAAAAACCAGTTATACCGAGCAGACCTTTATGACTATGCTCAAAAACTTTGGGATTAATCTTCCTGACAACGTCAAACCGAAAATTAAAAACGTTGCAGTGGTAGCCGTACACGCGGATATGCCTGCCTTTATCAAACCTGGTCAAGATCTTGACGTGACGGTATCTAGCTTAGGCGAAGCCAAAAGCTTACGCGGTGGCACATTATTACAGACCTTTTTGAAAGGGGTAGACGGTAATGTGTATGCGATCGCCCAAGGTAGTTTAGTGGTGAGTGGTTTTAGTGCCGATGGTTTAGATGGTTCAAAGGTGATTCAAAATACGCCAACTGTAGGTCGTATACCGAATGGCGCAATTGTTGAGCGTAGTGTAGCTACCCCATTTTCAACTGGCGATTATTTGACGTTTAACCTACGTCGTTCGGATTTCTCTACTGCGCAGCGAATGGCCGATGCGATCAATGATCTATTAGGTCCTGATATGGCGCGTCCTTTAGATGCGACGTCTGTTCAGGTAACTGCTCCACGTGATGTATCACAACGGGTCTCCTTTTTAGCAACGCTTGAAAACCTTGATGTTGTTCCCGCAGAGGAATCTGCCAAAGTGATCGTTAATTCACGTACTGGAACCATAGTGGTTGGGCAAAACGTACGCTTACTCCCTGCGGCGATTACCCATGGCGGCATGACTGTCACGATTGCGGAGGCGACACAGGTTTCGCAGCCTAACGCGTTGGCAAATGGTCAAACAACCGTCACGAGTAATAGTACGATCACAGCGACAGAAAGTGACCGCCGTATGTTTATGTTTAATCCAGGCACTACGCTGGATGAGCTGGTTAGAGCGGTTAACTTAGTCGGCGCAGCCCCTTCAGATGTGTTAGCAATACTTGAAGCATTAAAAGTGGCAGGAGCTTTGCATGGTGAACTTATCATCATCTAATTTCTGTCGGGAAAATCATGGAAAAGCTTTCAAGTTCATCACATTTTCTTGACCTGGGCGGGCTAGATTCACTCCGCGCCCAGGCTCAGAAAGATGAGAAGGGCGCCTTGAAAAAGGTCGCCCAACAATTTGAAGGTATTTTCGTGCAAATGCTGATGAAAAGTATGCGCGATGCCAATGCGGTTTTTCAGTCTGATAGTCCACTCAATAGCCAATACACTCAGTTTTACGAGCAGATGCGCGATCAGCAGTTATCGGTCGATTTATCTGACAAAGGTGTATTGGGCCTTGCCGATATGATGGTGCAGCAACTCTCTCCCGAAACAAGTCATTTCACGCCTGCATCGGTATTGTGTGACGATGGTGGCATGAAAATGCTCCACGACGATAAAGCGCTTAATGTGCCTATGCAGAGTTCAGCCGCTCCTGTGGTTGAACCCACAGTTGTAAATCATGGTGTGCCGGCTGCTATCGCTCGGCCTGTATTTGAACCGGATAGAGCTGAAGATGCCAATTCATCAATGGACATTGATACGCCTAATCGTTCACTGGCTATCGATACGCCTAAGCCGAGCTGGAGTGAACAATCACTTTCAGTGGTAGAACCTGTGATTAGCGGCCAAGTTTTGCCGACGGCAGCATTTAGGGAAACCCAAAAGATTGTCAGGTTCGGTAGTCGAGAAGAATTTTTAGCGACCTTATATCCACATGCTGAAAAAGCCGCAAAAACATTAGGTACCCAACCAGAAGTATTATTAGCGCAATCGGCACTGGAAACTGGTTGGGGACAAAAAATCGTCCGCGGCAATAACGGTGCGCCGAGTCATAACCTATTCAACATTAAAGCTGATCGTCGTTGGTTAGGCGATAAGGCTAACGTCAGTACCCTAGAATTTGAGCACGGTGTTGCTGTCCAGCAAAAAGCTGACTTCCGAGTTTATAGTGATTTCGAGCATAGCTTTAACGATTTTGTGTCCTTCATTGCCGAAGGTGAACGTTATCAAAATGCGAAAAAAGTGGCCGCTTCCCCTACTCAATTCATCCGAGCTTTGCAGGATGCGGGTTATGCCACTGATCCTCGATACGCTGAAAAAGTGATTAAAGTGATGCAGTCGATCAGTGAAGAACTGAAATCAATTCTGCCAGGAGAAGACAAATGATGAATCTTACAACCCTGTTTGTTCATAGGAGTGTCAACTAATGGCTGTTGATCTACTGAATATAGCGCGAACTGGGGTGCTTGCCTCCCAGTCGCAACTGGGTGTTACCAGTAATAACATAGCTAACGCCAATACCGCTGGTTACCACAGACAAGTGGCAACCCAGTCGACTCTTGAATCGCAGCGTTTTGGTAGTAGCTTTTATGGCACGGGAACTTACGTTAATGACGTTAAGCGTATCTACAATGACTATGCTGCAAGAGAGTTACGCATTGGCCAAACAACGTTAAGCGCCGCCGAAGCCAGCTACGGTAAATTGAGTGAGCTAGATCAGCTGTTTTCACAGGTAGGTAAAGTTGTGCCACAAAGCTTAAATGACCTGTTTTCGGGGCTGAATAGTGTGGCTGATTTGCCTGCAGATTTGGGTATTCGGAGTTCGACCCTAACAAACGCACAGCAAGTTGCCAGCAGTCTTAATCAGATGCAGTCGTATTTGAATGGCCAGCTTAATCAGACCAATGACCAGATCACAGGTATGACTAAGCGTATCAATGAGATCAGTACAGAACTGGCAAATTTAAACCTAGAGTTAATGAAGTCGCCGAATCAGGATGCGCAGTTGCTTGATAAGCAAGATGCACTTGTTCAAGAGTTAAGCCAGTACGCTCAAGTGAATGTTATTCCATTAGAAAATGGTGCTAAGAGCGTAATGCTTGGTGGCTCAGTGATGTTGGTTTCTGGTGAAATTGCTATGACGATGGGAGTCCAAGCGGGTGATCCATTTCCGAATGAGCTCCAATTGACTTCAAGTATTGGTTCGCAAAGTGTCACTGTTGATCCGAGTAAACTTGGCGGTCAGTTAGGGGCCATTTTTGATTATTGTGATCAAACGTTAATTCCCGCGGGTCATGAGCTCGATCAATTAGCCTTGGGCGTGGCTGATAACTTCAATAAAATGCAAGCACAAGGTATTGACCTCAATGGGCAAGTTGGTGCCAATATCTTCAAAGATATCAACGATCCTATGATGTCTTTGGGCCGTGCAGCAGGATTTTCTGGTAATACGGGTAATGCAACGTTAGGCGTCACCATAGATAACACCAGTTTATTAACTGGTGGTGCCTACGAACTGTCATTTACCGCGCCTGCAACTTATGAGCTGAGAGATTCGAAAACGGGGGCAATTACGCCACTGACGTTAAATGGCTCGACTTTATCGGGTGGATCTGGATTTTCAATTGACATAAAAGCGGGCGCTATGGCGTCTGGCGATCGTTTTGCCATTCGCCCGACAGCGGGTGCTTCAAATGGCATTGAAGTGGTCATGAAAGACCCTAAAGGCATTGCCGCCGCATCCCCAAAGATTACCGCAGATGCCGCTAATTCGGGCAATACCCAAGTGAAGTTGACTCAAATTAGTAATCGTAATGCCACAAATTTCCCTGTAACGGGCAGTGAGTTGACGATAAAGCTCGATACCACAGTTGTGCCTCCAACCTATGAAGCATTTGACGCCGCGGGAACATCCCTTGGGGCTGCAGCCCCTTATACTCCTCCGAATATTAGCGCTTTTGGTTTTACCTTTGAAGTTGACAGCAAAGCAGCTGCAGGCAATGACAGATTTACCTTCGATTTATCCTTCGCAGAGGGGGATAACTCTAATGCTGTCGCTATGGCTAAGTTGAGCGAAAGTAAGGTGATGAATGGGGGAAAGTCGACCCTAGCTGATGTGTTCGAGAACACTAAGCTCGAGGTAGGCAGTAAAACGAAAGCGGCTGAAGTGCGTGTTGGTTCGGCAGAGGCCGTGTATCAACAAGCTTATGCGCGAGTTGAGAGTGAGTCGGGCGTGAACTTAGATGAAGAAGCAGCAAATTTAATGCGTTTTCAGCAAGCCTATCAAGCCTCTGCGCGGATCATGACGACTGCACAGCAGATTTTTGACACCTTATTATCCTCAGTGCGTTAGGAGATTTAACTATGCGATTATCATCCGCGCAGATTTTTAATCAAAGCATTACCAGTGTGCTGCAAAAGCAAACGGCGACCAGCAAAATTCTTGACCAATTGAGCAGTGGTAAGAAAGTCAATACTGCTGGTGATGATCCTGTGGCGTCACAGGGTATTGATAATCTGAATCAAAAAAATGCACTCGTCGATCAGTTTATGAAAAATATTGACTATGCGACAAATCGTCTTGCTGTGGCAGAAAGTAAACTCGGTAGTGCTGAAGATTTAACTGGCTCTATGCGTGAGCAAGTTATGCGAGCGATAAACGGCACACTATCAGGAACTGAGCGGCAAATGATTGCCGAAGAGATGAAAGGCAGCTTAGAGGAATTGCTCTCAATTGCCAATAGTAAGGATGAATCTGGCAATTATATGTTCTCTGGTTTCAGTACCGATAAAGAACCTTTTGCTTTTGATAACTCGACGCCGCCTAAAATAGTGTATAGCGGCGATTCTGGCGTCAAAAATAGTTTAGTACAAACGGGTGTTGCCATGGGGACAAACATCCCTGGCGATAGCGCGTTTATGAAAGCACCCAATGGACTTGGTGATTATAGCGTCAATTATTTGGCCAGCCAGCAGGGGGAGTTTAGCGTTAAAACAGCAAAAATTGCTGATGCTGCAACTTATGTTGCTGATACATATACATTTAACTTCACTGATAATGGTGCCGGTGGTACTAACTTACAAGTGCTCGATTCTGCAAGTAATCCCGTCGCAAACGTAGCTAACTTCGATGCCACTAATCCCGTTAGTTTTAATGGTATAGAAGTTAAAATTGATGGAAAACCCAGCGCTGGCGATAGTTTCACCATGGAGCCGCAGGCCGAAGTCAGTATTTTCGATACGATCAGCAGTGCGATTGCCTTAATTGAAGACCCTAATTCTGCCAACACTCCCCAAGGTCGAGCTCAGTTGGCACAGATATTGAATAACATCGATAGTGGCGTCAATCAAATTAGTTCTGCCAGAAGTGTGGCGGGGAATAATCTGAAAGTTGTCGAAAGTTACAAAGAGGCTCATACCGAGGAGAAAGTGGTGAATTCATCAGCGCTATCACTCTTGGAAGATCTCGATTATGCATCAGCGATTACGGAATTTGAAAAGCAACAGCTTGCATTGAACGCAGTCTCTAGCGTGTTTAGTAAGGTGGGTTCTGTTTCCCTGTTCGACTTTATTTAACAGAAAGCAAGTACCTATCCATCTGTAAGATAAATTGTTAAAAATTTAGCCAAGCTCCAAGCCTTGGCGGTATAACTAGGAAGAGGAACTCAACATGGCTATTACAGTAAATACCAACGTGACTTCAATGAAGGCACAAAAGAATTTAAATACTTCCAGTAGCGGTTTAGCGACCTCAATGGAACGTTTATCCAGTGGTCTACGCATTAACAGTGCAAAAGATGATGCCGCTGGTCTAGCCATTTCTAACCGCTTGAATAGCCAAGTGCGTGGTTTAGATGTGGGTATGCGTAACGCAAATGATGCGATTTCAATTGCTCAAATTGCCGAAGGTGCGATGCAAGAGCAAACCAATATGTTGCAGCGTATGCGTGATTTGACCGTTCAAGCGGAAAACGGTGCGAATAGCACTGATGACTTAGCAGCATTACAAAAAGAGATGGATCAATTAGCAGAGGAAATTACTGCTATAGGTGATAGTACGGCGTTTGGTAACACCAAATTAATGACTGGTGGCTTTTCTGCGGGTAAAACCTTCCAAGTAGGGCACCAAGAAGCTGAGGATGTCACTATTTCGGTAGGGACAACCAATGCTGCAAGTTTATCTGTCAATTCATTATCCGTAGCGACTTCAGCTGGTCGTTCAACTGCACTTGCGAATATTGATGCTGCCATTAAAACAATTGACAATCAACGAGCCAATTTAGGTGCGAAGCAAAACCGTTTGGCCTATAACATTAGTAACAGTGCTAATACTCAAGCCAACGTTGCTGATGCTAAGAGTCGTATCGTGGATGTCGATTTTGCGAAGGAAACTTCAGTTATGACTAAGAACCAAGTGTTACAACAAACGGGTTCTGCAATGCTTGCACAGGCTAACCAGTTACCTCAAGTTGCATTATCTCTTCTTGGTTAATGTTATTTGCGTGATGTTATATGAAGCACTTTTGCCTACTTGTTCTAGAATTATCTAGAAAAGTAGGCAAAGTTTTATAGGAGTTGATATTTATGTTTATGATAATTAGAGTTATTTTTTAAAATCAAGATATTTTAAAAAATAACTCTAAAGTTAAAAAAGATGCTGCCGTTAAATATACTGTAACCACTAAGACCCGCCTGGCTTAAGTAGACAGGCAAGTTCACAAGCCAGGTATAAAGAGGAAACGATCATGGCCATTACAGTAAACACAAACGTCACTTCATTAAAAGCTCAAAAGAATTTAAATACTTCCGCAGGCGGTTTGGCCACATCTATGGAACGTTTATCCAGTGGTCTGCGTATTAACAGTGCCAAAGATGACGCTGCTGGTTTAGCGATATCGAACCGACTAAACAGCCAAGTGCGTGGCCTTGATGTTGGTATGCGCAATGCTAACGATGCCATTTCAATCGCCCAGATTTCTGAAGGTGCGATGCAAGAACAGACTAACATGCTTCAACGTATGCGTGATTTGACAGTACAAGCAGAGAACGGTTCTAACAGTACTGACGATTTGACAGCATTGCAAAGCGAAATTGATGAACTGGCATTAGAAATTACAGCAATCGGTGATACAACTGCATTTGGTAGCACAAAATTACTGAATGGTGATTTCTCCGCAGGTAAGACCTTCCAAGTCGGACACCAAGAAGGCGAAGACATTACGATTTCAGTAAAAGCAACGAATGCTGGTGCGTTATCTGTTAATAGTTTGTCGGTTGCAAGTTCAGCTGGCCGTTCAACTGCACTCGCTGCGATTGATGCTGCCATTAAAACGATTGATAGTCAGCGTGCTAACTTAGGTGCTAAACAAAACCGTCTAGCATACAACATTAGTAACAGTGCTAATACTCAAGCCAACGTTGCTGATGCGAAGAGTCGAATTGTGGATGTGGATTTCGCGAAAGAAACATCACAAATGACCAAGAACCAAGTGTTGCAACAAACGGGTTCTGCAATGTTGGCCCAAGCCAACCAGTTACCTCAAGTGGCCTTGTCACTGCTGTAGTTTTAAGCAGAATAGTGAGAAAGTGATAAGGGAGGTTCGGTAACGGATCTCCCTTTGCCACTTTAAAAGGTTAATGTAGTTTTATAGGGTAATTTTAATGTAACCATTTAAAGTTATTACTAAATTTGCTGAGGTATGGCTATGGATATCAATATAGCAAGTTCACCTTCTATGCTTCACAGTAAGGTTGATTTAGCTCAAACGCCGCTAAAAGCATCTGCTCCAGATGCTGAATTAAAGCGAAATACGGCTATTGAACAAGCTGCGGAACAAGATGTGACGAAAAATGAACAGAATCCAAGTAAGCTAGCTCAAGTTGCCACAGAGTTGTCTGATATGATGTCTATGATGCGTAAAGGTTTAGCATTTAAGGTTGATGAGAACTCTGGACAAGCTGTTGTGACTGTACTTGACCGAGATACTGGTGATGTCATTAGACAAATGCCGAGTGAAGAAGCATTAGCCTTGGCAGAAAAACTATCAGAAGTCACAGGGCTTTTGATGAAAACAGAAGCATAAATATTTGTAAGTACGTTTGATTGAGAGGTCTATATGGCATTAACAGCGACAGGCATGGGATCTGGCCTTAAAATTAGTGAAATTGTGCAAGTTTTAGTTGATGCCGAAAAAACACCGAAAGAAGCGATGTTTAATAAAACAGAAGACAGCATCAAAGCAAAAGTTTCTGCCATGGGAACCTTAAAAAGTGCGTTGTCTACGTTTCAAGATGCCTTAAAAAAACTTCAAACTGGTGATGCCCTCAATTTGCGTAAGGTTTCTGTTAGTAATCAAACTTATTTGTCAGCAACAACAGACAAAACGGCACAAGCGGGTAGCTATGGTATTAAAGTTGAGCAACTTGCGGTAAATCATAAAATTGCTGGAAAAAATGTTGCAGATCCTGCATTACCTGTAGGTGAAGGGAGCCTTGATTTTGGTATCAATGGTAAGAATTTCTCCATTGATGTTTCGGCTACCGATTCACTTGCTGCGATTGCTAAAAAAGTTAATGAATCCCCAGATAATGCGGGCGTAACTGCAACTGTTATTACCAGTGATGCAGGCAGTCGATTGGTTTTTAGTTCAGATAAGTCAGGTGAAGACAATCAAATTAGTATTACAGCTAATGACACGACTGGAACTGGACTAAATGATATGTTCGGTGCTGGTAATATCTCCACGCTTCAAGATGCTAAAAATGCAGTTGTTTATATCGATAATCAGAAAGTTACCTCGCAAACTAATGAAGTTAAAAATGCTATTGCAGGGGTGACGTTAAACTTAACTGATGCTGATGTTTCTAAGACGACTACGTTAAAAATTGAACAAGATGATGATGCAGTAAAGACAAATGTGAAAGCTTTTGTCGATGCCTACAATAGTTTAGCGACTGCAGTTGATAAAATGTCATCTTATGATAAAGAGAAAAAAACAGCCGCTGCATTACAGGGCGACTCTATGATCCGTTCTATAGAATCGCAACTCCGAAGTATATCGAGTGAACGAGTGCCAACTGATAGCGGCAGTTCGATAGCATTATATGATATTGGTATAAAAACAGATAGATATGGTAAGTTGTCTGTCGATGATACTAAACTTAATAAAGTCATCTCTGAAGATATGGCCAGTGTTGAGGCATTATTCTCGACACCAGATAAAGGGCTTGCTAATCGCTTTAATGATCTTGCTGATAGTTATGTCAAGTCTCGAGGATTAATTGCGTCACGTCAAACCGGATATACTAATCAACAAAGCCAGCTTACAGATAGAAGAGAAGCTTTCACGCTTAAAATGGATCAACTAACAGCCCGTTTAACGAAGCAATTTAATGCGATGGATCTTGTCGTTGGAAAACTAAATCAGCAGAGCAGTGGTCTTGTTGATCGTTTGAATTCGCTTCCTGGAGCTGTTAAAAAACGATAGTGAAATTATAAATGAGTAAGGGGAGTATAAGTGAAACAACTCGATGAGCTTAATGTCCTTTTGAGTGAAAATTTAAATAAACTGACTCAGCTTCCTGCTGAAGAGCCTCAATCTGACGAGTTGGTGTCGAACTTGCAAGTACTGGTTGGAGAGCGTCAAATTTTACTCAATGTATTAGTGGCTGATGCTAATATGACAGATGTTGATTATCTTCAACATCAGCTTGAACTTACTCAAGAGTACACAAGTAAAGCAAGTATTGTTATGGCAGATAGACAAGCATTATTACATGCAGGTAATAAGAATAAGCGCCAGATTAGTGTTTATGAGACTATAGATTTAAACAGGTAGGTGTTTATGAGAGGATCACTGCAATCGTATCGTAAGGTGTCTTTAGAGAGTGAAATTACTGTTGCGTCACCACATCGTATTATTCAGCTTATGTTTGCGGGGGCACTGCAACGTTTAGCACAAAGTCGTCTTGCGATTGAACAAAATGACTTGTCTAATAAAGGTATGTACATTGGCAAAGCTATTGGGATTATTACTGGTTTAAACAATAGCCTAGATATGGATGCTGGTGGCCAGATAGCTAGAAATTTGAGTGATTTATATGACTTTATGTTGCGTAGAATTTCTGAAGCTAACGTAAATAATGATGTGAAAGCGATTGATGATGTATGTGATATTTTACGTACTATCAAAGAAGGTTGGGATGCAATTCCTGCAGATAAACATAATATTTCTGCGCATTCTGAAGCGGGTTAATATCTTATTTCGTGATTAAAAATAGACGCACTGGTTGCGTCTTTTTTTTGGCTAAAAGTCAAAGTATTGACGTTTTAGACTAGAATCATGATGTAAATGAACTAAAATCAATTCAGTTTGGCATAAACCTCATCTGAGGCTTGCTTCTCGTCTGCTGATAATACAATATTCATCACAAGTAGTGATGGTGGCACAGATTGTTACATTGAATTTGTTAAGCTTTTACAGCAACTAATCATAAATAATTAATGCGAATTAATACATATTAGAGCTTTACGGCCTACTGAATGATGCAAACAGATCAACGAATTTTACTTATCGGCCCTCCATCAGAGCGATTAAATCGCCTGTGTTGCATTTTGGATTTTTTAGGTGAGCAATTTGTACAAATTGACACCGAAAAATTAAGTGCTAGCCTCCAAGATACCCGTTTTCGAGCTTTAGTTATCCTAACTGATGTTATGGATGCTGATGGGCTTAAAAACATCGCAGGTCAACATCCATGGCAACCTATGCTGTTGCTTGGCAATGCTGACGATCTGCAAGTGTCTAATATTCTTGGACATATAGAAGAACCTTTAACGTATCCTCAGCTCACTGAATTATTACACTTTTGCCAAGTATTCGGTCAAGTTAAACGGCCTCAAGTCCCTACTAGTGCGAATCAAACAAAGTTATTCCGAAGCTTAGTGGGACGCAGTGATGGTATTGCGAATGTGAGGCACTTGATAAATCAAGTAGCAACATCTGAGGCAACCGTGCTTGTTCTGGGTCAATCAGGTACAGGTAAAGAAGTGGTCGCCCGTAATATCCATTATTTGTCTGAGCGCCGTGACGGTCCATTTATCCCTGTTAACTGTGGTGCTATACCGCCTGAGTTATTAGAGAGTGAGCTATTTGGTCATGAAAAGGGGTCATTTACGGGGGCAATCTGTTCTCGTAAAGGCCGTTTTGAATTAGCTGAAGGTGGTACACTATTTCTCGATGAAATAGGAGACATGCCACTACAAATGCAAGTTAAATTACTCCGTGTGCTGCAAGAGCGGGTATTTGAGCGCGTTGGTGGTACTAAGACTATTAATGCTGATGTACGCGTAGTTGCTGCGACACATAGAGATTTAGAAACCATGATCAGCGTTAATGAGTTCCGTGAGGATCTTTATTATCGCTTAAACGTATTCCCGATTGAAATGCCTGCGTTGTGTGATCGCAAGGACGATGTGCCTTTGCTATTACAAGAGTTAGTTAGCCGAGTCTATAACGAAGGACGTGGTAAGGTGCGTTTTACGCAGCGTGCGATAGAGTCGCTGAAAGAACATGCTTGGTCGGGCAACGTGCGCGAGCTGTCTAATTTAGTCGAACGCCTCACCATTTTATATCCGGGTGGATTGGTCGATGTTAACGATTTACCTGTCAAATATCGCCATATCGATGTGCCCGAATATTGTGTAGAGATGAGTGAAGAGCAACAGGAACGTGATGCTTTAGCTTCTATCTTTAGCGATGAAGAGCCGGTTGAAATCCCTGAAACGCGTTTCCCTAGTGAGCTGCCGCCTGAAGGTGTGAACCTTAAGGATTTGTTAGCAGAACTAGAAATAGACATGATACGTCAGGCGCTAGAGCTACAAGATAATGTCGTAGCTCGCGCTGCTGAAATGCTTGGAATACGCCGTACAACGCTTGTAGAAAAAATGCGTAAGTACGGAATGACAAAAGATTAGTTTTCTATTTTATTGTTATATAAGTTGTTTTAACCTCTAAAGTTCAATTTCCAATTTGGCATAGATACTGCAGTCACCCCGTCATAAGCAATTTTTTGACGGAGTGACTATGTCAGCCAACCCACTAGCGCAAATTGAGTCATTCAAGCACACTAGCAAACAATGGAACCAACTGCGTGAGGCCGCGAATATGTCCAATCGAATGGAGCATATTTTACAGGCTATGCCATCTGGCGTGGTGATTATCAATGGCGACGGTATAGTCACGGATGCAAATCCGGTTGCAGTTGAATTACTTGAGCGCTCCTTGTGTGGTGTTCGCTGGATTGATGTGATTCACAGTGCCTTTGCGCCGCAGGACGATGATGGCCACGAAGTGTCACTGCGTAATGGCCGCCGCGTTAAATTAGCGATTACGCCATTGACGCCAGAGCCTGGTCAATTAATTGTGCTAACTGATCTGACTGAAACCCGGCTATTACAGAAAAATATCTCCCATCTACAACGTTTATCTGCACTGGGCAAGATGGTAGCAACTTTGGCTCATCAGGTGCGCACGCCTTTATCTGCCGCTTTGTTATACGCTTCAAACCTTGCGAGTCCGAAGTTATCCGATGCCGCTAAAGCTAAATTCCAACAAAAACTTGTTGATAGACTCAATGAACTCGAGCGGCAGGTTAACGACATGCTATTGATGGCGAAAGGTCGTCAGGATGAACTTGGAGATCTAATCTCATTGGCTGAGGTTATCGACAATGTTTTGGCAAATTGTGAGCCGATAGCGGCAAAGCAAGGCTGTGACTTGTCATTTGATGATGCATCAAGCAGCTCGATGTTAGCTAATTCCAATGCATTAAGCTCGGCGATTAATAATTTAGTCATGAACAGCATAGAAGCCGGAGCAACTGAAATTCGTATCCAAGCGAAGGAAGAGGGCGAACGGTTATTATTGGACGTCATCGATAATGGTAAAGGCTTAGACGCCACTATGCAGCAGAAGGTATTTGAACCTTTCTTTACGACTAAGTCGCAGGGAACTGGGCTTGGGTTAGCCGTTGTGCAATCTGTGGTGCGCAATCATGGGGGGCAACTGCAACTCTGTTGTGTACCGAATAAAGGCTGTACTGTGTCTTTAGTATTCCCACGGGCTAAATCCGCGGTGATATTACCTTTGGAGATTACCCATGTCTGAAGCAAAGTTATTGCTCGTTGAGGATGATGCTTCATTACGTGAAGCCTTGTTGGATACCTTAATGCTGGCTCAGTATGAGTGTGTTGATGTTGCCTCCGGTGAAGACGCTATTTTAGCCTTGAAACAACATCAGTTTGATTTAGTTATTAGCGATGTGCAGATGCAAGGTATTGGTGGTTTAGGTTTATTGAACTACCTGCAGCAGCATCATCCTAAGTTGCCAGTGCTGTTGATGACGGCCTACGCGACTATTGGTAGCGCGGTGAACGCTATAAAATTAGGTGCTGTTGATTATTTAGCCAAACCTTTTGCACCAGAAGTGTTACTCAATCAAGTCTCACGCTATTTGCCATTAAAACAAAATGTGGATCAGCCCGTCGTCGCTGATGAAAAAAGTTTAGCCTTATTAGCACTTGCTCAACGGGTTGCCGCCTCCGATGCCTCTGTCATGATCTTAGGTCCTAGCGGTTCGGGTAAAGAGGTTTTGGCCCGTTATATTCATCAACACAGTAGCCGTGCTAATCAAGCCTTTGTGGCCATTAACTGTGCCGCTATTCCTGAGAACATGCTCGAAGCCACCCTTTTTGGTTATGAAAAGGGTGCATTTACGGGTGCCTATCAAGCGTGTCCGGGGAAATTTGAGCAGGCTCAAGGTGGCACTTTGCTGCTCGATGAAATCTCTGAGATGGACTTAGGCTTACAAGCTAAGTTGTTGCGGGTTTTGCAAGAGCGTGAAGTTGAGCGTTTAGGTGGCCGTAAAACCATTAAATTGGATGTGCGCGTGCTTGCCACATCCAATCGTGATTTAAAGGCAGTGGTCGCAGCTGGCGGATTTAGGGAAGATCTCTACTACCGAATTAACGTATTTCCTTTAGCTTGGCCTGCGTTAAGTCAACGTCCTGCAGATATTTTACCTCTTGCGCGTCATTTACTGGCTAAACATGCTAAGGCATTGAATGTTGCCGATGTGCCTGAGTTGGATGAGAATGCGCGTCGACGTTTATTGAGTCATCGCTGGCCAGGGAACGTACGTGAACTCGACAATGTGATCCAGCGTGCTTTGATATTAAGAGCCGGTCAATTGATCACCGCCAATGACATTATTATCGATGCGCAGGATGTGATTTTAAGCGGTGAAGATCTAGAACCATTTTCTTCTGAGCCAGACGGTTTAGGTGAAGAGCTCAAAGCTCAAGAACATGTGATTATTTTAGAGACCCTTAATCAATGCCAAGGAAGTCGTAAGTTAGTCGCCGAAAAGCTAGGAATTAGCGCACGAACCCTAAGATACAAGATGGCAAGGATGCGTGATATGGGGATCCAACTGCCAAATTAGTCTATAAATTCAAGTTATCATCCCGCAGCCTCCACATTGAGTGTGAGGCTGTATTTATTAAAATACACAACCGTAAAAGTGGCTCATTTCATCCAAAATCCTTAGATATTGACATCTTCTTATCCCGTCAATTTATTATCAATCACGACCATCTGAAAACTTGGCCGTTATTTTGCATTGTCCCGTTATCGGTATTTTGATCGTCAAGAATTCGACGACTGGGAGCTCAGCATGCAAATAGGCGCAAATTCATTCCTGCAGGAAATGCAGAAACTCCAAGGCGAAATAACGCCGTCGTTTGGCGTTCAGCCAAATATCATGCAGCAAGTGAATAACACCAGTGGTGCAGACTTCGGTCAGTTGCTATCGCAAGCCGTCGGCAATGTCAGCGGCTTACAGTCTGCATCGTCAAACCTCGCGACACGTTTAGAGATGGGTGATACTACCGTTTCTTTATCGGACACTGTGATTGCCCGTGAGAAAGCGAGTGTTGCTTTCGAGGCGACAGTGCAAGTGCGTAATAAGCTTGTCGAAGCCTACAAAGAAATAATGAGCATGCCTGTCTAGGCCAGTGAATAACCCAATTAGCAGGTACGAATCGTGAGTACAGAAATGATTGTCGGATCCAATTCCGGTTTAGCTGACCAAGGTGTCCAGCAAGAACATAAGTCAGGAATGATGGGAAATCTTGGCGGTGTCGATATGATGCGCCAAGTAACTATGATTTTAGCCTTAGCGATTTGTTTAGCCTTGGCGGTATTTGTCATGCTGTGGGCGCAGGAGCCAGAGTATCGTCCATTGGGTAAAATGGAAACTCAGGAAATGGTTCAAGTGCTAGATGTACTTGATAAAAATAAAGTTAAGTACCAAATCGACGTGGACGTTATTAAAGTTCCTGAAGATAAATATCAAGAAGTCAAAATGATGTTGAGCCGTGCTGGTATCGACAGTCCTGCAGCCAACCAAGATTTTTTGAATAAAGACAGTGGCTTTGGTGTCAGCCAACGCATGGAACAGGCTCGTCTTAAGCATAGCCAAGAAGAAAACCTCGCCCGTGCGATTGAGCAACTACAAAGTGTCAGTCGTGCCAAAGTCATTCTTGCGTTACCTAAAGAAAACGTCTTCGCCCGCAATGCCTCTAAACCGAGTGCAACTGTGGTGATCAATACCCGTCGCGGTGGCTTAGGCCAAGGTGAAGTCGATGCTATCGTCGATATTGTTGCTTCTGCAGTACAAGGTTTAGAACCATCAAGGGTGACGGTAACTGACTCTAACGGCCGTTTATTGAACTCTGGCAGTCAAGATGGCGCGTCTGCGACGGCTCGCCGTGAACTTGAATTAGTACAGCAAAAAGAAGCTGAATATCGCACTAAGATTGAATCGATTCTGGTGCCAATTTTAGGTCCTGATAATTTTACCTCTCAAGTCGACGTCAGTATGGATTTTACTGCTGTTGAGCAAACATCAAAGCGTTTTAACCCTGATTTACCGGCACTGCGCAGTGAAATGACCGTTGAAAATAACACTACTGGCGGCTCTTCTGGTGGGATCCCTGGCGCGTTATCCAATCAACCGCCAATGGAGTCTAATATTCCAGAAGATGCAACAAAAGCGGCAGAGTCAGCAACGGCTGCAGCAGGTAATTCGCACCGCGAAGCGACCCGTAATTTTGAGTTAGATACCACTATTAGCCATACCCGCCAGCAAGTTGGCGCAGTGCGCCGCATTAGTGTGTCAGTCGCGGTGGACTTTAAACCTGGTGCCGCTGGAGAAAATGGTCAAGTAGCCCGTGTTGCCCGCACCGAACAAGAACTGACCAATATCCGTCGTTTGCTTGAAGGCGCGGTTGGTTTTAGCTCACAACGGGGTGATGTGCTGGAAGTGGTAACTGTTCCCTTTATGGATCAATTGGTTGAAGATTTACCCGCACCTGAGCTTTGGGAGCAACCTTGGTTTTGGCGTGCGATTAAGCTTGGGATTGGTGCGCTAGTGATTTTGGTGCTGATTTTAGCTGTGGTACGTCCTATGCTGAAACGCTTAATCTATCCTGACAGTGTGAATATGCCTGAGGATGGCAGATTAGGTAATGAATTAGCAGAAATTGAGGACCAATATGCGGCTGATACGCTAGGGATGCTCAATACTCAAGAGGCGGAATACAGTTATGCTGACGATGGCTCAATTCATATCCCTAATCTTCACAAAGATGATGATATGATTAAAGCTATCCGTGCGCTCGTGGCGAATGAGCCTGAGCTCTCTACTCAAGTCGTGAAAAACTGGTTACAAGACAATGGCTGAGAATAAAACGAAAGAAGTGGCTCCTGCGGCCGCACCTGCCTTTAATATCAAAGATATTAGTGGCGTTGAAAAGACCGCTATTTTACTCCTCAGTTTGAGTGAGGCTGATGCTGCATCCATTTTAAAACACTTAGAGCCGAAGCAAGTGCAAAAAGTGGGTATGGCCATGGCGGCAATGGATGAGTTTGGTCAGGAAAAAGTTATCGGGGTACATAAGCTGTTTCTTGATGATATTCAAAAGTATTCTTCAATTGGTTTCAACAGTGAAGAGTTCGTCCGTAAAGCCTTAACCGCCGCGCTGGGTGAAGATAAAGCGGGTAATCTGATTGAACAGATTATCATGGGCAGTGGCGCTAAAGGTTTGGACTCGTTGAAGTGGATGGATGCACGCCAAGTGGCGACCATTATTCAAAACGAACATCCCCAGATCCAAACGATTGTGTTGTCTTATCTAGAACCCGATCAAGCGGCGGAAATTTTTGGTCAATTCCCTGAGAATACCCGCTTAGACTTGATGATGCGTATTGCAAATCTTGAAGAAGTGCAGCCCGCTGCACTGCAAGAGCTGAATGACATCATGGAGAAACAGTTCGCCGGTCAAGGTGGCGCACAGGCCGCAAAAATGGGTGGCTTAAAAGCGGCTGCCAACATAATGAACTACTTAGACACGGGTATCGAAAGCCAGTTGATGGAAACCATGCGCGAGTCTGATGAAGAAATGGCGCAGCAAATCCAAGATTTGATGTTTGTATTTGAAAACTTAATCGATGTCGATGACCGCGGTATTCAAGCCCTGTTGCGTGAAGTGCAGCAAGATGTACTGATGAAGGCGCTCAAAGGCACAGATGATCAGCTGAAAGAAAAAATATTGGGTAACATGTCAAAACGTGCCGCTGAATTATTGCGTGATGATCTTGAAGCTATGGGCCCAATCCGTATCAGTGAAGTGGAAGTCGCACAAAAAGAAATCCTGTCTATTGCTCGTCGCTTAAGTGACAGCGGCGAAATCATGTTAGGCGGCGGTGGTGGCGATGAGTTCCTCTAATCCGAGCGACAATAAATTGTTGAATAAGGTCTTGAGCGAAGGAGATGTCGAATTTAGTCACTGGGCGCTGCCAGATGTGACTGAAGCCGATGATGATTCTATCTCAAATCTGTTCGGCCATTCGAATCATCAAGCCGCTAAGTCGACTACAGTGGAAAGTGTTTCTCCACCGACTATGGCTGAGATTGAAGACATTCGTGCCCAAGCCGAAGAAGAAGGCTTTAGCGAAGGTAAGCAGCAAGGGTATGAGCAAGGGCTAGAAAAAGGGCGTTTAGAAGGGTTAGAGCAGGGCCATACTGAAGGGCTCGCCCAAGGGCATGAGCAAGGATTAGAAACCGGTTTAGCCCAAGCAAAAATATTGCTCTCGCGTTTTGAAACCTTATTAGCCCAATTTGAAAAACCATTGCAATTGCTCGATGGCGATATTGAACTCTCTCTAATGAACCTGAGTATGACATTAGCGAAATCTGTCATTGGCCACGAATTAAAAACTCATCCAGAACAAGTGCTTTCGGCATTGCGTTTAGGTATTGAATCGCTGCCGATAAAAGAACAAACGATCACAATCCGCTTGCATCCTGACGATGTTATTTTAGTCGAACAACTTTATTCCACCGCCCAACTGACCCGCAGTAAGTGGGAACTTGAAGTTGACCCTTCCTTAAGCCCTGGTGACTGTATTCTCAGTAGTCATCGTTCTTTAGTCGATTTGACCCTCGCATCGCGCATCGATGCTGTGTTTGAGTCCTTACGGAACCAACATACTCACTTAAGTGATAAGCAGCGTCAACTGCAAGAGGCGATAGAGGTTGAAGATACCGCTAAACACGTTGCGGCTTCTGAGGCCGTGGGATCAGAGCTTGATGCTCAGGTTGTCGATACGGTTTCTCAACATGCTGAGGATATGCAATTTGCCTCAAACACAGGTGAGCAATTAGAGGCAAAATCAGATGCAAAATCGCCAACATCAACTGCTGAATAGACTTAATCATCATCAGGGTAAGGTGCCACCATTTCGCGCTGTGGCCAGTGGTCAACTGGTGCGTGTTGTTGGCTTAACGTTAGAAGCAAGCGGTTGCCGTGCGCCTGTGGGCAGCTTATGTTCGATTGAAACCATGGCGGGCGAGTTAATCGCCGAAGTTGTAGGCTTTGATGGCGAACTCCTTTATTTAATGCCTATCGAAGAATTACGTGGGGTATTACCCGGTGCGCGGGTTGTGCCTTTAGGGGAACAAACTGGACTCAATGTTGGTTTATCCCTGCTAGGACGCGTACTCGATGGTAACGGTGTGCCTTTAGATGGTTTAGGCGCTTTGCAGACCGACCAACAAGCGCCAAGACATAGCGCTGCCATTAATCCTCTATCTCGCCGTGCCATTACTGAACCGCTGGACGTTGGTGTTCGCGCTATCAACGCTATGCTGACTGTGGGCAAAGGCCAACGTATGGGCTTGTTTGCGGGCTCAGGTGTAGGTAAGAGTGTGCTCTTAGGTATGATGACTCGCGGTACTACCGCCGACATTATTGTGGTTGGGCTAGTGGGTGAGCGTGGCCGGGAAGTGAAAGAGTTTATTGAGGAAATTCTTGGTGAGAAAGGTCGAGCGCGTTCAGTCGTTGTTGCTGCGCCTGCGGATACATCGCCTCTGATGCGTCTTCGCGCCTGTGAAACCTCGACTCGTATTGCCGAATATTTCCGCGATTTAGGCTATAACGTTTTATTGCTTATGGACAGTTTAACGCGCTACGCCCAAGCGCAGCGGGAAATTGCTTTGGCTGTGGGTGAACCGCCTGCGACTAAAGGTTATCCGCCTTCTGTGTTTGCAAAATTGCCACGTTTAGTTGAGCGCGCCGGAAACGGTGGCCCTGGACAAGGTTCAATTACGGCATTTTATACTGTGCTGACGGAAGGGGATGATCAACAGGATCCGATTGCCGATGCTTCGCGGGCGATCCTCGATGGTCACATTGTCTTGTCACGTTCGCTTGCGGATTCGGGGCACTATCCTGCGATTGATATTGAAGCTTCTATTAGCCGAGTCGCGCCTATGGTGATCTCCAATGAACATTTGGAGGCGATGCGCCGCGTGAAACAAACCTATTCTTTGTATCAGCAAAATCGAGATTTGATTTCTATTGGGGCCTATGCCCAAGGAAGCGATCCTCGCATTGATAATGCGATACGACTGCAGCCAGCAATGAATGCTTTTTTGCGACAAACCATGCGTGATGCATTTAGCTTTGCCGATAGCCAAGTCATGCTTGGGCAACTTGCTGCACAGTGCAAATAATGGCGTCATCGAATTAATTGAGGTCTAGTATGGCTAACGCCGATCCCTTGTTGTTAGTGTTAAAGCTTGCCAATGATGCCGAAGAACAAGCGGCTTTATTGTTAAAATCTGCGCAGTTAGAGTGTCAAAAACGGTTGAATCAACTCAGTGCTCTAAATAACTATCGCTTAGAATACATGAAGCAAATGCAATCCCAGCAAGGTCAAGCCATTAGTGCTAGTCACTATCACCAGTTTCACCGTTTTATTCGTCAGATTGATGACGCTATTATCCAGCAAAATCGCGTCGTAGCCGACGGTGAAAAGCAAAAAGAATATCGACAACAACATTGGTTGGAAAAGCAAAAAAAACGTAAGGCAGTAGAATTACTCTTAGCCAGTAAAGAGAAGAAGCGTCAAGTGGTTGAACAAAAAAGGGAGCAAAAAATGACCGATGAATTTGCTTCCCAGCAATTTTATCGCCGTCATCAACGTTAGTGAAATGATAGGCATATTTACTGCTCGCTAGCCGGATAGGCTCTTAGTTTTTTTTGTATTGATGGCATAAGCATCAATTTGACACCTCCCAGAGTTAATTCTTTTCGATATGCTGTCGTAAAACCTGATGTTTTGGCATCTTATTTGCTTTGATTTAGTCCATGACCCTGCAACCGCAGTGTTTAATTGACGTTTCTACCTAGCCATTTTCTTTTTTGCTGGGTGATGTTTGGGAGCACTTATGCAACAAATGACCAATATCCTGTTAAGTAAAACAGGCAACTCTGCGGCCAATTCCGCTAAGACATCTTCCCAAGAGTCTAATAATGAAGACTTTTCATCTACACTTGCGTCAGTCACCGCTAGCTCATTTTCTATTTCTGCGTCTAAAAAAACCATTGCTAACACTGATGATACTGTGCAGGTTACCTCTGCTGATAAAGTAAAAGATGACGATATATCAACTGATGACGCCGACGTAAATCTCATTTTTGCCCAAATTAGCATGGCAAATGATATGAAGAAAACGGCATCTGATGGAGATAGTTTGCCGCTAGCATTTTTAAATGCTGAAGAAGATATAACTGGTGAAGAAAATATTGATACTTCATCAGCGTTATTAACCGGCTCAGCATTGGCATCTACTGTTTCTGATAATTCAACATTGGCATCTACTATTTCTGCTGATTTAGCATTGGCCTCTACTGTTTCTGCCGATTCAGCATTGGCCTCTACTATTTCTGCTGATTCAGCATTGGCACCTACTGTTTCTGATAATTCAACATTGGCACCTACTATTTCTGCTGATTCAGCATTGGCACCTACTGTTTCTGATAATTCAACATTGGCACCTACTATTTCTGCTGATTTAGCATTGGCATCTACTGTTTCTACTGTTTCTACTGTTTCTACTGTTTCTACTGTTTCTACTGTTTCTACTGTTTCTACTGTTTCTACTGTTTCTACTGTTTTTGCTGAGATTGAACTGGCATCAGATATAGATGAAGCTGGTTTTTCTGCTGAATTACAAAAGTTAGTTTCTACTAGCCCAGATATGGCAGCAATTTCATTCGCAGATGACGTGAAACCATCTTCTTTGACTGATAAGTCACTCGTACATATTCTTCCCATAGACCCAAATATACTTGAAGCGTCAGCGGATAGTGATGCTGTGATTGATCCAAATTTGACCGATGACGCTTCAGAATTACCTTTAGAAGACACTGAGCTTGTCTCTGCCACTGAAGTCGGGGTGAGTATAGATGAGTCTTTAGTTGAGAATGAGGTCACACTTAATGCTGTGATTAATCAAGCGGGCTTAGCGAACAGTGCAACGATAAAGTCGGCAACCAACACTGCGGCAAAAGCAACGACTAGCAGCTCGACAGTGAATAGTCCCAATACGGGTAATATCGCTACCTCGGGAAATACTTTCGACCTGAATACCTTAGGCTCTTCAATTTCATCTGAACCATTAGGTACAACATCTGTAACAGAAAGTGATCTTGATGGGAGTCCCAATTCCGATTTGGCTGCTAACCTATTACTGAAAGATGCTAAATTAACGGTTGCGATGGATATTCCCAGAGACGAAAGTTTTATGGATGATAGTAATACTTTCTCAGAACTTAAGTCGACATCATCCATACAGACACTCTCGATGTCACAATTAAATCGCCAAGAAACCATGCAAGTTCAGCTGTCATTGCGTCAAGGAGTAGAACAGCAAAACCAAATGCAGGAGATGATCCAACGATTTTCACCTGTGATGAAGCAGCAATTGATTACTATGGTGAGTCAAGGCATCCAACATGCGGAAATCCGGCTCGATCCACCTGAACTTGGGCATATGTTGGTAAAGATCCAAGTGCATGGCGACCAAACCCAAGTACAGTTTCATGTTACTCAGCCGCAAACGCGCGATCTGGTTGAACAAGCTATGCCAAGATTACGTGAGTTATTGCAAGAGCAAGGGATGCAGTTGGCTGACAGCCATGTTTCTCAAGGCGATCAAGGTGAGCGTCGGGAAGGTAGTTTCGGTGATGGCGGCAGTTCAAATGCGGCTGATATGGATGAAATCTCGGCAGAAGAGTTACATTTAGGTTTAAATCAAGCGATTAGTGTAACTTCAGGTATAGATTATTACGCTTAAGCAGGTAACCTATAGCAATGACTGACATAATTACGTTTCAAATAAAACTGTAATGAGTTTCCGCCTAAATTAAAGAGAATAGTGATGGCTAAGGAAGAATCGTTAGAACTTGAAAGTACTGAAGGGCCTAAGAGTAAGAAGAAACTATTTATTTTTGCTGGTCTAGGCGTTTTAGTCGCGCTGTTAATCGGTGGCGGCGTCTGGTTCTTTATAGGAAGCGGTACCGAAGAGGTTCCCGCCGTAGCTGCCGATGGTGCAGTTCAGGCTGAAGTTCCAGCATCAGGAGCAGTGGCTACCGCATCATACGTGCCTATGCCGCGTCCTTTCTTATTCAACTTACCTGGGCCTGATAGGGCTCGTTTAGTTGAGATTAAAGTGCAGCTTATGGTGCGTGGTACCGATGATGATGTGCTAACACAAAAACATATTCCGCTGATTGAAGATGCGCTTTTAACGACCTTTAGTGGTGCAGATGTGCAAAAGCTCAGCACGCAAGCGGGGAAGGATGAGTTACGGCAGTTAGCACTTCTGAGTGTGCAAAATACTCTACAGTCAGTAACTGGGCGTAAAGTTGTCGAGAAAGTACTATTTACCGGTTTTGTAATGCAATAACCCTTTAACTTCAGCACCAAAAGAGGCGAAGGCAATATAGTGAGTGATTTATTAAGCCAAGACGAAATTGATGCGCTATTACACGGGGTTGATGACGTCGATGATGACGAAATTGACGCTGTTGGAGAAGATGCCCGTTCCTACGATTTCTCTTCCCAAGATCGAATAGTTCGTGGGCGTATGCCGACGCTGGAAATCGTGAATGAGCGTTTTGCGCGGCATTTGCGCATCAGCATGTTTAATATGATGCGCCGAGCGGCCGAAGTGTCGATCAACGGTGTACAGATGCTCAAGTTTGGTGAGTACGTACATACGCTTTTTGTTCCTACTAGCTTGAATATGGTGCGTTTTAGCCCACTCAAAGGCACTGCATTGATCACCATGGAAGCGCGACTGGTATTTATCCTAGTGGATAACTTCTTTGGTGGCGATGGGCGTTTCCATGCCAAGATTGAAGGGCGAGAATTTACGCCGACAGAAAGACGAATCGTACAGTTACTGCTTAAGATTATATTTGAAGATTATAAAGATGCTTGGGCGCCCGTAATGGATGTTGAGTTTGATTATTTGGACTCTGAAGTCAACCCCGCCATGGCGAACATTGTTAGTCCTACCGAAGTTGTGGTGATTAATTCCTTCCATATTGAAGTCGATGGAGGCGGTGGTGATTTTCACATCACTATGCCTTACTCCATGATTGAACCTATCCGAGAGTTACTCGATGCGGGTGTGCAAAGTGACAAGCAAGATACTGATATGCGTTGGTCACAGGCATTGCACGATGAAATCATGGATGTGAAGGTTGGGTTCGATGCCAATATTGTTGAACATGAATTAACGCTCAAAGAGGTCATGAATTTTAAAGCGGGCGATATTATTCCGATTGAGTTACCCGAGTTTATCATGATGAAAATCGAGGATTTACCGACATATCGTTGTAAAATGGGCCGTTCTAGAGATAACCTAGCACTTAAAATATGTGAGAAAATCCCTCGGCCAGAGACAGTTAAATCTGAGCTGCAATTGGTGACGCGTAAGGGTAAATCTCGTGATATATCAGAATTATAAGGTGAAGTAAGATGAGCACAGACGATACGGATGATTGGGCTGCAGCAATGGCAGAACAAGCGTTAGAAGAAGCCAACGCAATTGAACTCGATGAGCTGGTTGATGATTCAAGACCTATTTCTAAGGCTGAAGCGGCTAAGTTAGATACAATTTTAGATATTCCTGTCACCATTTCGATGGAAGTGGGCCGTAGCTATATTAGTATTCGAAACTTATTACAACTTAACCAAGGTTCTGTGGTTGAGTTAGATAGAGTCGCAGGTGAACCGTTAGATGTGATGGTCAATGGCACGCTTATCGCTCACGGTGAAGTGGTGGTGGTAAACGATAAATTCGGTATTCGCTTAACGGATGTGATCAGTCAAACTGAGCGAATTAAAAAGCTTAAATAATACGAGATGTAAAAGTCGTTGGAACTTTAAATGAGCACATCGGTAATACAGAGTTTAGTGGTAGCGGTTCAAGCGAGCGCAGATAGCCTCGGTGGGGAAGGCGCAGCGAATATTGCTTCAATAGCGCCTGCTGCTACAAAAATGGCAGAACCTTCTCAAGTTGCGACCTTAGCAAGTATGTTAGGTGGCTTGATTCTGGTTTTATTATTAATTTTCGCGTTAGCTTATTTACTGAGAAGGTTTAATTTGGTCCCCACGACCAATGGCGTACTAAAGACCATTGCTGTGACTTCCCTCGGTCAAAAAGAGCGTTTAGTCTTGGTTCAGGTGGGCGAACAGCAATATTTGCTTGGGGTTAGCTCGCAGCAGGTGAGTTTGATTGATAAGTTAGCGGAACCTATCCATCTAGAAGCTGATTCGTTTGCGAGTCGATTACGTCAGGCGAAATTAAAACAATGACAACACGTATCCTCGCGTTAGTTGGGTTAGTTATGCTGTTATTGATGCCGTCAGCATGGGCCGCAGATGGTGTCTTACCTGCTGTAACAGTAACAACGGCGCCAGACGGCTCAACGGAATATTCGGTCACAATGCAGATTTTACTGCTGATGACATCGCTGAGTTTTTTACCTGCGATGCTCATCATGTTGACCTCTTTCACGCGGATTATCATTGTCCTGTCGATATTACGCCAAGCCATTGGATTACAACAGACTCCATCTAATCAAGTCTTAATTGGCATGAGTTTGTTCATGACTTTTTTTATCATGGCACCGGTATTCGACCGGATTTATGATGAAGGGGTGAAGCCTTATATCGATGAGCAATTAACCTTGCAGCAAGCGTTTGATAAAGGGAAAGAGCCGCTGAGAGGCTTTATGTTGGGCCAAGTAAGAACGACGGATTTAAAGACCTTTATTGAGATTTCTGGCTATAAGGATATTAAGTCTCCCGAAGAAGCACCTATGAGTGTGTTAGTGCCCGCTTTCATTACCAGTGAGTTAAAAACCGCATTTCAGATTGGCTTTATGCTATTTGTGCCTTTTTTAGTACTCGATTTAGTGGTGGCGAGTATCTTGATGGCTATGGGTATGATGATGTTATCTCCCATGATAGTGTCGCTGCCGTTTAAGATCATGTTGTTTGTGCTCGTAGATGGTTGGAGCTTAGTCCTCGGGACATTAGCGAATAGTTTCGGATAGCCAAGGGAGAGTAAACACATGAGTCCTGAGGCGCTAATTGATATTTTTCGTGAAGCTCTCGCTGTTATCGTCATGATGGTGTCTGCTATTGTGTTGCCAGGGCTGGGAATTGGGCTAATCGTTGCTGTGTTTCAAGCGGCGACTTCTATTAACGAGCAGACCTTAAGTTTCCTTCCGCGTTTGTTAGTGACACTTTTTGGCCTAATGTTTATGGGGCACTGGTTAGTTGAAACCCTGATGGACTTTTTCATCGAGATGGTGAATCGCATTCCTCAAGTGATAGGCTAACGCGATGGAGCTGCTGCTCGATACCTTAATGCAAACCATTGCCGCTTATATTTGGCCATTGTTCCGCGTCGCGAGCATGTTGATGGTCATGGTGGTATTTGGGGCGGCAACGACACCAACTCGAGTGCGTTTATTATTGGCGATGGCAATTACCTTTGCGATAGCCCCCGTTCTTCCTCCAACTCAAAATGTGGATTTATTTTCGTTAAGCGCAGTATTCATCACGGCGCAGCAAATTATTATCGGTGTTGCCATGGGGTTTGTGACTCAAATGGTGATGCAAGTCTTTGTGCTCACTGGACAGATCATTGGTATGCAGACCAGTTTAGGCTTTGCCTCTATGGTTGATCCCGGTTCTGGCCAACAAACACCCGTTATTGGTAACTTTTTCCTTTTATTGGCGACATTGATTTTCTTAGCTGTGGATGGCCATCTTTTGATGATCCGTATGCTAGTGGCAAGCTTTGAAACTTTGCCGATTTCTAATCAAGGCTTAACACTGACAAGTTATCGATCGCTGGCTGATTGGGGGTCGTATATGTTTGGTGCGGCACTCACTATGTCGATATCTGCGATTATCGCCTTGTTATTAGTCAACTTGTCCTTCGGGGTCATGACCCGCGCCGCGCCACAATTGAATATTTTCTCTATTGGTTTTCCGATCACTATGATTGGTGGACTGTTTATTCTGTGGTTAACCCTAACACCGGTAATGGCACACTTCGATGAAGTATGGTCGACGGCTCAAGTGCTGCTTTGCGATATGTTAGCGCTCCAATGTAACGCTGATGGCTTGATATGATGGGATTAGGAGAAGCCCATGGCTGAAGAATCAAGTGATGAACGTACAGAGGAACCCACGGGGAGGCGTCTAGAACAGGCGCGAACAAAAGGACAGATTGCACGTTCGAAAGAACTTGGAACTGCAGCGGTATTAATTTCGGCAGCATGTGGGTTTTATATGCTAGGCCCAAGTTTGGCCATTAGCCTAACTCGGGTGTTTGAAATTGTATTTACCATGGATAGGGCGCAAATTTTTGATACGAATGAAATGTTCAAAGTGTGGGGCGTTGTTGCGAGTGAAATAGCCTGGCCCATGGCTAAAATTATGCTACTGATTGTGGTTGTTGCGTTTATCGGTAACGTCTCTCTTGGAGGGATCAATTTTTCGACCCAAGCTATGATGCCAAAAGCCAGTAAAATGAGTCCCCTTGCTGGTTTTAAACGCATGTTTGGCGTACAGGCTCTGGTTGAACTCACCAAAGGCATTGCAAAATTTTCGGTAGTAGCGTTTTCTGCTTATTTTTTATTAAGCTTCTATTTCAATGACATCATGTTGCTGTCTAGCGACCATCTTCCAGGTAATGTTTACCATGCATTAGATTTGTTGGTTTGGATGTTTATCCTGTTATGTTCCTCGATTTTGTTTATTGTCGTCATCGATGTGCCGTTCCAAATTTGGAATCACAACAAGCAACTTAAGATGACCAAACAAGAAGTAAAAGATGAATATAAAGATACTGAGGGTAAACCTGAGGTGAAAGGGCATATACGGCAGATGCAACGTGAACTAGCACAAAGGCGTATGATGGCTGAAGTGCCAAATGCCGATGTGATTGTCGTTAACCCTGAGCATTTTGCTGTTGCGATTAAATACGATGTGCAGCGCTCTGCGGCTCCCTTTGTGATAGCGAAAGGTGTTGATGATGTGGCTTTTAAAATACGTGAGATTGCCCGCGCGCACAATATTGCGATTGTCTCGGCCCCACCACTTGCAAGGGCTATTTATCATACGACTAAGTTAGACCAGCAGATCCCTGAAGGTTTGTTTACTGCTGTCGCACAGATTTTGGCTTATGTATTCCAGCTGCGCCAATATCAAAAAGGACGCGGTCGTAAACCTATTCCTGTCCCACTCAATCAACCTATACCAGATGAATTGAAATATTGAACCACTAGTCTCAGATGGTAGTCATTGGTAAAGCTGATGATGTCGAGTTCATTTGTTTTTTATGGTTAATTTTATGTATATCAATCAGTCACAGTGCATATTTTTCCTTCATTAATGGCTTTAATCTTGTTGGCGCGTTTTTTGCTTTATGCTATTACACGTCAAAGTTTAGGTTATAGCGAATGGATGTTAAAGCGACTCTTGGTCAAGTAAAACAAATTAGGCTCAGCACTTTTAAAGGCATTGGCACGCCGGTGGTTGTGCTTGCTGCATTGGCCATGATTGTTTTACCTATCCCTCCATTTCTATTAGACATACTCTTTTCATTCAACATTGCGTTAGCTCTCATCGTATTACTGGTGGCTATTTATACTGATAGACCCTTAGATTTTGCTGCCTTCCCAACTGTGTTACTGGTGGCGACGTTATTACGTCTTGCGCTCAACGTTGCCTCTACTCGTGTGGTTTTACTTGAGGGTCATAATGGCGGTGATGCAGCGGGTAAGGTGATTGAAGCCTTCGGTTCTGTGGTGATCGGTGGTAACTATGCCGTTGGTCTAGTGGTCTTTATCATTTTGATTATCATCAACTTTGCGGTAGTTACTAAAGGTGCAGGTCGTATCGCAGAAGTTAGCGCCCGCTTTACCTTGGATGCTATGCCTGGTAAGCAAATGGCAATCGATGCTGACTTAAATGCTGGAACCTTAAATCAAGACCAAGCGAGAATACGCCGTGCCGAAGTGACCCGTGAAGCCGATTTCTATGGTGCGATGGACGGTGCGTCCAAATTCGTTAAAGGGGATGCGATTGCCGGTATCATGATCTTAGTGATCAACATCGTAGGTGGTTTCATCATAGGGATTGTGCAGCATGGCTTAAGTTTCTCTGAAGCGGTTGAAATTTATACCTTACTGACTATCGGTGATGGTTTAGTGGCGCAGATCCCTGGTCTATTATTGTCAATCGCCGCGGCCTTGATGGTGACTCGTCAAAACGAGTCGGGTGATATGGGCCAAATGATGATGAGTCAGATGTTTGACAGTCATAAGTCATTGGGTATCGCCGCCGGAGTCCTGTTTGTAATGGGTATTGTTCCTGGTATGCCGCACATGGCGTTTTTAAGCTTTGCCTTTATGACTGCTGGTGCAGCTTATTTTGTTTATAAACGAAATGAAAACCTACGCCTTAAAGCGCTAGAACAAGTTAAATCGGGTCCAATAGAAAGACAAGATAAAGAGCCTAAAGAGCTGGGTTGGGACGATGTACATCATGTTGATACTATTGGTCTTGAGGTCGGATATCGTTTGATCCCTCTGGTAGACAAGGGCCAAGGTGGCGAGTTACTAAGCCGCATTAAAGGCGTACGTAAAAAGTTGTCTCAGGAATTAGGCTTCTTAGTGCCTGCGGTGCATATTCGCGATAACTTAGATTTATCGCCTAATGCGTATCGCATTTCATTAATGGGCGTCGTCGTCGGAGAGGCAGATATTCGTCATGATTGCGAATTGGCGATCAACCCTGGCCAAGTCTATGGCAAACTTGATGGTATCGAAACGCGCGATCCCGCCTTTGGTCTGGAAGCTGTATGGATCGCCCCTGAGTTACGTGAGCACGCACAAACATTAGGTTATACCGTCGTCGATGCCGCCACTGTTGTTGCAACTCATATTAGTCAATTACTCACAAATAATGCCGCTAAGTTGTTAGGTTACGAAGAAGTGCAACAACTGATGGATATGCTTGCGAAACACTCACCTAAGCTGGTTGATGGCTTTATTCCAGATATCATGCCACTAGGACATGTCGTAAAAGTGATGCAGAACCTATTAAATGAAGGGGTTTCAGTTAGAGACTTGCGTACTATAGTGCAAACTTTGTTAGAATATGGCACTAAGAGTAATGACACTGAAGTCTTGACTGCCGCTGTGCGTATCGCTTTGAAGCGTATGATAGTTCAGGAAATTTCAGGCCCAGAGCTCGAAATCCCCGTCATTACTTTGGCGCCAGAGTTGGAACAGATGTTGCATCAGTCAATGCAAGCAACCGGTGGTGATGGTCCAAATATTGAACCCGGTCTTGCAGAACGCATGCAGCAGTCCCTTGCCGATGCGGCTCAAAAGCAAGAAATGGTCGGACAACCCGCCATATTGTTGACGTCAGGTATGTTACGCGCGACGCTGTCACGCTTTGTTAAACATACTATTCCTAATCTCAGAGTCATTTCATATCAAGAAATACCTGATGAGAAGCAAATACGTATCGTATCTGCAGTTGGCCAGTAGAGGACGCATAAGTGAAGATTAAACGATTTTTTGCCAAAGACATGCGCGCCGCACTGGCCCAAGTGAAAGAAACACTCGGCTCAGATGCCGTCATTATGTCAAATAAAAAAGTGAACGGTGGCATCGAAATTGTCGCTGCCGTTGACTATGACGAACCTAAAGCGAAAACTGCAGCCACTGCGCCAGCACCGACCTTTATGGACGTGAGCGACGATCTCGTGTCCCTGGGTGCTAAACAGCCAGTTCGTGTAGAAACTCGCGCTAAGCCAGCCGCACCTGCAGACTCATTACAAGCCTTACTTGAGAAGCAGCAAAGCCGTTTGAATCAACAAATGTCACATCAGCAAGTTGATGCCGAGTTACCTGCATGGGCTAAGGGCTTACAAGCCCCTACTGCTGTGAAACCAGAACGTCGTGAAGCGCCTTCCTCGTTTGATAAAAAGCCACAAACATCACAGAAACAAAGTGCTGATATTGAGGCTATGCGTGATGAATTAGCATCACTGCGTAATTTACTGACACATCAAGTATCCTCCTTGATGACGGAACATAAAAAACGCATCGATCCTGTCGGTGCTATGCTCGAAGCCAAATTACTTGAGGCTGAATTCTCCCCTGCGGTTGCGAATAAATTAGCCGCGCTGAGTCAGCATTATACGCCGGCTGAATTAGTCAGAGCATTACCACAAAGTCTTGCTAATATGCTTGACAATCAGGGTGATGACATTGTGAAACAGGGCGGGGTGGTTGCATTAGTTGGCCCTACTGGCGTTGGTAAAACAACGTCATTAGCTAAACTTGCTGCCCGTTTTGCGGCACATCATGGTGCTGAACATGTTGCTTTAATTACCACAGATCATTATCGCATCGGAGCCTATGAGCAATTAGCAACTTATGGCAAAATAATGGGCTGCCCAGTAAAGCAAGCTCATGATCTAAATGAATTAGAGCAAATTCTCTATCAGTTTAGGAATCGCAAGCTAGTATTGATAGATACGGCTGGCATGGGACAGCGAGATATGCGCCTTTACCAGCAACTTGATAATTTAACTGCAAATAGCAGGATACCTATCCGCAGTTATCTGGTACTGTCTGCGACAGGGCAGCGCCGTGTGCTGCAAGATGCAGTCAATCATTTTAAACGCATTCCCCTATCTGGTGTCGTTCTCACAAAACTCGATGAATCTGTGTCGTTAGCAGGGGCATTAAGTGTGTTGATCCAAAACGGATTACCATTAAGTTATATTACTGACGGACAAAGAGTTCCTGAAGATATGAAAGTTGCGGATACCCTAGATTTAGCCCAGCAGGCACTCGCAGCGTTAGATAGTACAGAACAACAATCATTACAAGACACAGCGTGGTCAGATAATATGGCCTGTGCATTTGAGTAGATTTATGACCCTGGATCAAGCAAGTGGTTTACGTATGATGAATCAACCCTATAACGAAAAAGTGAAAGTAATCGCGGTCACTGGTGGCAAAGGAGGCGTGGGTAAAACCAGCGTTTCTATTAATACTGCTGTGGCATTAGCCGAAAAAGGCAAGCGTGTCTTGGTACTTGACGCTGACCTTGGCTTAGCAAACGTCGACGTCATGCTGGGTATTCGTGCCGAGCGTAACCTCTCTCATGTTCTCTCTGGTGATGCAGAGCTTGACGATATTATCGTTCGTGGTCCAAAGGGGATAGGCATAGTACCAGCCACCTCAGGAACACAGGGGATGGTGGAATTAAGCCCGGCGCAACATGCTGGATTAATCCGTGCATTTAGTGAGATGCGGACTCAGTTTGATATTCTAGTCGTAGATACAGCGGCTGGGATCTCAGATATGGTGCTCAGTTTCTCACGTGCTTCGCAGGATGTGCTAGTCGTTGTTTGTGATGAACCCACTTCGATTACCGATGCCTACGCCCTGATTAAAATTCTCAGCCGTGAGCATGGCGTGTTCCGTTTTAAAATAGTTGCCAATATGGTGCGTAGTTTACGCGAAGGTATGGAATTATTTGCTAAACTCAGTAAAGTGACCGACAGATTTTTAGATGTTGCACTTGAATTAGTCGCCACGATTCCATTTGACGAAAACTTACGTAAATCAGTTCGTAAACAAAAATTGGTGGTTGAAGCTTATCCTAAATCACCAGCGGCGATTGCGTATCAAGGATTGGCAAATAAAATTTTGAGCTGGCCTGTGCCGCAGCAACCTGGTGGGCATTTGGAGTTTTTCGTTGAGCGTTTAGTACAACGACCAGATTTTCAAGAGGAAAAAACGAGTGAATAAAGCCGCTGCGTATACTTGTTTAGACAATAAATCGTCGATCGTTGAACAGTATGCTCCGTTGGTTAAAAGAATTGCGCATCATTTACTCGCCAGACTACCTGCATCTGTGCAGTTAGATGATTTACTCCAAGCTGGGATGATGGGGTTACTAGAAGCATCATCCAAGTTTGATGGTGGCAAGGGTGCGAAATTTGAAACCTTCGCCGGCATACGCATACGTGGAGCCATGTTAGATGAAATTCGTCGTGGCGACTGGGTCCCTCGTTCCGTTCATCGTAACAATCGTAAGGTTGCACACGCTATTGATGAGTTAGAGCAAGAACTGGGTCGTGATGCACGCGACACAGAAATTGCAGAAAAACTTGATATGACGCTCGATGAGTACCATCATATTCTTAACGATGTTTCTGTCGGAAAAATCATAGGGATAGAAGATTTAGGCGTATCTCAGGATATACTTACAGTGAGTGATCGGTCCGATGATGATTCATTTGAAGCATTAGCTGAGAACCAATTTCATTCTGCTCTGGTTGAGGCAATTAAATTATTGCCTGAAAGAGATGCATTAGTGTTATCCCTGTACTACGATGAAGCATTGAATTTAAAAGAGATTGGCGCCATTCTTGAAGTCAGTGAATCGCGGGTTAGCCAGATATTAAGTCAGGCAATGTTGCGATTGAAAGCTAAACTCAAGCACTGGACATAAGTATAATTATTAATCGAGCACAGAATGTCAGCTCACCGGAGGAAACCTTGGACAAGAATATGAAGATTCTCATTGTTGACGATTTTTCGACAATGAGGCGTATCATCAAGAACTTGTTGCGAGACTTGGGGTTTAATAACACCCAAGAAGCAGACGATGGCTCAACAGCCCTGCCGATGTTGCAAAAGGGGGATTTTGATTTTGTTGTTACAGATTGGAATATGCCTGGTATGCAAGGAATCGATCTGTTAAAAGCAATTCGCGCTGATGATTCGCTAAAGCATTTACCCGTATTAATGGTAACTGCTGAAGCAAAACGTGAACAGATTATTGCTGCCGCTCAAGCGGGAGTGAATGGTTATGTGGTTAAGCCTTTTACCGCTGCAACGCTGAAAGAGAAGTTAGATAAAATATTCGAACGACTCGCTTGAGCAAGGATGAGCTATGAAGTCACAAACATCAGGGCTCATCACGCTCGAGCAAGCTCAGCATTTAGTTGAATTATTAAGTGCAGGTGAGCAAAGTCAGGCTGATGATTTATTTCGGGAGCTTGCTGCTCCACTGCAACGAGAATTATTCGAAGAAGTAGGTAAATTAACTCGGCAACTTCATAGTGCGCTGATGGATTTTCAAGTTGATAATCGTCTTGCTGAATTAGCCAATACAGAGATCCCCGATGCCAAGCAACGTTTAAATTACGTTATTGACATGACCGAACAAGCTGCAAATAAAACCATGGATGCGGTTGAAGAATGTTTACCTTTGGCCAATGCCGTGACCGTAAATATTCAAAATGTCATGCCATCTTGGGACAGATTAATGCGACGCGAGATAGCGCTGACTGAATTTAAGGGCCTTTGTCGCGATGTACAAGACCTTATGTCTCGTAGTGCAAATGACTCGACTCGATTACGTGAATTGCTTAATCAAATTTTGATGGCGCAAGATTTTCAAGACTTAACAGGACAAATAATACGTCGTGTTATTGATCTAGTAATGGAAGTAGAAAGTAATCTGGTTTCTATGCTGACGGTATTTGGTGAGCAACCTATGATTGAAAGTCAGATTGCTCAGAAAAATAATATTGAAGCAGAAGGCCCGATAATGAATGCCGAGCTTCGTCAAGATGTGGTAACGGGTCAAGACGAAGTGGATGATCTTCTATCGAGTCTGGGTTTCTAACTGGGAGTCAATTTGATGGCCTTTGATGTAGATGAAGAGATACTCCAGGACTTTTTAATCGAAGCCGGTGAAATTTTAGAGCTTCTGCAAGAGCAACTCGTTGCGCTTGAAAATAATCCTGATGATACTAACTTGCTGAACGCCATTTTCCGAGGTTTTCATACCGTTAAAGGTGGTGCTGGCTTTCTTAGCTTAACTCCCATGGTGGATGTTTGTCATGAGGCTGAGAATACCTTCGATTTATTGCGCACAGGCAAGCGTAGCGTTAACGCAGAGTTGATGGATATTATTTTGCAGGCTGTTGATGCAATTAATACCATGTTTGCGCAAACCCAGCAGGGCGAGCAACAAGATCCCGCCGATTCAGGTTTGTTAGCGAGACTTAAAATGCTCAGTTCAGGTGCGCCTTTGCCATCTGAAGTCGCTTCTGCCAAGGTTGTAGAGCCAGAACCTGTTGTTGAAGTCATTATTGATACTCCTACCCTTCAAGAAATCCCTGCTGACATAAGTGATAACTCATCTTCCATTGAAAATACGTCTTCAAGTATCGATGATATCAATGATGCTGAATTTGAAGCTTTATTGGATGCGCTTCATGGTTCAGGAAAGGGACCTGCGGTCGCTGCTACCACATTTGTATCTGAGCCTGTTACTGTCAAGCCTGCTGCACCAATTAAAACACCTTCAACATCAGGTGATGACATCACTGATGATGAGTTCGAGGCGTTACTGGATGAACTTCATGGCTCAGGTAAATTTAAAGCTGAGGCTGAAGTGCCTGTTAAGCCTAAGGTTGTGGCAACACCTGCGCCTCAACCGATTGTAGATGCTGATGAAATTACCGATGATGAGTTTGAGCGATTACTCGATGAACTCCATGGGAAAGGCGGAGCACCTGCGAAAGCTGAAGTAAAAGCGCCTACGCCCCCTGTTTCGACTGTAGCACCTACTGCTGCACCACATGCTCCTGCGCCAGTAAAAGCCGCAGTACCAGCTCCTGCCCCAGTCGTTGCTGCAAAACCTAAGGTGGAAATTGCGGTTGTCGATAAAGCACCTGCTAAGGCTAGCTCTGCGAATGTGCCTCAGGGTGAAACAACGGTACGTGTAGATACTGCACGACTCGACCAGATCATGAATATGGTGGGTGAGTTAGTGTTAGTGCGTAATCGATTGGTGAGCTTAGGCATCAGCCGTGATGATGAGGAGATGTCGAAAGCTCTCGCGAACTTAGATCTCGTTACTGCCGATTTGCAAGGCGCTGTGATGAAAACCCGTATGCAACCGATCAAGAAAGTGTTTGGTCGTTTCCCTCGGGTGGTACGTGATCTTGCTCGTACACTAAACAAAGAAATTGATTTGATCATGGTCGGTGAAGAAACTGACTTAGATAAAAACCTCGTTGAAGCGCTTGCCGATCCGCTCGTCCACTTAGTGCGTAACTCTGTGGACCATGGTATCGAGATGCCAAACGAGCGTGAAGCTAGTGGTAAGCCAAGAACGGGAACTATTACCTTATCAGCAAGTCAGGAAGGCGACCATATACTGCTGAAAATCGAAGACGATGGCGCAGGCATGGATCCTGAAAAACTCAAAAAAATCGCCATAAATCGTGGTGTGCTCGATGAAGATTCTGCTTCGCGGATGACAGACAGCGAAGCCTATAATTTGATTTTTGCACCAGGTTTTTCAACTAAAGTTGAGATTTCAGATATTTCAGGCCGTGGTGTTGGGATGGACGTGGTAAAAACTCGTATCACCCAGCTGAATGGCACTGTACATATTGATTCCATGAAAGGTAAGGGAACGATACTTGAGATTAAAGTACCGTTAACACTGGCGATTATGCCTACCTTAATGGTCGATGTCGCTAAACAAGTGTTTGCATTACCTCTATCTAGCGTGAATGAGATTTTCCATCTCGATCTTACAAAAACCAATATAGTTGATGGGCAACTGACTGTCATAGTACGTAATAAGGCCGTACCTTTGTTCTATTTGGAACACTGGCTACATAGAAACAAAACGACTTTTAAACATGGCGATAAAAAGCATGGTCATGTGGTTATCGTGCAATTAGGCATGATGCAAATTGGTTTTGTAGTGGATGCCTTAATAGGACAAGAAGAGGTCGTTATTAAACCTCTTGGCGCTATGTTACATGGCACACCTGGGATGGCTGGTGCGACAATTACATCGGATGGTGGTATTGCACTGATCTTAGATGTTCCTGGATTGCTAAAGCATTATGCGAAAAGTAAGAATTAGTTTCCAAGCTAAGGAATGGAATGGCCATTAAAGTATTAGTCGTTGATGACTCAAGTTTTTTCAGACGACGTGTTAGTGAAATAGTCAATCAAGATCCTGAACTGGAAGTGATCGCGACGGCCTCAAATGGGGCCGAAGCGGTGAAGTTGGCTGCTGAGCTTAATCCCCAAGTTATCACTATGGATATTGAGATGCCTGTCATGGATGGTATTACTGCTGTTCGTGAAATCATGGCTAAGTGTCCGACTCCGATCTTGATGTTTTCTTCTTTAACCCATGATGGCGCTAAAGCAACGTTAGACGCTTTAGATGCTGGTGCATTAGATTTTCTACCTAAACGTTTTGAAGATATTGCGACCAACAAAGATGATGCCATTTTATTGTTGCAACAAAGAGTTAAGGCATTGGGACGACGCAGAATGTTTCGTCCGATTGCACGTCCTGTGGTTGTGCCAACAACTAGCGTGCGTCCAACAGGTAGCGTTTTAGGTTCAACCAGTATATCGGCTCATACGCCTGTCGCAGCTCCTGCTAGAACCTCAACGGCAACGACGATTCGTGCAAGTGGTAAACAGTATAAATTATTGCTGATCGGTACATCTACTGGTGGTCCGGTTGCGCTGCAAAAAATACTCACGCAGTTTCCGGCAAACTATCCGCATCCTATTTTATTAATCCAGCATATGCCTGCTGCCTTTACCCCTGCATTTGCGAGTCGTTTAAATGGCTTATGTAAGATTGATGTAAAAGAGGCCGCTAATGGCGATCTTCTTAAACCTGGTTGTGCATATTTAGCGCCGGGTGGTATGCAAATGATGGTTGAACGTACTGGAGCAAGTGGCCGATTAAAAGTTATCGCAGGCAGTGCTGATATGAATTATAAGCCCTGTGTGGATATCACCTTTGCTTCTGCTTCTAAAGCCTTTAGTGGTGATGTGCTTGCTGTTGTATTAACTGGCATGGGGGCGGATGGCAGAGAAGGCGCACGTATGTTGAAAGCTGTAGGCGCTACCATTTGGGCGCAAGATGAAGCCAGTTGTGTGGTTTATGGTATGCCACAAGCCGTTGCGAGTGCCGGGATTGCCACCCAGTCGATAGCCTTAGACAACATGGCCGAATGTATTTTAAAAGAGTCTGTTCGTGTCTAAAAATCAATATCCGATGAGCACAAATAGTGTGCTCATCATCTTGTTGATGGGCATAGCCATTTTGGTTCTTGGTGCCTTAAGCCTAGATTACAAGCGTAAGAATAGTTTACTGCAGGCGGATGTAAAACGTTTGGAATCGACTCAGGTGCTGTTAATGGTACCTGACGAACAGGCTGAAGCCATTGCAACTTGGTTAGCGTCTCATCCCGATCAGACTAAAGCAATGTTGCAATTAGCGGCTCCTGGTGAGCAGAAGGCTGTAGCGATTGGTCCTGAGCCGGTACAAAATAGCATTCCGCCTTTGCTGGGCGAACCAGATACTGAAATAGATACGGCGAAGGAAAAAACTAATCTGGAATCCTCTATTCCTAAACAGCTTCAAGCGCCAGAAAAAGAGGTTAAAGCTGTTTCTCAGACAATTGCAACCCAAAATGCAGAGATGCTGCCCGTGGTGATATCTGAGAATGCCGATGGTGTCAAAGTGATTAGTTTGCCCAATGGCGGCATTCGAGTCACGACCAGAAAAGAGCAGTAATTTTTAGAATTTGTGAACTCACAATTTTCTAGTTCATTAGCGTATTAACCAGTATAGATAGGGGTCACTTCTTGAAAGTCTGGACCATAGCGAATCAAAAAGGTGGCGTAGGTAAAACCACGACGGTAGCGAGTTTAGCGGGAACTTTAGCTAAGCGTGGTAAGCGTGTTCTTATGATAGATACCGATCCACATGCTTCGTTAGGTTATTACTTAGGTATTGATTCTGAAGAGGTTCCAGGCTCGTTGTTTGATGTTTTTCTTGCCCATAAAAACCTTTCTAAGGAACTCGTTTTATCCCATGTAGTGCCAACCTTAGTCGATGGTTTGGATTTATTGCCTGCAACTATGGCATTGGCTACCTTAGACAGAGCCTTAGGTCATCAAGAAGGAATGGGATTAGTACTACGTAATTTATTAGCACTGGTTGCTGATGATTATGATGTTGCTATCGTTGATTGCCCACCCGTACTCGGGGTATTAATGGTCAATGCGCTTGCGGCAAGTCAGCATATCATTATTCCTGTGCAGACGGAGTTTCTTGCCATTAAAGGGCTAGAGCGGATGATTAAAACGATGGAGTTAATGGGGCGATCTAAGAAGACGCGCTACAGTTACACTGTTGTGCCAACCATGTACGATAAACGCACCAAAGCATCACCTGCGGCTTTGCAAGTTCTTGGTGCCGAATACAGTGATACTTTGTGGAAAGACGTTATTCCAGTAGACACTAAGTTTAGAGATGCCAGTTTGGCACATTTACCAGCATCGCATTATGCGAGTGGTTGCCGCGGCGTTAAAGCCTATGAAAGATTATTAGATTTCTTATTAGTTGGGGAGTTTGGCCATGTCAAAATCGGTTGATGAAACTGTTTTTGATTTTTTCGCATTATTGCTGCAGGAAGACGACAGTCCAAACCAGATTGTTTCCCCTCAAAGCATTGTAAAAGCAGACTCAAATCAAAATGTTGCCGTTAATCAAACGGAGGCAGCATTGCTCGATGCGGCAATTTTGGCTGAAAATGGTCGCACTGCCGCACCGCAGAATGTAGAGAAGGCCATAACGCCTATTGCGCAGTTGCAGCCAAAAGCGGCGCCAAGACAACATGAGTTTGTTGCTCCGGTAAGCCAGGTTGTAGCTCAAGTGAATAAGCAAGCGTTAGAGAAATTACTCGCGCCAGTACTAAAGACTGCAAGGTTAGAACCGATACCACCTTCAGTAGAGATAGCGCCACCTATTGATGTTCAACCTGTTGTGGTGGAAGTACCACAAGCTCAGCCTGTTGTTAATGAAACCGTTGTTGATGAAATCGTTGAGCCAGTGGTTGTGCCAGAAACACAAGTCGGCATTACGCCTCCTAGTGTGACAAAAGATTTGCAAGAAGTGCTCGATGATGAGTTTCAGGTACTATTCTTTAAAGTAGCAGGGCTGACATTGGCTGTGCCTTTGGTGAGTTTAGGTGGAATAGTAAAAGTTGAGCGGATAAACCACATCTTTGGTCGACCCGCATGGTTTCTTGGTGTACAGACGCATAGGGAGGAACAATTGAACATTGTCGACACTTGTGCGTGGGTTATGCCAGAAAAATACACAGATAAACTGGCGCAATCGGTAAATTATCAATATCTTGTATTATTAGAAGGCAGTAACTGGGGATTGACTTGTGAGTCCTTGGTCAATGCGGTAAAAATTAATAAATCGCAAGTCAACTGGCGTAGTCAAGCGGGTAAACGCCCTTGGTTAGCGGGTGTAGTGAAAGAACAGATGTGTGGCATTTTGCACGTACAAGCCTTAGTTGAAATGCTTAATGCGGGTTTAGGTTGTCAGGACTCAATTGGTTGAGGTAAACATGAAAGATACAAGAAATGTAGCAGCAGTCGCTGCAAGTAAAGATGATGCAGTATTACAATGGGTTACCTTTAAGTTGGACCATGAAACTTACGGTATAAACGTAATGCAAGTGCAGGAAGTGCTGCGTTATACTGAAATTGCCCCCGTACCTGGTGCCCCCTATTATGTTCTAGGCATCATTAACTTGCGTGGTAATGTTGTCACTGTAATTGATACCCGCTCACGTTTTGGATTGCAGTCTGCTGAAGTTGATGATTCAACCCGAATCGTTATCATCGAAGCTGAAAAGCAGGTCATTGGTATCTTAGTTGATAGTGTTGCAGAAGTGGTTTATTTGCGCCGCTCTGAAATTGACAATGCGCCAAATGTTGGAACGGAAGAGAGTGCTAAGTTTATTCAAGGCGTGAGCAATCGCGACAATGAATTACTTATCTTAGTTGATCTCGACAAATTATTGTCCGATGAAGAATGGGCTGAGTTGACTCAGATCTAATCAATGAGTGTGATAAGGCTGAATGATTAGAATTCATTCAGCCATTTTGTTTATTTGCGAATAAATCGATGATGTTGAGTATTTACGATTTATGGATAGACGAAGTCTTTTTATCATAGCTTGAACAATGGCCAATTATATTGGTGACGTTAAGTGAGCACTTTGGAATAGATAACTTAATTGTAAGCCAACTCCTAATCTATGGTTTTGAGTGAGTATAAGGATCTTTGATGGGCGATGAATTTTTGATCGCAGCGTTAGTCTATGTCATCGCATGCTTAGGGTTAGTACTCTTTTTACAAAAGCAATTGAGTAAATTAAGAAGCAAAGTTGAGGCATTGACTGTGTTAGTTAAAGAGGGCGATCGGCAGCGAGAGTCTTTTAAACGCGAATTGCAAGAATTACGCAGTGGCACAATCGGTGTAGGCCGTCGTGTTATTGAATTAGAGAAACGCATATTGCAACAGTCTGAACGAATTGAAGAGACGACTCAACAGGATCCACAGGCAAAACTTTATACTCGAGCCATGAAGATGGTCGCGCTTGGTGCTGGCGTCGACGAATTGATTAAGGAATGCGAATTACCTAAAGCTGAAGCCGAGCTGTTGATCCGTCTGCATCGTAAGTAATCGGTAGCCAATTGAACACTAAAAGCTAATTTTTCTGAATTAGCTTTTTTATTTTATGCCTTCTCGACAATTTTTTTATGCATATTATTCCATTGCTCAGGAAATTTACCGTCGAGCATATACACAAATGCAATCAGTTCGGCGATAAGCAGGTAAAGCTCCTTGGGAATTTTCTCTCCTAACTCTAGCAATTGCAAAAAATGGCTCAGATGGGGATCTTGATGGATATAAACGCCGTTAGCCTTAGCTAAGGCAATAATTTCTTCTGCGATAAGCCCTTCACCAGTCGCGACTATTTTAGGAGCGTTACGGCCATCGTAGCTCAGTGCGACAGCTTGTTTAGGTTCACTCTCTTCACTCATATCGTTATTTCCAATGTTTTGTATAATGAACTCAATATTAGTGTTGGAACATTGTCACTCATTAAGCTTTTGTCTTTACGAGGAAATGATCACCAGGTAATAAGGTTGCTGGTACTTGCGCTATTTGAGTTGATAGTTCACCAGGCGTAAAACCCAGTTGTGATAGTTTTTGGCTTAAGGGCGTTAAAAAGTTATTAACCTTATTTAGTAGTATCTGACTATTGCCTTTGAACTGGATATCTAATTGTTGATTGTGGTTTTGGGCTGAAATCAGCAGAGGTCCTTGTGCTAGATTAAACTTCAGTTGTAAACGCCATCCCATTTTTTTATCTGGGTCATCAGGATCGGCTTCTTGCTCAAATTTCCCTTCCAGTTGCTCCTGACGTTGGTTAATGCCATAGGGAAGGGCGAAGAACCACACCAAATTGCCTGCGCTCTCATTACTTGCTTGTTGGTATAAATGCAGGTTAGAGGCTAATAGTCCCATGCTATCAAGGCCTCCTGCTTTGCTCAGTTGCCCAAGTAGTTTAGTGGAGAAGCCCACTTTAGCTTGTAACTGCTCAAGGTAGTCGACAAGCTTTTTGCTCATGGAATTCGAATTGTTATTGGCTTTAAAGCCAAGTAGCAGCTGAAAAAGTGAGGTAATTGCACTCCCATTCATGAGCATAGAGGCTTGATTTGATTGAGGCGTAGCAAGATTTAGACTCGCTAGACCGAGAATATTGGCTTTGAGCTCATCGATATCATTTAATTGGCTCAGTGGTGGTAGCCCTAAATGCGGTAGGAGTTTCAATAACTCAGATGCTAAATTCGAGTTGCTATTAGAACGAGATAGCTCAATAGGAAGTGCCCCCGCTTTATTGAACGCTTTTTGTAAGACATCAGCTACTTTTATCGAAGTATCAGTCTTAGCATCATTGCCTTGTTGTTCACTCTTTTGGCTACTGGATCCTAAAATATTCTTAAGTTTGTTTATGTCTGTAGGACTCACACTTAGGATTTCTTGTGACGTTTTTGAGCCTTGAGGTAACCCGTTTTTGCTATTTACGTTTTCACCCATTTGTGATGCTGGTGATTGACCCTCAAGCCGATTTTCAAGGGCTGAGTTTTGGGTGCTGATCTGACCTAGGTCTTTAGTTGTTGGCGTTATGACTTGCGCGTTAGAGATATTCTGTGAGCCAGTCGCAGTAGGCGCTGATGGAATATCTACTTTACTTTGAAGCTGCATTATATCGACTTTGGCTGTCACAATTTGTTTTGTGGGCTCAGGTAGAAAGTTGATATTTTCGAGTTTTTTTAGAAAGGAGGCAATGATCTGGGCTGGTTCAATTTTCGCGATCACAAGATCAGAAGATGGTTTATTTGTGGGAACCTGAGTTTCATTTACTGGCGCCCCAATTATGATTTCGAGTTTGCTCTGTATTGGGGTGAGTAATAAAATAGGGCGCCCTTGTTGAAAGGCTATTTTCGCGATGAATTCACCTTGATTCAGCTGGGGTCCAGGATCTTGTGCTACAACGGTACCATTAGCAAATTGAAGCTCCTTGTTAACTATAGTGACGTTGGGTAATGGATAGCCCTGTGTGCGAGCCGCGAGCGCTGAAAGCTGCGTCTGAGAGATGCCATTTTGTTGCGCCAGATTGATCACTGCCTCAGGGATTTTCAGTACGAGAGGTGTAGCTAAGGCAAGCAGTTGGCTAGTGGAGTTTTGCACTATCGTAGTTGGAGTTGAGCTGTTTTGCGCATTGGGCGTGACTAAAAAGCTATTAGCAGTCAACAATATTTGCCGCTGTTGAGCATTAACTAGCTTTAAATTATATTCTGTACCGTTTAGAATAATACTATCTCCTTCAGGTGATGTTTGCACCTGAGCTGGAATGGGGCGTGGAGTAGCATTGAGGGCATCAGTGTTAGCCATCGCAGTGTGTAACTGCGAATTTTGACTGCTGACAAGTGGAATCGACTCCATTTAATAACCTTATATAGTTTATCCTGCGATACATTCGTTTAGTAAAATTAACAATTGACCAATTTTTTTTGCCAAGTATGCTTATGCGCCTTGTGACAAAGGAACTGTCATACTGGATAGTATGCCACTAAGACGAATTATCTTTATATCGTCATTTTTGTATTGTCACTTTAGCGAAAATTTGATGTCTAAACAGTACATTTATATTAAGAGAGCGATATGAAGTTAAAATGGATGGGATTATCTTTGGGGTTAATGCTGTTGCCTAAAGTGCAATCGGCTGAAGTATCCCTACCAGATACCATTCAGCAGGAAACACCTGCTAAGGTACAAATTACCTATGATGATCCCCGCGATCCGTTCGAAGGCTTTAACCGAGCTATGTGGGACTTCAACTATCTCTACCTAGATAGATATTTATATCGTCCTGTAGCCCATGGTTATAACGATTATATTCCTACGCCTGCTAAAACAGGTATCAATAACTTTGTGCAGAATTTAGAGGAACCTAGCAGCTTAGTAAACAATGTGCTGCAGGGTAAGTGGGGTTGGGCAGCTAATGCTGGTGGACGCTTTACAATCAATTCTACTGTCGGCTTATTAGGTGTCATTGATGTCGCTGACATGATGGGTATGAGCCGCAAGCAAGATGAGTTTAATGAAGTGCTGGGTTATTATGGGGTGCCTAATGGACCTTACTTCATGGCGCCATTTGCGGGTCCTTATGTTGTGCGAGAACTCGCGTCTGATTGGGTTGATGGTCTATACTTCCCATTGTCGGAGTTAACAATGTGGCAATCCATTGTTAAATGGGGACTTAAAAACCTTCATTCTAGAGCATCAGCAATCGATCAAGAGCGACTTGTTGATAATGCACTCGATCCTTATGCCTTTGTCAAAGATGCATATTTACAGCACATGGACTATAAAGTCTATGATGGTAATGTCCCTCAAAAGCAAGATGATGATGAGTTGCTCGATCAGTATATGCAGGAGCTTGAGTAACCCTATTGGCCGTACTTGACAGCATTTGTCTTTAGTCATCAAATGCTAGCCTTGTTAAATTTTGTTATTGGCATATTCACTTGAGTAATGGCTATGCGATGAACTTTATTCGGGAACCTTTATGGCGTTAAATGGTGTTGCGGTTCTTTTAGTTGAAGATGACCCCGTGTTTAGGCAGATTGTTGCAAGCTTTCTCGATAGTAGAGGTGCGCAAGTCACACAAGCCTGTGATGGAGAACAAGGATTGTCAGTTTTTAAATCGCAGCGCTTCGATATTGTTCTTGCAGACTTGAGTATGCCTAAGCTCGGTGGGCTCGATATGCTTAAGGAAATGACAAGGTTAGCACCTTTAGTACCTTCTATCGTGATCTCGGGTAATAATGTCATGGCTGACGTCGTAGAAGCCTTACGCATTGGCGCAAGTGATTATCTCGTTAAGCCAGTATCTGATTTATTTATTATTGAACAAGCCATTAAACAAAGCCTTCATAGTTCCTACATTGATGATACTCAATCCGCAGATTTTGACGCGCTATCCCACCAAGAATTAAGTGATAATCTAGCATTGCTTGAGCAAAGTGTTGCTGCGGCAAAACAAGTTCAGCAACAACTCTTTCCCGCTTCAAATATTAGTTATCCGGCAGCCAAGGTTGACTATAGCCTTTATAAAAATAGCGATATAAGCAGTTATTTCATTGATTCAACTATGGTAGGTAGTGATTACCTGATTATGTACATGGCCCATTTGTACCCAGAGGATAATCGAGCTGCGTTTGCCTGCGTTCTGCTGAGAAGTTTTGTTAATAAGAAGCTCAAAGATTTTAGAAATGGTCAGAGTCAGAGCATTATTGAACCCTTTAACATGATGAGCTATTTGAACGAGCGTTTAGTGAAATCTGGTCTCGATATTAAAGCCGATATGATTTATGTTGCCATTGAGCTAACTAAGTACCGTGCTGCTATTGCACAGGCGGGTAAGGGGCTACGTTGTTATCTGCGTAATGACGAGGGATTAAGCCCGTTAGCACTGTCTGAGAGTCTTCAGCTTGGCGTGTTAGATTGGGGTAAACCGAGCATTCAGTTCCGCAGTATTTTACCGCAAGAACAGTTATGTATTGCGACAAGTGAGCCTGAGCATAAACAAGCTTTACTTGATAACAAGTTTAAGGGCTTAGTCTATGATGCAACGCTACCTGCTGGTGGTTTTCTACAGTTAAGCCTTTAGTTTTTTTAGACGCTTTGGCTAAATTGAGTATACCGAATAGCTGACTTAACAAAAACGCCTTACTCTTGCGAGTAAGGCGTTTTGTTTTAACAGTCAAAAACAGTTGAACAGGATAATTAACGTTTTATCGCTTCATGTTCAGCCGTCACTGCAATTTCACTTTCTAAGGCTTCGGCTTCAGTATGATGCTTGGTTTCTGCGCCATGCATCCAATCGACTAATTTGTCAGCCATAAAATACAGGATCACGCCAGATAGAGCAGCTGTAATCGCAATACCGGCAAAAATTGACATAGCATTAGCAAGTTGTTCCTCTTTGCCACCACCGTGACCAATCAAAGAGCCTACGACCCCAGCAACCTTGTTCGCCATCGCAATAAACAAGAACCAAGCGCCCATCATCAAAGAGGCTATGCGCAGTGGAGCAAGCTTAGTCACCATAGACAAGCCAATAGGTGACAAACATAATTCACCCATAGTATGGAAGAAATAAGCACCCACTAACCACCACATGCTTGATTTAGCAGTAGGATCGCTACCCATCTCAACCACAGCGCCAATCATGAACAAGAAGCCAATCGCCAATAAGAACAAACCTAAGGCAAATTTCACTGGCGAGTTAGGTTCATTTTTACCTAAACGGATCCAGATAGAAGCAATTACAGGGGCAAATAACACAATAAAAATAGCGTTTAGCGATTGGAAATAAGTCGTGGGCACTTCCCAAGTACCTATGTAACGGTCAGTAAACTCATTGGTAAATAAGTTCATTAATCCGCCCGCTTGTTCAAAGCCCGCCCAGAAAATAATCGTGAACAAACCCAGCACCATAATTACCTTGAGACGATCACGCTCAATTTTAGTAAGTGGTTCTTTACGGGTATTGCCTAGCTTAGCCTGGCGTTCACGTTCTAGCTTGGCCGCTGGCACGGTACCAATGTTACCTAACAGTTTTTGAGCAAATAAAAATTGAATCACCAGCGACAGCAGCATACCAATACCAGCACAGAAGAAACCTGCCTGCCAGTTATTAACAAAAACCTCTTGGCCATTAACCATTTCAGTGTGGCCAAAGCTAGTATAAGCCCAAGCAACAATAAAGCCGGATAATGCCGCACCTAAATTGATTCCCATATAGAAAATAGTAAATGCACCATCGCGACGGTGATCACCTTCCTCGTAGAGATCGCCCACCATAGTGGAAATGTTCGGCTTAAACAAACCATTACCCAGAATGAGTGTACCTAGACCGATATAAAAAATGGTCGTTTCAATACCAGGAAACCAAGCATGAGGCGCAGCTAGCATAAATTGGCCAGCCGCCATTAACGCACCACCAAAATAAATGGCTTTGCGCTGACCCAGAAAATTATCAGCTAACCAACCACCAATCAGCGGCGTTAAATACACTAACGCAGTAAAAGTACCATACAAGGATAAAGCGTCAGCTTGGCTAAATCCTAAGCCGCCACCGCCTTGTTTACCCACCTGGTCAACTAAATACAGTACCAAAATGGCACGCATTGCATAATAACTAAATCGTTCCCAAAGTTCTGTTGTAAACAGCAGGAACAATCCCTTGGGATGCCCAAGCATCGTTCCTTGTGGTTTTGCTACGCTCATGAAGTCTTCCACCTTAAGCTCGTGATTGCCTGTGGGCCCCTGAAACAGGATGATGTCACCACAGAAAAATGGTTGTTGCTCGTCCCAATATCGCCTGCAGGTTTAATCAACCATTAATTCGCGCTATAGCATTCATTAATTGTTGAATAACCGCTAGTTACGTATGGGTTATTGTTACGTTCTTATAATAAAAGTAATGTGTTTAGCAGTAAAATGAGTATTTTCGCTAAAATCCCACCTTATATACCCCTTAAAAGCAACCAAAGTCAATTTTGGTAAGCTAAGTGGTGACATTATCAGCAGTATAGTGTTGTGATTTTAATTATGAATTAGTTAATGTAAGCGTCATTGTATGCATACCGAGCGAGAGACAGGAATAGTCGAAAAATTACTTCCACCGACTTGAGCATCTTTGCTATGATTGCGACCCGTGAATGGACATCACTTATTTATAGGGTAGTGAGATTAGCTTATGAAGGCATGGTACCTTTTGTATTGTAAACCTCGTAGTGAAGCGAGAGCACAACAAAACTTAGCACTTCAAAATTTAGAGACGTATTTGCCTATGGTCTCTGAAGAGAAATCTCAGCGCGGGCGCAAACAAGTTTGTCGTGTACCACTATTTCCAAATTATTTATTCATCAATTTTGACCCAAGCCAGACAAGTGTCAGGCAGGTCCATTCTACTCGTGGTGTGAATCGAATCGTTAATTGTCAAGAGAAAATGACGCCCATTGACGACAGAATTATCCATGCCATTCGCATGAAAGAACTAACGCCTTCCCAAACAGTATTAGCCGAAGAATTAGAGCTAAAAACGGGGGAAAAAATTCGTTTTACAGATGGGCCCTTTGTTGATCTCGAAGGCATTTTTCAAGAAAAATGCCCAAATAAACGTTGCCATGTTCTTTTTAACATTATGGGGCAGATAAAGACGGTTACTGTACCTGAGCAAACGGTTGAAAGAGTTTGTAGTTAACTAATTAACACAAGTTTCATTGTAAGAATTAAGATGAAATATTTGTAGGAAATTGACTATTCTTATTATTAAGGCTTTTTGTCAGAGATGGATAACATTTTGTTAAGTTATTAAATAATAAGATTTTTATGGGTTTTTACAAAATTGAAATCATTAAGATTTTAATTTATCGCTAAAATTTGAAACATTGACTTGCAATTGCTTGTTAATTAACCAGTCAAGCTTTCGGGTTTGAAGTAAACTTATGTAACCAGACTTTAAGATTGTCGTTTATCCTTCTTAACGTCATTGGTATGTTGTTAAAAATGAATCTTTAGTTGATGCGCAAGCTTAGCTGCTTAAGGCCTGCATCGACGTTTAGGTGACTATTGGGTTTAGGCTGCGATAGTCTTGTTCTAATTAATAATTTGGCGTGTTTTTCCCCACAAGAGTGGTGATATCACTCGCTAGAAATTCAAATGGATTGGAGTCTTGTAATTCTTTTTATAAAGAATGATGAGGTTTGATTACATGAAAAATATGAGTTTTCGCGTCGCGAAGGGCAATATAGAAGCCGCAATCTATGGGCGGTAGCGTGTCTGAAAGGCAACGAATGAAAAGTTTCATTCGTTAAGCGGACGCCGAAGGCCTCGGGCCGCCACGCGGATCGGTAGCGTGTTTGAAAGGCGAGAAACCGCAGGTTAATCTCTCGAACGAGAGGTTCGGATACCGAACTGGCAGGTATACAGGGATATTTATCGAAAAACAGTTTCTTCATTAACTTTATTAAATGGGTAATGCAGGGAGCCTCAATAGCCATTAATATGCCCAATTTTACCTTTATTCAGTCATGATACGATTAACCGTAGTTGCTTGATGATGTAAACAATCCAACATTTACCCCAAAGAATCGTTAGTTTTTTGTACACTCTAAATGGCGTTTGATTGCCGAGTGTTTGAATGTGAAACTCAGGTTTTACCTCTAAAAAACCAATAATAAGCTTTGACTCATTTTTATAAACGGAGATATCTGGTGCTACAACAAGTCAAAAAATTCATCATACTAGGCATAAGTGCCGCGATTTTGATGGGCGCGCAGGCTAATGCCATTACGCCATCTCCACAGATGATCGAGCAGTTCAAAGCTTTACCTAAGTCAGAACAAGAAAGGCTAGCACGTCAATATGGCGTTGACCCTTCGATGATCACTGGTGGTTCAGCTACTCAAACAGTAGTTGAAAATCCAACTGTGGTGACTCCACGTGCTGCCAATAATGATGTAGTTGACCAATCTGAAAGTGACCAGCTAAACCAGGCGACGAAGTCAGAGGCAAAGGTTGAAGCTATTGAAGACAATAAAGAAAATCAACTAAAGCGTTTTGGTTACGATCTCTTTGCGGGTTCGCCAAGCACTTTTGCACCAGTTAACGATGTGCCAGTGCCTGCTGAGTACATGATTGGTCCCGGTGATAGCTTAAATGTTCAGTTGTTTGGTAAAGAGAATAACCAGTACACGCTAACCGTTGGTCGTGATGGAGCAATTCAATTTCCGGGTCTAGGGCCAATATCGCTTGTTGGTTTGAGTTTTTCAGAAGTACGCGAATTGTTACAGCAAAAAATTAGCCAAAGTATGATTGGCATAGAGTCAAATATCACAATGGGCGAATTACGGTCAATTCGTATCTTTGTTGCTGGTGATGCTTTTCAACCAGGCTCCTACACTGTTTCTAGTTTATCGACGATCACTCAAGCATTATTTATTTCCGGTGGTGTGAATCAAATTGGTAGCTTGCGTGACATACAAATTAAACGAGCAGGTAAAACAGTAGGTCGCCTAGATCTCTATGATTTACTTCTGCGTGGTGATGCATCAGGTGATATTCGCTTGCAATCAGGTGATGTGGTTTTTATTCCATCATCAGGTGGTTCAGTTAGCGTGATTGGTGAAGTTCGTCGTCCTGCTATATATGAACTTAAAAATAATGAAACCATGGCTGATGTTATTCGCATGGCCAGTGGTTTAAATCCGGGCGCTTATCCAAAAGCAAGTACAGTTGAACGTTATAGTAATGAATCAGTTAAAACTGTAGTAAGTGTTGATTTAACAGAAAATGGTGGTTTAAACACCTTAGTTAAAAATGGCGACCTACTAAACGTCAGGTCAGCCTCTAGCCGTATTGATAATGCGATTACTTTGGCTGGTGCTGTTGTTCGTCCAGGCAAATATCAATGGACTAAAGGTTTAACTGTTGCCGATTTACTCCCTTCAGTTTGGGGGGATCTAACCATATCCGCTGATTTGGATTATTCCTTACTTGTCCGTGAAATAAATCAACGCGGTGATATTCAAGTGGAACGTATTGCGCTTGGACGAGCGATAGCAGAACCTAAATCACATTATAATCCTAAGCTAAATCCGCGTGATTCAATCATTGTTTTTGATTACGCAGACCGTGAAGAGTTATTAAAACCTATAGTTAAAAAATTGAGAGAGCAGAGTCGTTTCGGTGATGCCGCTAAGTTAGTCAGCATCAATGGAAATGTGCGTTTTCCTGGGCAATACCCCATTACTATTAATGGCGATGTTAAAGAATTACTCATTGCGGCTGGTGGTTTAGAAGAAGGTGCCTATACACTTTCGGCTGAATTGACTCGTCAAAATGTTTCTGAGCAAAACGGTGTATCGGTTGAACATATGCAGCTGAGCTTAGATCAGGTCATGCAAAATGTACCAACTGCAAACGTTATACTACAAAGCCGTGACATCCTAACTGTTCGCACGCTTCCTGATTGGCAGGAGACTCGCTGGGTAACTATCAAGGGTGAAGTTAAGTTTCCCGGTACTTACAGTATTCAGCGTAGCGAAAGCTTGAAAGATGTGATATCTCGCGCAGGTGGTTTGACGAGCGATGCAGCTCCTCGCAGTGCTGTATTTTTACGTAAGTCAGTAAAAGATAAAGAGCAGCTTGAGTTATCAAAACTTGCTGATGAATTACGTCGTGAAATCGCCGCTAAAGCATTGACAAAAGATACACCAACCATTGGTTATAACGATGCGCAGCTGATGTTAAATCAGCTTGAAAATGTTAAAACTGTCGGTCGATTAGTTGTTGATATCAATGCAATCCAACTGGGTATCGATAGTGCTAACCTTATGCTTGAAGATGAGGATGCGTTGTATATTCCTGCGACTAATCAAACCGTGTCAGTCATGGGCCAAGTACAGCACCCAAGCACACATAGATATAAACAAGGTTTAACATTCGACCAATATTTAGCATTATCTGGTGGCGCACGTAAACGTGCCGATGAATCTCGCTCATATATTCTAAGGGCTGATGGCTCGGTCGAAATGCCAACCACATCCTTCTGGTTTAATGGTGGCAGTGCTATAGAACCAGGAGACACAGTTGTTGTACCATTAGATACTGAATATAAAGACAACTTAACGCTTTGGAGTCAAGTCACTGGCATTATCTACAATACTGCTGTTGCAGTGTCTGTAATCTCAGGGCTGTAGAAGGAAGGTTCGAGGGCGTTGATCCGCAACTGCTAGGACACAAGCTCGCACTTGGCCCTAGCACCTTTTATTTTCTCGAACCTTCTTTAAATATCTTTAAGCTTTCCTAGGGCCTAGCATCTAGGATCTAGGACCTAGAACCTAAAAAATGAACACACAAATTACTCAAAATCCAAACACATACCAATCCGACGCAAGATTTCCTCAAGTGCAAGATGACGAAATTGATCTTCGTGAACTTTTTTCGGTTATATGGCAAGGCAAATGGTTAATCATTGCCATTACGGCAGTATTCGCAATTGGTTCTGTGGTGTTTGCGATAATGCAACCCAATATCTATAAGTCTGAGGCATTACTGGCACCAGCATCAGCAGAGCAAGGTAGTAACTTAAGCGCATTAGCGTCTCAATTTGGCGGTTTAGCCAGCTTAGCTGGAGTGAACTTAGGCGCTAAGGGTGGTGTCGATAAAACTCAATTAGCCATTGAGGTATTAAAATCCCGCCAATTTACCAGTGAGTTTGTTCAAAAATATAATATTCTTGCCGATTTAATGGCTGTAAAAAAGTGGGATCGAGATTTAGATATAATCGTATACGATGCGGATCTTTATGATGTTAAATCAAATCATTGGGTACGCGAAGTTGACCCTCCACTTAAATCAGAACCTTCAATGCAGGAAGCCTATAAAGTTTTTAGTAAAATATTAGCTATTAATACGGATAAAGAAACTGGAATGGTTACTCTAGCGGTTGAGCATGTATCCCCAAGCGTTGCAAAACAATGGGTTACTTGGTTAATCGAAGATATTAATAAAGTCATGAAAGAGCGTGATGTTGCTGAGGCTAATCGCAGCAGTGAGTTTTTAAATAGACAAATTGCCCTAACTAATGTCGCCGATATTAAAACGATTCTTTATAAGTTGGTGGAAGAACAAGCTAAAACCATTATGTTCGCTGAAGTACGAGATGAGTACGTATTTAAAACCATAGATCCAGCATTAGTACCTGAAGAAAAGGCAAAACCTAAACGCGCATTAATTTGCGTATTAGGCACTATGCTTGGCGGTATGTTAGGTGTGATGTTTGTTTTAATAAGGCACTTTGCTCGTAAACAGAGTGTATAGAATATCAACGTAGGGTTTCCGCATTTGATTTTAAAGTCATATAGCTGTGCTCTGCATGCCATAGGCCATCCTAATGGTTAACAAATTAGGTCTTTGTATGAATTTACGAGTCAATGAAATAGTAGATGCCGAAGAGTTTCAACCAATTAAAACATTAATTAAACGTTTTAAGTCAAAACGACAGGTGCTAACTCAGGAGGTTATTTATGTCTATTGCCCTAAGGATAGGGAGTTAGAGATAGGTGAGATTATTGATGATTACTCATTCGATATGATCGTTAATGACTACAGCATTACAGATCTAAGTTGCAAAGTAATTTGCCACTTTGAAAGTGCGCGTTTGACAAAAGAGCAAAGACAATTTTTAGTTAAAGCAACTGAGCTTGGCGCTTGGGTTGAACCACTGGTCAGTTATTTAGACGAAAGACTTGGTTATACAGAAGTTCGCTTACTCCATAGTGGTTATTTTTTGCACCAGAAAGCCTTTTCTATTCTATCGACTAAACGTACTCAATTAGCTAAACGTGTAATAGACTTATTTGCAGCCTTTTTGCTCTGCTCTATCGCTATACCTATTGGCTTGATAACTGCCCTAGCAATTAAATTAGAAAGTCCTGGGCCTGTGTTTTATAAGCAACGACGTACTGGACAATATAATGATGAATTTGAAGTGATAAAATTCCGTTCTATGCGCAGTGATGCTGAAAAAGCCGGAGCACAATGGGCAACACAAAATGATGTTCGAGTAACTAAAGTGGGTAACTTTATCCGCAAGACTCGAATCGATGAGTTACCGCAAATTATTAATATTCTAAAAGGCGAAATGTCAATAGTCGGCCCTAGACCCGAGCGTGAAGTCTTTATCGCCGAGTTAGAAAAAGAAATTCCTTATTATCGTTTTCGCCATGCGGTTAAACCGGGAGTTACAGGATTAGCACAAGTCAGTTATCCCTATGGCGCCTCAATTGAGGATGCTGTTTGGAAACATAAATACGATATTTATTATATTAAGCATCATAGCACCTTGTTAGATATTAAAATTTTGCTGAAGACTGTTAAAGTTGTTTTGTTTGGTATGGGGCGCTAAATGGAGTATCAACCACTTGTTTCGATTATTATGCCAAGCTATAACTCCGCTAACACAATCGTTGAAAGTATAGAATCAGTACTTTCTCAAACATATCAAAATTGGGAGTTACTAATTACTGATGATGTATCAGTGGATGCTACTAAAGAGATAGTAAGTGGATACTGCGTCAAAGATGAAAGAATAAAACTATTTCAACTGGAAGAAAATTCTGGAGCAGGTGCTTCGCGTAATAACAGTATTAGGCATTCGACAGGCGATTATATTGCATTTTTAGATTCTGATGATCTATGGTTGTCGAATAAGTTGTCGATTCAGATAACGTTTATGGAGAAAAATAACGTTTTACTCTCATACAGTGCTTATCAAAAGTTTAGTTCAAATGGTGATGGTGGAATAATTACGCCTCCAAATATGACAACTTATGAGCAGCTTTTAACTGGTAATGTAATTGGATGCTTGACAGCGATATATAATGCAAAAGTACTTGGTAAACGTTATATGCCTTTAATTAGAAAACGGCAGGATATGGGATTGTGGCTTAGTATTTTGAAAGATATTGATACAGCTTATGGCATGTCAAATGTTTTAGCGAAATATCGTATTGATACAGGAATGACTCAGAATAAGATGAGTATTTTAAAATGGCAATGGTCTTTTTATCGAGATGTTGTAGGTTTGAATATATTAAAAACGATAAAATGTTTTGGAATATATGCTTATAAAGGTTTTTTGAAAAATCGGATATAGAAAGAGAAGTTAAATGAAAATTTTAGTCACAGGCGGAGCAGGTTTTATTGGCTCTGCAGTAGTTCGCCATATTATTGGCAACACCCAAGATTATGTGATTAACGTAGATAAACTGACGTATGCAGGCAATCTTGAGTCACTTGTAAGCGTAGACAAAAATGAAAGATACGCGTTCGAGCAAGTTGATATTTGTGACAGAGCAGAACTAGATAGAGTATTTGCACAGTATCAACCTGATGCTGTTATGCATTTAGCGGCAGAGTCTCATGTCGACCGTTCAATTACAGGTCCATCAGATTTTATTCAAACCAACATCGTTGGTACTTATACTCTGCTTGAAGCTACACGTGCTTATTGGAGTAGTTTATCTGACCAAGCAAAAAATGCCTTTCGCTTCCATCATATTTCCACTGATGAGGTTTATGGCGATTTACCGCATCCTGATGATATTGAAGATAGTACGGAGCCTTCAGCGAATAAAGAGTTACCATTATTCATTGAAACAACACCTTATGCTCCTAGCAGTCCGTATTCAGCTTCTAAAGCATCAAGTGATCACTTAGTTCGTGCATGGTTACGTACCTATGGCTTACCTACCATAGTGACTAATTGCTCCAACAACTATGGTCCTTATCACTTCCCTGAAAAGCTGATCCCGCTAGTGATCCTTAATGCACTCGAAGGCAAGCCATTACCTATTTATGGCAAAGGTGATCAGATCCGTGATTGGCTATATGTAGAAGACCATGCTCGTGCACTCTATAAAGTTGTTACAAGTGGCAAAGTCGGTGAAACCTATAATATTGGCGGTCATAACGAAAAGCAGAATTTTGAAGTGGTACAGGCCATCTGCAGTATTTTAGATGTTCTAATGCCTAAAGATACTCCTTACGCTGAGCAAATAACTTATGTCACAGACAGACCCGGCCATGACCGCCGCTATGCCATAGATGCCACGAAAATGAGTAATGAGCTTAACTGGCAACCAGAAGAGACCTTCGAAACAGGCCTTCGTAAAACCATTGAATGGTATTTAGCGAATCAAGAGTGGTGTCAGCATGTCCAAGATGGTAGCTATCAGCGAGAGCGTTTAGGCATTTAATCTCTTTTATTATTTTGTTTTATGTCCTAGTTTTTCTTTAAATCTAGGATCTCTTTATCTAGGAACTGATTTTACTATGAAAGGAATTATTCTCGCTGGCGGTTCTGGTACTCGTTTGTACCCGATTACTAAAGGGGTTTCGAAACAGCTATTACCTGTCTACGATAAACCCATGATTTATTATCCCATTTCTGTACTAATGCTGGCAGGGATACAGGATATTTTAATTATCACAACGCCTGAGGACCAATCTTCATTTCAACGTCTACTTGGTGATGGCAGTGATTTTGGCATAAATCTGCAATATGCCGTGCAGCAAAGCCCTGATGGTTTAGCACAAGCATTTATTATTGGTGAAGAGTTTATTGGCAGCGATAGTGTGTGTTTAGCCCTTGGGGATAATATTTTTTGGGGGCAAGGTTTTTCACCCATACTTAAAAAAGCTGCTGCAAGATCAACGGGAGCAACAGTATTTGGTTATCAAGTGAAAGATCCTGAGCGTTTTGGTGTGGTTGAATTTGATCAAAATCAAAAGGCCATTAGTATTGAAGAAAAACCCATAAAACCCAAATCTAATTTTGCAGTCACAGGCTTATATTTTTACGATAATCGAGTTGTGAATATTGCAAGGAATGTTAAGCCTTCATCGCGCGGCGAATTAGAAATTACTAGTATTAATCAAGCTTATCTGGATATGGGTGAATTAAACGTAGAGCTCTTAGGACGTGGTTTTGCTTGGTTAGATACAGGTACTTATGAAAGTCTATTAGAGGCCGCTTCATTTGTTGAAACTATTGAAAAGAGGCAAGGTTATAAAATTGCTTGTTTGGAAGAGATAGCTTGGCGGGTTGGCTGGCTAACAGACAAAAATATAACTGAAACTGCTATTCAGATGTCTAAAAATAGTTATGGAACGTACCTTAAATCCTTAATTAGATAGGTAAAAAATGAAAATTGTTACTAAGAAAAAGTTAGTAATTTTTGGATGTTCTTCATTTACGAATAGCATAATCTCCCTTTGCAATAAAATTGATGAAATAGAGGTTGTAGCCATATGTGTTGATGAGGAATATCTTTCTAGTTTGCCAAAGACATTTTGCGAGCTAAAAGTTGTTGGTTTCAACGATGCCATACAAATGTATCCAGATGCATCTTACGTGTTGGCTATTGGTTACAAATGCATGCGAAAAAGAGAGGCTGCATATGAAAAGTTGCGAGCATGCAATAGAGAAGTCGCAACAATAATTTCTCCAAATGCAAGCGTGTCTAGTGATATTATTGGACATGGAACTATTGTATTTGATGGTGTTGTTATTGAGCAGGGCGCTATTATTCATGATAATGTGACAATATGGTCTAATGTAACTATATGTCATGATGTCGAAGTGGATAGTCATTGTTTCATTGCTGCCAATGCTACTTTGGGTGGATTTGCAAAAATTGGTAGGCTTACTTTTATAGGTTTTAGTGCTACGTTGGTTGATTCTATTACCGTTGGTAGTGAATGTTTAGTGGGGGCAAGTAGTTTGATTAATTCAAATATTGTAGACTTCTCAAAATGCTATGGTGTACCTGCAAGGCTTATTGATAGTATAGATCCCCAACTTGGAGTCTACGTAGCATGAAAAAAATTGCAATTATTGGTTCTGGTGAGTTCCAACTCCCATTGATTAGATTAGCCAAAATGCAGGGCATTGAAACTCATGTTTTTTCTTGGGGAGGCAACGAGTTAATTGGTGATTATTTTTATAAAATAAGTATTACTGAAAAAAAAACTATATTAGATAAATGCAAAATAATTGGGATTGATGGTATTTGTTCGATAGGCTCAGATCTAGCTAATATAACTGTTAACTATATTGCTGATCATCTCGGGTTAGTAGGTAACAGTTTAGAATGTACCGAGTACACAACAAATAAATATAGAATGCGTCAGCGCCTTGTAAAGAATAAAATACCTGTTCCTCATTTTACTTTTTTGAATAATATCCAGAGTGTGAGCATACCTGTTTATCCTGTCATAGTGAAGCCTGTAGATCGTTCTGGCAGTAGAGGGATCTCGTTAGTTGATTCAGTAAACGATCTTAGTACAGCTATAAAGCTAGCTTTCGAAGAATCCTTTTCAAAGGAAATTCTGATTGAAGAGTTTGTCACAGGAAGAGAATTCAGTGTTGAATCCATTAGCTTCAATGGGGTTCACGAAATACTTCAAATTACGGAGAAATTCACAACGGGCTCTCCTGATTTTATAGAAAGAGGACATACTTGCCCTGCTAGAATTACTGCTGGAGAGCGAAGTTTAATAAATGACTTGGTTTATAGAACGCTTGTTGCTGTAAATATGTCTAATGGTGCTGCGCATACTGAATTGAAAATTAATGAAAATGGTGATGCATATATCATTGAAATTGGCTCTCGAATGGGAGGAGATTATATAGGTTCTGATTTGGTTTTACACAGCACTGGGTTTGATTTTACTAAAGCAGTTTTGGCAATCTCTATGGGAGAATTTTTTAATTTAAATGATTATTATTTAGAAAAGTTAAACTCTAGGGTTTCAATTGTGAAGTTTATTTTTAATGAAAATGATTTGAATAGGTCGCGTAGATTATTTGATGATAATTTTATTAATGTAGTTCATTCTAATTTAATGAGTAGTTCTTTTGACAGTGAAATAAAAATTGCATCTAGTGCAGATAGGCTTGGTCATATACTAATTACTGCAAATTTAAATAGGCAAAATGAAATATTACAAGCATTAGGATTTTAATAAATGATTCCATTTAATAAACCCTACCTACATGGTAAGGAATTAGTTTATATTGCCCAAACTGTAGCATCAGGAAAAATCTCTGGTGACGGTTTATTTACCAAAAAATGTCATGAGTTTTTTGAACAACGCTATGGTTTTAAAAAAGTGCTAATGACAACTTCATGCACTGATGCATTGGAAATGGCCGCGCTTCTGCTTGATATTCAACCAGGTGATGAGGTAATTGCACCTTCTTATACTTTTGTTTCCACTGTTAATGCTTTCGCTTTACGTGGTGCTAAGATTATTTTTGCCGATTGTTACAAAGATAACCCCAATATTGATCCAGAGCAAATCGCGCAACTCATTACCAAAAATACCAAAGCAATCGTAGTGGTGCATTATGCAGGCCTTGCATGTGATATGGATGCCATCATGGCGATTGCCAAGCAACATAACATCCCTGTGGTAGAAGATGCAGCCCAAGCTATTGATAGCTATTACAAGGGTAAACCGCTTGGTAGTATCGGCACGTTTGGGACTTTCTCCTTTCATGAAACTAAAAATATTATTGCAGGTGAAGGTGGTTTACTAGTTATCAATGATGAGCAATATATTCATCGTGCTGAAATTATCCGTGAAAAAGGTACTAATCGATCTTCATTTTTTCGCGGTGAAGTTGCTAAATATGGTTGGGTAGATATTGGCTCATCCTTTTTACCGTCAGATATTATTGCTGCTTATCTTTATGCTCAGCTTGAGAATATTGATACCATTCAAGCTAGACGCAAAGCTATTTGGCAACGTTATTATGAAATATTGAATGTTGAACTAGCCAACAAAGATATCCAGTTACCCAAATTAGCAGAATATTCCACTAATAATGCTCATATGTTTTATCTGGTATGTAAAAACCTGGAACAACGTACCGCTTTGATTCAACATCTGAAAGAGAACGGTGTACATGCGGTGTTTCACTATCTATCACTACACACAAGTGAATATTATCAATCAAAGTACATTGGATATGCTTTACCTAATTCGGATTTTTTCACAGATACATTAGTCAGATTGCCACTGTATTATGAATTAACCGATGAGCAAGTAGATTATATTTGTAAAATAATAAGTGAATTCTCAAACAGTAATGAATAAAAAAATCTTACACATAGCCAGTTTGGATAAGTTTATCCCTGACTTTATTGGTATTGTACGACAGTACTTCTCAGAACAACCGCATACAATATTAACATTTGGGGATATTGAAAAATACCCTTACACGCAAAACAATAATACATTTCACTTTGTAACTTTTAAAAAGTTTAATGTATTATATAAACTCGTATTAGCCTTACACTCTCATGATAAAATTATATTGCATGGGTTATTTATGCAACAACTCATAATATTATTATGTTTAATGCCTTGGTTACATAAAAAATGTGTATGGACTATTTGGGGCGGCGATCTTTATTGCCATAAGCTAGCTGTTAAAAATAACCGTTTTCGGATATTCGAGTTTTTTCGAAGAATGTTAATTAGTCGATTGGGCGGTTTTATCACTTATGTAGATGGTGATTATCAGAATGCTCAGCAGTGGTATGGCGCCAAGGGGGTGTTGTACGAGGCTATAACCTACAAAAGTAATGTTTACAGTGGTGAGGAATTGCTTTCTTCAGATAATATCATTTCTAAGATAAATGAACACGGCAAAATTAATTTGTTAGTAGGGAACTCTGCTGATCCTAGCAATAATCATCAGCATGTCTTTGAAGAACTCGTTAAACTAGAACTTGATAATATCGATAGAATCTATTGTCCATTATCCTATGGCAACTCAGAGTACGCTGAAAAGATTAAGCTTTTAGGTGATTCGATGTTCGGTAACAAATTCTATCCATTAATGAAGTTTATGCCATTAACAGATTATAACAAAATATTAGATACAGTAGTTATTGCCTTTTTTGCACATAATCGCCAGCAGGCAATGGGTAATATTATTAATTTAGTGGGACGTGGTAAAACTGTTTTTATGCGTTCGGATACTAGCTCTTTTGCATTATTTACTAAATTGGGGATTAAGGTATTTGCGCTAGATGATTTAAGTCTTACTCCCCAGTCTGTTGAGGTTGCTATCGGTAATAATAAATTAGTGCGTGAATATTTTAGTGAGACAAATCTGGTACAACAACTTAAAAAAGTTTTTTCATGATACTTTATTACAGAAAGAAAAGTACAAAGAGTTGTATTCATTATGACACCTAAAAAAATACTCCAGTTTGCCATAGGGCCTGTTGGTGCCGCATTGTTGGGGATTATTTCGTTACCTATTATTGCTTGGGTATTTAGCCAAGAAGATGTTGGCAAAATGGCTTTGCTACAGGTATTATTAAGCTTTGCGACCTTATTTTTTACCCTTGGACTTGATCAGGGCTATGTTCGTGAATTCCATGATTCAGCGAATAAGCCACTGTTATTGAAAACTGCTGTATTGCCTGGTTTGATATTGTTGTTGATTAGTCTAACAATATGTTTATTATTAGGATCATTTTTAGCTGAATTAGTTTTCTCGATAAAATCAAATTATATCAGTTGGTTACTCTGCATTGCCTTGCTATGTAGTTTTCTGTCGCGCTTTTTATCGCTTGTGTTACGGATGAATGAGCGCGGTTTTGCTTTTTCAATGAGTCAATTATTACCTAAAGCATTTGTTCTCATTATCATACTCATCTACTTGCTATTTGATACTACTAAATCTTTTAGTAATTTATTGTTAGCTAATACTTTAGCGATAGTATTAGCCTGTTTCATTTTTGCTTGGAATACTCGTGCCGAATGGCGTTTAAGTTTATCTGAAACTATTAATTTACGACAGTTACTGCAAATGCTGAAATTTGGTTTACCGCTGATAATTGGAGGCGTTGCATTTTGGGGGTTAACTTCAGTCGATAGGATTCTGTTAAGCCGTTGGAGTACGTTTAGTGAGCTAGGTGTATATTCTATATCAGTAAGCTTCGCGGCAGCGGCGACTATTTTTCAATCAGTATTTTCTACAGTGTGGGCACCGACTGTATATAAATGGGCTACTAATGATGAAGGCTACGATAAAGTCATTATGGTAAGCCGTTATGTGTTGCTACTAGTTGTTTTGCTATTTTGCTTTGCTGGTTTATTTTCTTGGATTGTGCCTTTTATTTTGCCAAGTGAATATAAGGCAGTGCAATGGATCTTAGTCGCTTGTCTAGCTTATCCACTTCTTTATACACTCTCTGAAACCACTGTTGTTGGAATAGGTGTTGCTCGAAAATCAATTTATTCGATGCTAGCTTGTATTCTTGCTTTAATGGTGAATCTTATTTGTAACTTTTTTTTGATCCCTCGGTTTGGTGCTGCAGGGGCAGCTAGCAGCACTGCATTCGCGTTTTGGGTATTTCTTATTCTTAGAACTGAGTTTGCTATCAGAGTTTGGAAACCTTTACCGAGAGTTGCATTATACAGTTTTACTTTTTTAGCCGTAGTAGGTGCAGTAATTGGTGCGCTTAAAAAAGACCTTCTTGGTTGTTTAATGTATCTGTATTGGGGAGGGCTATTCTGCTATTGTAGTTATTTTTTTAGACGTGAGTTTATGGTAATTGCTCAAAAAAGTAAAAGTTTGATTAATGCTAATAAGCATTCATTGTAATGAGGGATATAATGTATTGTGGGAAAGGTCAAAAAAATTTAATAGTTTTCTTCACAAGTCTTGTGTTGTTAATTATCTTTGACTACGGAACTAATGTTTTGAATTTTTCGATTAAATTCAACTTATAATAAGTGAAAGAGCGTTAACCTATTGGAGTTGTTAGTTAATGGTATGTTGTTGATAAATGTTGCGGGATAGATTTATTTATAAGGCTATAATTTCATGTGTATTGCTGGGGTTTTAGGTGGATTTTTTATTATAGGTGATTTTCTAAATGTTAAATTCTATGAAAATTATATTGTGAAATTTACATTTTGAGTGGAAATAATGTTTTTTAATTCAATTAATTCTAGATTTTTTTATTTTAAATTTTTCATGATATCTTCAGTGTTAATGCCTTTATTTCCATCTTTGCTTAACAGAAGTCAAATGCATATAAATATTTATATGGCTGCCTTATCTGTTCTTTCATTGTTTTTGTTCCGATTTAATTTTAGGAATCTTAATTTTTTTAAGATTCTTGTTTTTTATTTTTCTCTACAAGTTTTGTTGATTCTGAGCTATTTGTTTGGGATTGAAACTCCAGCAGGCTTGAGTGATGTAATGAGTCTTGTCAGACCATTTTTACTTTTTTTATTGACTAGCGCTTTTTACGTCCTATCTGTTAATGAACCTGGAGGATTTTATATAAGAGCATCAAAAATATTTTCATTTTTGGTTGTCTTGTCTTTCGTTGTTGGTGTCATTGAAATAGTACGACCTCCTTTTTTAATTGACCTTGTCTTTTTTATTTTTAAAATATCGGATAAGGTTGATATAATGAATTCTTCAGTAGGATTTTTTGCATTGCCTTACTATAATTCATTTTTTTACATTTCGTCATTGATTATTATTTTATTTGTCTCCCTCCATACTAAGTTTACCTTTTATAGTATTGTTAGTTTATTTTGTGGTGTATTAGGTGTGGTTTTTACACAGTCTAAAACAGGTGTTTTAGCTCTTTTAGTTATTTTGTTTTTTTCGTTATATCTTAAATTCAATAAATTTTATAGAAATTTATTTTTTATTTTTTTTACATTATCATTTTTAATTTTACTGCAATTTTTAGGCGATATACTGATATATTTGAATAATAATTATTCGGGGAATTTAATCAGGACATCTTTTAATATTTATCATAATCAGCAGGATACTAATACTCTAGGTGTCAGGATTTTGCAGATATTTGATAGCTTAGGTTTGATTTTGGGAAATAATATCTTTTGGGGGCTGGGCTTGGGAAAGGAAGTGTTGCTCGAGTCTTGGTTATCAACTTCGTTATATAGATATGGAATTTTTGGGACTTTATTACTTTTTACTTTACCATTTTGCATAATATTAAAGCATTTTTTAAAAGTGAACTATAAGGTTAATAAATTAAATGGTGCAAAAAAAGATTTTTTGATCTATATTTTTCCTGTTTGGTTAATCAGCTGTTTTATTACTCAGTTAAGCGCTTTAATGGTTGAAGTCTCAAAAGGTGCATTAATTGGGAGTTTGATGATTGGGCTGGGGATGGCGTATTCATCATATTATTTTAGTTCTACTAATAGGGTTTGTTATGAAAAAAGTATTATTTGCTAATACTTCCTTTTTACCTGCTATTGGCGGTGTTGAAAATTCAATCCGAAGTTTAATTAAAGTTTTTTCTGAAGCTGGTTGGGAATGCCATCTAATCACTAAAGAATTGGACTCTAAGTATACGAAGAGTAACGTAAAAATAAGTTATTATAATAATAATAACGTGATATCCAATAGAGGTGTTTTTCGGGTTTTGTTGCGAGTTTTTGATTTATATAAGTTCGATCTGGTTATTGTTAGGCATCATTTGTTAGCATTTCTGATCGCATTTTTTTATAAAGACTATATTTATGTGATTCCTGGTATTTATGAGTTTCAAAACATACAAGAAAATAAAGGTATTATTTCAAGATTAAAATTTTGGATTCATGTATGGATCCAACGTCACGTTATCAAAAAATGTAAGAATAATGTTGTTTTTAGTTCGGAAATGCATGATCAAGTTAGAAGTTTTAATAAAATATGCCCTTTACTAAAGTTTAAACCTGGTGCAGATGAACAGCGTTTTTATAGATTAGCTGATACAAAGCGACAAATGATTAGGCAGGAATGTGGCTATAATGATTCTGATATTGTTATCTTTGGTATTGGTAGACTTGTTGATGTTAAAAACTTTAAATTGGTTATAGAGTCGCTTGTGCATCTACCTAATCATTTTAAAATTTTACTCGCTGGTGAAGGACCCGATAAAGTTTTGTTAGAGGCACATGCTTCAGCATTAGGTTTATCTGAACGAATTAATTTTTATGGTAAAGCAAATCAACCTGAACAACTATACGGTTCTGTCAATATTTTTTGTCTTCCTTCAACTTATGAGCCGTTCGGGCAAGTTCTATTAGAGGCGGCTTTTTCGTCTCTTCCCATTATCGCCATTGACTCAGATCTTTCAGGTATCAATACTGCAACAAAAGAGGTGTTTAGTGGGTATAATGATCTTGTTTTTTTCGCTGATAATGACCCTCGTTCTTATGCTTTGCAAATAATTGAAGCCTCTAAAAAATTACCAGATGCTGATATTGTTGATAAATTCAAATCTGAGTATTCTTGGGCAACTCTGAGAGATAATTTAATTTTACTTGGCAATAGATAATATGATTTTAGAGATGCTTTATGCCACTTGTGGTGAACGTATTTTTGAACTGTTAGACAATATTCCGAAACCTAATCCTCGATTGAAAATTTTAATTGTTCATCAAATTAACTCTCAAAATGAGAGTGTTGAACATTTTTTTAGTGAAAGAGATGATGTTCGATATTTTGCAATGTTTGAAAAGGGCGTTACTAAAAGTAGAAATTTTGCCTTAATACATGCAATTGGTGACATTGTTTTATTTTGCGATGATGATGTTGTATATGCAAATTTTGTTGAAAAGTTAATTGGAATCTATGAAAGCGACTCATCAGTTAGCGGTGTAACTTTAAGTTATACAACACCTACATTTGGTAGATTGCCAAAGTTTGGTAATGAGTCATTTATTCATACTTTGAGAACTATATTAAGTATTGGAACGATTGAAGTGTCAGTTCGGCTTTCTAGCATAAGATCTTCTGCTGCTACTTTCCCTGAAAACCTTGGCGCAGGTTCAAAATTTTATTGTTGTGATGAACCTGTTTTTTTAAGTAGATTGATTAAGAATGGCAGTAAGATAATTTATTCTCCATTAGATGTTGGTATGCATCCAGATATCTCTAGTGGCCTTGGGTTAAATAGTTATCCTGCTCTTTTTTCAAGGTTGATTGCATTTAGATATATTTATGGTTACATCTCGGGAACTTTTTTGTTTCATGCCTTTTGCTTCAAAAACTTTTATAAATTATCGCCTAAACTATTAGTGCACTCTTTATTTTCAATTTTTATATTTAATCCTAAATAATGTGTTGGGTAAGTTTTATTATATTTTGTACTATATAAAATATTTATTCGATTTATTTTATGGTTTGCTTGCTATTTAACGATTTTAATATTGTGTTAAGTATTTGGATTGGCTTTAGCTCGTTCCAACACTGATGTGGATTATTTTTAATTCAATATTTATTTGAACTTTGCTGCCATTGTGTAGCTTTTTATTACAAAGTATGGGAAAAGTGAGATGATTATTGCCATTGCTGGTACAGGATATGTTGGCCTATCTAATGCTATGTTGTTAGCGGTACGCAATGAAGTTATTGCTGTAGATATTGTTCAAGAAAAAATTTTATTACTTAACAATAAGATTTCCCCAATTGTTGATGCTGAAATAAGTAATTTTTTAGCCAACAAACCGCTAAATTTTACTGCTACTTTGGATAAAACCTTAGCTTACCAAAACGCTGAATTTGTCATTATTGCTACGCCTACTGATTATGATCCAAAAACCAATTATTTTAATACATCTTCTGTTGAAGCCGTTATTCAAGATGTATTGGCGATAAATCCCAATGCGGTAATGGTTATTAAATCTACTGTGCCGGTGGGTTTTACTGCCAAGGTTAAAGAAAAATATAATTGTGATAATATTTTATTCTCACCAGAATTTTTGCGCGAAGGCAAGGCACTCTATGACAACTTGCATCCATCACGGATTATTGTGGGGGAGCGTAGCGAACGTGCAGAAGTCTTTGCAAATTTATTAGTGCAAGGAGCGATAAAAAAAGATATTCAGGTATTATTTACCGATTCGACTGAAGCTGAAGCGGTAAAATTATTCTCAAATACCTACCTTGCTATGCGAGTTGCCTATTTTAATGAACTTGATACTTATGCAGAGACTCATGGCTTAAATTCGAAGCAAATTATTGAGGGAGTGTGTTTGGATCCGCGTATCGGCGACCATTACAATAACCCTTCGTTTGGTTATGGTGGCTATTGTTTACCTAAAGATACAAAACAATTACGTGCTAATTATGCCGATGTACCTAACAGCATTATTGGTGCGATTGTGGATTCTAATACGACGCGTAAAGACTTTATCGCTGAGTCCATTTTAAGTCGCGATCCTAAAGTAGTGGGTATTTATCGTCTAATCATGAAGTCGGGTTCTGATAATTTCCGTGCTTCGAGTATTCAAGGGATTATGAAGCGCTTAAAGGCTAAGGGCATAGAAGTCATTGTTTATGAGCCTGTATTAAAAGAGGCTGAATTTTACCACTCCCGAGTGGTGACAGATCTAGCTGAATTTAAAGTTAAGGCTGATGTTATTGTGTCGAATCGCATGGCTAAAGAGCTCGCGGATGTTGTTGGAAAAGTTTACACCCGTGATTTATTCGGTAGCGATTAATTTTGTTGAGTTAAGTGCTGAATTTGGGATGTAAAAATGAAATATTTAGTGACAGGTGCAGCAGGTTTTATTGGAGCGAAGGTTTGTGAAAGGTTGTTGGCTTGTGGTCATACTGTTACTGGTGTTGATAACTTAAATGACTATTATGATGTTTCTCTAAAACTAGCTCGGTTAGCACTTATCGTCAGTGATACTTCATTTACATTCATTAAGTTGGATATAGCGGACCGTGACCTTGTTTCGCGTTTATTTATTAATGGGCGTTTTGACCGGGTTATACATTTAGCGGCGCAGGCTGGTGTTCGTTATTCAATTGATAATCCAATGGCCTATGCAGATAGTAACTTAGTGGGGCATCTTAATATTTTAGAAGGGTGCCGGCATACAAAAGTACAGCATTTGATTTATGCTTCATCCAGCTCTGTTTACGGCCTAAATGAAAAAACGCCATTTTCAACCTCTGATTCTGTTGATCATCCTGTATCCTTATATGCGGCGACCAAAAAGTCTAATGAGCTGATGGCACATAGTTATTCGCACTTATACAATATGCCTACCACTGGCTTGCGATTTTTTACTGTGTATGGCCCTTGGGGGCGACCTGATATGGCGCCCTTTATTTTCACTAAGAAAATACTAGAAGGTCAACCAATTGATATTAATAATAACGGTGATATGTGGCGTGATTTTACCCATGTTGACGATATTGTTGAAGGGGTTGTGCGTATCGCAGATGTGATACCTAGGCGTAATGAACTTTGGAAGGTTGAAACCGGCACACCCGCTGGCAGCTCTGCCCCTTATAAAGTGTATAATATCGGCCATGGAAGCCCGATTAATTTGATGGATTTTATCCAAGAGATTGAACGGGCATTAGGTAGGGAAGCTATTAAAAATTTTAGGGAAATGCAGGCCGGTGATGTTTATAAAACCTATGCCGATACGGCGGACCTGTTCACTGCAACTGGCTATAAGGCTAAAGTTAGTGTTCGAGAAGGCGTTCAGAGCGTCGTAGATTGGTATCGTACTTACTACAAAGTGAGTTAACTTTGCTAGAGCTAATATAGATGTACACGCTTTTATGATGGCCGAATTTTTTAGATTCGGCTTTTTGTTTTTCTAACCTTCTACTTTTGGGTTAGCGATAAGCGAATACTCATTACCGGTGGAGTCTGCTTTATCGGTTCTGCCTTGGTCCGTATGCTGATTTAAACAAACGACGTTACAGACAGACCTGAGCATGATGTGCGTTATGCCATTGATGCGAGCAAGATCCAGCGAGAACTTGGTTGGCAACCATTAGAGTCCTTCGATTCTGGGCTCAGAAAAACTGTCGAGTGGATAGTGGCTCGGTATTTTAACGCGCCAATTGAGTAATATTGGAGCTTAACCTGCAAATACTGTTATAGAGGACTGGCAGTAGCAGTAATAGACACTTTAAGTAGTCTACTTGGTCTTGTTGTTTTTAACCTTATACCATCCCCTTGTTGGAAAACGAGAATATCATAGGGCATGATCTTGATAACCTGGCCATTGTGCTCCCATGTCACGGTATCTAAGCAGCAGAGTATTTGGATGAAAGGGACGTAAGCTTCAGTTTTTTGCAGTTCATTTGGGGGGCAGTTTGAGGTTGTAATCTGTTCTTCGATAAATGTGTCATCAAAGCTAAGCCTTTGCGTATGCGCTTTAAATGCGCCGCGTTTGGTCATGACATTGAAATCAATAACATCACTGCTTAATAATTGACTTGTTATTGAGGTTTCACCAGTAAAGCAGAATGGGCTATCTGTGGGTGTGAGTCGCTTATATTCAGTTGTATTTGTATTTCCTGATATCTTTTCTCCAGCTCCAAGGCCATTTATCTGTTTTGTCCCTTCATGACTATTGATGCTGAGTTCAACACCATCGCCTTCCAGAATGACCAGTTGCCTGTCTATGCCAATAAATGATGAAAAAGGTCCGTTGCTGCTAATACTTGCAATGCTGATCCGATAATCAAATTCAGTAAGTTCGGCATTGATGGGGGAAATGAGTAGCTGTTTTGTGCTTCCACCACCATTTTTCCATGGCGTTGATGGGCAATCTTGATAGCGGATCAGTTGTATGCTGTTATTCAAAATAACCTCTTTACTGGTTAAGAAGGTTTGTTTCGCCTTTTTAGCTTCACAACTTCTAGAACGTCGCTTTGCGGTTGCAGAACATTTCTGCGTGACTTATTGATAACGGTACGGAGGCTTTGCTCTTACGGTAAGTGCAAAGCCTCCGTTATTTATAATCTAGTACCGCAGTTTAGTGCTAGTTGCCAGCTCTGCTTTTATAGACCTTTCTTTTTCAGCACATAATTTGCAGCAAGTTCGCCGGTGATCCGTTTGCCTTCAGTGTCTAACATGATCAACTGATTTTCACCGACCAAATATTGTGTACCATCTTCTAGGGTGATTTTCTGGCCCAGTTCGTCCCATATCACTTTACCCATCAGTTTTAAAATCTTTTCATCTTTACCTAAATAAACGGTTTCTTGAACAAAGCTATTATCAGCTTGCAAAGTGATTAGGGTTTGCATTCCTTCACAACTGGCGCAAGGCAATACGCCTTCATAACTACCTGCCCAATCGAGCGAGTTCTGGCTGGTATCACCTACTGGAACGGATTTTGCCGCTTCTGTTTGAGCTTGGGCTGTATTGACTGCCGTTTCTTCTTTTGGTGCTTCTGAGCAAGCCGTGGTGAATAAAGCCAGTAGTGCGATGTAACATAGTGATTTTTTCATAGTAGCTCCAATAGAAATTTTGGGAATTATGCATCAAGTGCACTCATCATACCCGCCAAGGCTAGGATAGGCTAACTTTTGCTATTTCTATTTTTATAACAATAACTTAAGTTGTTTTTGTGTGGGTTTTAAGTGGCCAGTATGTTAGTTGTTAGTCCTAAGCGGTAATCAACGGGACGATAATTTATCCTTTGAAACTAGTCACTTTCAAGATTGAATCTATACTAAAACGTAACTATTCATCGTAAACGGTGGTTTTGTGGCGTTATTTAAGAAAAGTGCTGATGTTATCGAAGATACATCCCATAAGCCTAAACAAGGCATTTGGAAGGTGGCCATTATTGATGATGAACCTGGGATCCATGATGTAACTCGATTTGCGCTAAAAAATCTGACCTTAGATAATCGAGTCTTGCAGTTCTACTCCTGTTACAGCGCTGCTGAAGGTTTAACATTATTTCAAACTGAATCAGATATCGCCTTGGCCTTTATTGATGTCGTCATGGAAACCGATCATGCAGGCTTAGAGTTAGTCCAAAAAATTCGCACTGAATTAAATAACCACAGTACCCGCATCATTTTACGTACGGGTCAGCCAGGGCAAGCACCTGAAGAGCAAGTTATTCGGGATTTTGACATTAATGATTATAAAGCTAAAACAGAGCTCACCGCGGCTCGGCTTAAGTCTTGTGTGTACACCTCATTGCGCTCCTATCGCGATATAAAAATTATCGAGCAAAGCCAAAAGGGGATGGAGAAAGTGATTGCTGCTTCCACCTCTGTACTTAAGAGCCATACATTGCATAACTTTGGTAGTGCAGTGCTCGAACAGACCTTGCAGCTGCTCAATCTTGAAAGCTCGGCTCTTTATCTCACGAGTTATCATCAAGACCTTTACCTCGATACTCAAATGAATCTGCTGGCCGCCACGGGAGATATGATCAGTTACTTTGAAGGTGGCAGCGTTGAGACTCTGCCAGGGGATGTGCGTGAACATATTATTGAAGCGATAGCGCTAAAAACCTCGCTGATCCGTGACAATATTTATGTTGGATTTTATGAGCTTAGTGGACATGTCACCAGTATTTTATATTTACAACACAACACTAAGTTAACGGATTTTCAAGTCAGCATTCTTGAGCTATTTGCGGCAAATGTGAGCTTAACCTTTGAGAACTTGTCGGGCCGCGAAAATGTGCAGCAGACACAAAGGGAGCTCATTTTAATCATTGGAGATGCCATTGAGCAGCGCAGTAAGGAGACTGGAGCCCATGTGCGCCGAGTAGCGCGCATGACAGAAATGCTCGCGATTGCTATTGGTATGAAGGCAGACTTTATCGAAACCATTCGTTATGCGGCGCCTCTTCATGATGTAGGCAAAATTGGTATCCCTGAGAGTATTTTACATAAGCCCGGTAAACTCGACGCCGAGGAATGGGCGATTATGCAAACCCACGCGGAGAAGGGTTATAACCTGTTGGTAGGCTCAAATCGTATCATTGCCAAAATGGGCGCTAGAATTGCTTATACTCACCATGAACGTTGGGATGGGCAAGGTTATCCCCGTGGGCTATCGCAGGAAGACATTCCTATTGAAGGCCGCCTGATGGCGATTGTTGATGTGATTGATGCTTTGCTTTCCAAGCGAAGTTACAAAGAGGCTTGGTCTGTTGAGGCGGTGCGCGAGTACATCTTAGCGCAATCGGGTAAACAGTTTGATCCCATGTTATGTGAAGCCAGCCTTGATTTGTTAGATGTGTTTGCCTCCCTACATATTCATATTCCGGACGAGCCGCTATGACCCGAATGCTTGATCGAATTTTATTTGATGTCAGTAAGTCTCAGGTTATTGATGAGGGTGATCTCATTCAAGCATCACAACTTATCGTGAGCTCAATTTGTAAGGGATTACTGATCTCTCGGGCGGGTATTTGGTTGTTGAGTCCGGATAATCAGAGTATCACTTGTTATTATTCACTCTACAATCAACAGCCGCAAGAAGCGTTAGTGCTCACTCGCGCGCAGTTTCCTTATTACTTTAGCCTGCTCGACAATGAGCGCACAATTGTCGCCAATAAGGCGCAAACGGATCCCGCCACTAAAGAATTTGTCGAAACCTATCTGAAACCGAATCAGATCAGCTCTTTGTTGGATAGTCCTATTCGTCACCACGGAAAAATGGTGGGGATTATTTGTTCTGAACATCAGGGCGAGGCGAGGGAATGGACTCGGGATGAGAAGGCTTTTGCCTCGGCACTGGCCGACCTTTTTGGTCGAGCCATGAGTGCTAAAGAGATCATTGAATATCAACAACAGCTCAAGCTCATTAATACCGATCTTGAGCATCAAGTTGAGCTGCGCACCGCAGAGCTTGAAACGGCATTATCGACTTTAAAATCAACCCAAAAGCACTTAATTGAAAATGAAAAAATGGCGGCCTTAGGCAGCTTAGTCGCCGGTGTTGCCCATGAAGTGAACACCCCCCTTGGCATAGCTGTCACATCAGTGACCCATTGTTTGGATGAGTTATCCCTATTGAAAGGACTCTTTGAGAAAAACGAGCTCGATGAGGATAAATTTGTCAGCTTTATCAATACAATGCAGGATGGTTTATGCTTAATTGAGCGTAATCTTTCCCGTGCTGCAGAACTGGTGCATAACTTCAAGCGTACTGCTGCAGACCAATCGATACTGGAACGCGAGCGCTTTAATCTGAAGAATTACATTTTTCAAATATTTAGTTCATTAAAACCCTTGATGCGTAAGAAAAATATTACTTTAAAGGTCGAACTTGACGATAATATTTTTATTGATTCTTACCCCGGTGCGATCGCACAAATTTTCACTAACTTAGTCGCGAACAGTTTTCGCCATGCTTTTCCCGATGATTTTGTCGGTGATAAGCAAATTGTGATAGTAGTTGAAAAAATGGCTTCGCAGATCAAGATGATTTATGAAGATAATGGCGTAGGCATGTCCGATGAAGTGAAAGCCAAAGCATTTGAGCCTTTTTTCACCACCGCAAGGCAGAGTGGCGGAACAGGTTTGGGGATGTCGATTATTTATAATCTGATCACACAAAAACTGAATGGTAATGTGTCACTCTTCTCAGCGCCTAATCAGGGGTTACGTATTGAGATGCTGATCCCTGAAAGTAGTAAGGGTTGAGATGGGTTAGCGTCTTCTTATATGTTTATTAAGTAAAAGACGAATTGAAATCTTACTGAGCCAAAATGGTATTTAGCTTTTGCGGTTTACTATTCTGTTGCGTTGTTTTTCCTGCATTAACCGCCAACAGTCCTGTTATCTGTTCTTCCTGCTCGCGACATTTTGTATGCTACAATCTTGGCACTTCAACATGGCTTATCAATCCTAAATATTTCAATGAGAAAAGGCATTTTACTGGCGGGCGGTACTGGCTCGCGTCTTTATCCTATGACGCAGGTTGTCTGTAAGCAATTACTGCCCATTTATGATAAACCAATGATTTATTACCCTTTGGCCACTCTGATGCAAGCTGAGATTCGGGATATATTGATCCTTTTTATACCCTACTATTTCGCTGTTTCGTGCATGACTCTATAAGCAGGTATTGGATGAAATATAGCGAAACAGAATTAGCCGAAGTATTGGTGTTTGAACCTCAAGTATTTGGTGATGAGCGTGGTTTTTTTAAGGAAACGTTCAGGCAATCCTATTTTGATGCTTGTTTCACTGCAAGAGGACTTGAGCCTCCCGTATTTGTGCAGGAAAACCAGAGTCGTTCGCAACACAATGTTCTGCGAGGCTTGCATTTTCAACGGCGAAAACCGCAGGGTAAATTGGTGCGGGTCTGTGCAGGGAGCATTTTTGATGTTGCCGTCGATATTCGGGCTGACTCGGCCACCTATGGAAAATGGGTTGGGCGAGTGCTATCGGCAGAGAATCATCTGCAAATGTGGATCCCACCGGGCTTTGCGCACGGTTTTTATGTTCTTAGTGATTATGCTGATGTTATTTATCAATGTACCCAATATTATGATCCTGAAGATGAAAGCGTTTTAGCTTGGAACTGTGCTGAGTTTGCCATTGATTGGCCATTAATTGCCGCACCGATTTTATCCACCAGAGATAGCATCGCCAGTACACCCTCATAAAGCCAATCACTGCTTGTATTAAAAGGAATGACAATGAGTTTATTATTTTCGCCTTTAACCTTAGGTCAACTCGAGTTAGCTAACCGCATTATCATCGCGCCTATGTGTCAGTATTCGGCAGAAAACGGCCAAGCAACCGATTGGCATACGATTCATTTAGGGAGCATGGCGTTATCGGGTGCGGGAATGCTCATTTTAGAGGCTACCGCTGTTCTGCCCAATGGCCGAATTTCCTATGCAGATTTAGGCCTATGGGATGACAAAACGGAGGCTGCTTTAGATAAAACCCTCAAATCTATTCGCAAGTATTCAAGTATGCCAATGGCGATACAACTCGCCCATGCGGGGCGTAAAGCATCAACTCGAAAACCTTGGGAAGGTGGCGGCACTATTGCACCCGATGAACATAATGGTTGGCAGACGATAGCGCCTTCCGCGCAGGCTTTTAACGAAGGTACAGCATTACCGAGTGCGATGACATTGGATGAAATTGATGAGCTTATATTGGCATTTGTCAGTTCGGCGCAACGTGCCGAACGATTAGGGCTTGATGCGATTGAACTTCATGCTGCTCACGGTTATTTACTTCATCAATTTTTATCCCCACTATCGAATCAACGCATTGACCAATATGGTGGCAGTTTAGAAAATCGTTTGAGTTTATTGTTGGCCGTGTTCGATGCAATTAAAGCAGTGATATCGCCTAAGATGGCACTCGGTGTGCGGATTTCGGCAACCGATTGGGTTGATGGCGGTTGGGATTTAACCCAAAGCCTAGTATTGGCAAAAGCATTAGAGGCCCGAGGCTGTGATTTTATCCATGTGAGTACAGGTGGATTAAGTCCGCTACAACAAATCCCTGTTGCAGAACACTTTCAAGTGCCTTTTGCCGAAGCCATTAAAGCTGAGGTAAACACACCTGTGATTGCAGTGGGATTAATTACGGATGCCAATAAAGCGGAAACGATTCTGGAACAAGGACAGGCTGATGCTATTGCACTTGCTCGCACTATGCTCTATGACCCACATTGGCCTTGGCATGCGGCAGCAATATTAGGTGCAACTGTGAAAGCGCCGCCACAGTACTTACGTTCATCGCCACATGGGATTAAATCGCCAATAAAGTAGTGAGCTAATTTGGCAGTGCAGATTTTACTATTGTAAGTTAGTCCTAATGGCAGAAAACAAAACGGGCAAGAATTATCTTGCCCGTTTTGAGGTTTTACTGCGTACTAATTATTTAATGGGGTCAACACTGGGTCTGGTATACCAAGGCGCACGTGCATCAGTTACATCGAACAAGTTGTACTTACGGCCAAGCATTTGACCGCCGTCGCGGGTCAACGGCATCCATGATAGGAAAGCACGACTATGGGTAGACTTAACCGTCATTAGATCGAATGGGATTGAAATATAGAATCCCTTGGTAAAGCTTCCCTCACCGTATTCATCTGCCGATAGATTAGTTTTAGTCGCAAATGCGCCGACGATAACACCACTATCAAACTGTTTAGAGAAATCAACAGTCACGCCTTTATCTTCGGTGAGATATTGTCCTGCACTGACTCTGAGTAAGGTATTAGGAAACCACTCAGGTTGATAATAAGCCGTTGCATGTCCAGTCACTACGCCAGTCTGAACTCGATAAGCACGATTGGTGAGAGGGTCAAATTGATTTTCATCCTTAAAGAACCCAAACATGCTATCGGGATCTCGCTGCTTAGCATAGTTAACATCGAACCCAAAGGCCCATTGACTATTAAGTGGGCGATATAGGAACTCAGTACCAACACCGCCATACATCATCTCTAAATAGCCACCATAGGCTTGATAGGAAATATTATCGCTAAGATTGTCCATCCAAGTGAGTTGCAGGTTATTAACTCTCACTGGGTTATCGTGAACATATTGGCGGATTAAGGTTCTTACGCGTTTTAAGTCGGTGCCGTCTGGTGGCACGTCATATAAAAATTTATCGTAGTTATCGTATAAATTAAGGTAGAGAGAACCGCCAAATTCGAAGTTATCGGTAAATCGATAGTTGGCACTACCTGTAACGCCGATATTAAACATGTAGAAGCCTTCCGAACCACCGAAGGATTGCACCATAGTTGGTGAAATATCAAAGCCAAGCTTGTCTAACCAATTTTTGTCTGAGTGTGTGACTAGTTGGCCTTGAGGTAATGAAGGGACACTGACTTGACTTGCGTCTGTAATCTTCGCATTCAGATAGCCAAAACTTGCTACTTGCGCAAATTTTTCCGCATTAATACGAGTTTCGGTAATTGGCTGGCTATAGTGAGTTTCAATCAAGCGATACTCTTTGATTCGAGTTAGATCGCTATTGTTGGCGAGTATGGTTGCCGCCCTTTGATGGGCTTCATTTCTATCTCGAAACTTAGTTTGCTCACCAACGACAGTGATGCTGTCAGAGTCAAGGTAAATTTTAGGATTGTTATAGCCCGCAATGGATTGTAGATCCTGTGCTACTTTCGACCAGTTAATTGCTGTTTCTAACATGCCCTCTTGTGGCTGTATTAAATGAACGTCAGCGATTTCTGTTGTGTTATCTAAGGTGGCGCTGGCTATTGCAGGCGTTTGTTCTGAAGAATTAACACTATCTAATGGCGTATTGGTTGTTTGCACATGTGTTAACGGTGCCGCAGGAATTGGCTTATATTTCGCTGCAGCAGGATCGCGTTTAATCTGTGTTAACTCATTAAAATTCGTTTGTAGGCTAAAACCAAGCGTCCAAGTGTTTCCGCGCTCATAGCTTAAGTGCAGATCTCCCCAGTCTCCGAACCGATATAATAGGCCATAGTTAAATTTGCTGTCCTGTGGCATAGCAATACCGCCGCGAACAACTGGAAAATCAGATTGGTAGTCGTTACCATCGTATTCGACTTTGACGCGTAGTGGGTCCCAAGGCGTTTGATATTCGACACCGCCGAAGAGGGCCGCACAACCTTTAAACCAACGTTGATAATCAACTGTGCCACCTTTACCACCATAGGACGTATCTCGATCGCAGTTATAGTTGAGATCTTTTTTATCCGATGTCAGGTTGCCGCTATTACCGATATATCCCCAGCCAATACCTAAGGTGAAATCCAGCGGCCCAACTCGTTTAGTGGCTGCAATAAACTCACCATCGAATAATCCGGTGCCACCAAAGTCGCGGACACCAATCGAGGTTTCTGGTAGCCAGTTGCTTTCTTCAAGTAGACGGACTTTAAAGTCTATGCCCTTATCCGTGTATTTTGTATTTCCACTAAAATTGGGGTCACTACTATAGAGTAAGTCTTGTACTTGGGTGTAACGAACTGTGGTTTCAAACCAAGGGAAAAGTTGTACAGAGGCCGTAAAGTGTTGGTATTCGTCGTTATAGCTAGTGGCAAAATTAAACTCGCCTTCAGGTGCCATACGCCCCGTTGGCATCTGCATTAAACCAACACCGCCAAAATCTGATTGCGAGGCTAAGAGTGTGGGATAGCTAAATTCATCGGCAGTCGCATGTAATAGTGGCAAAAGTGCCAAAGATAGTGCGGATAGACGACCTAAAGAATGGAGAGAGTTTTTCATTACAGAGCCCGATTCCTGAGTAATTCAATCATGTTTTCATTCAAACTCGTGTCGTCACCAAAGCCGCTTGAAAACTCAACGTAAAGTGTTGCCCCAGGTGCAATATCCTGAGTCTGATGGTTCCAATAGGCGATAGGTTGTTTTATTGCCTGTCCATCGGGTTGAATTATCCATATAAAACTAGTTTCAGCATTATCGAGTATGCCTGCTTGCTTGAGGTAATCTTTGCTACTTAGTTGATTCTGCCATGTAAAACTCCCCGTTTGAGCCACTGCACCAAGTACAGTGACGGTTGTTGGACGAGGCGGTAAAACTAATAGAAAACGACCATTAATCAGCGCATTATACGAATCATTAATTCGAATAACATCAACATCCAGTGGTTGTATTACACGTTGTCCAAGTTTTAAGTTGCGAATGAATTGTGCAAGTTTAGCTAGCTTGGCGATGTAAGCACTGTCGTCTTTAGCTTCGCCCATTTTGGATAGCAGGGTTAAGACTTGCTGGCGTTTAGTCTCTAATACGGCGGTATTCTCAATATCGAGTAATGCTGCACCTAACCAATAAATAGGCACGACTTCATTTTGATTGGTCTTATTATATTTTGGAAGTTGGACTAATCCATCTTGCACTATTTGCTCAATACGCACTGCTGCAGGATAGTTCAGTTGAACCTGAGCATCTTGATTTATTGATGTGCTGATGAATAGCTGAGTTTCAGCCTGAACAGTTGTCGTTAATACCGAACTAAGTACAAGTGCCAATGGCGCTATGTAATATCTCATAATGGTTCCACTAGGATGCAAATGGCTTAAGTAAAGTGATATCAATAAAAGGTAGATTTGGTGCTATCTTCTGGCGACTTTTAATGACGTGTCCATTATCTGGCTTTAACCAAAATTCATTTTGATACTGGATATTCAGGCCTTCCACTGATACTAGCTCACTGTAATGCAGTGCTTGAGTTGGCGTATCGTTGATGAGTATCTCTTCCTCGGCAATAAAAGCAAACTGCGACTTAATCTTATATCCATAGTGGTATCCTGGCTGCCAATCAATAGTTCGAGTCCAAGTTTTAGGAGTACTGCTTAAATGCAAGCCCAAGAGAATAGGATCGGGTTTAGAGCTTTCTATTGCGGCTAAATTGCCAGTAAGTAGACTTTGAGTTTTTACTAAACGTCCGTTCACCGTCACTAACATAGCGTTATCCGCGGAGAGCCATTTTAGCTCAATTACTTCCGGTACGGGTCTGACTGGGGTGAGAGTTTGTTTCGGTTCCGCAAAGGCTAAAACAACAAATGCTTGGGGGGTGTCATCAATCTTGACATAAATGCTGGCATAGGGATTAGCTTTCACTTGCTCGGTTGTGAGCTTAACATCGCTATCTCCAACGAAAGCCAATTTCATCGTATCGTTGAGGGCGCTAATTCGTTGACTACAGCCAGAAATTCCCATTAATGCAATGGAGGCTGTGAGTAGTGATAGTAGTTTTTTATTTATACGCATCCGAGTTGCTTATTCTCAATAGTCATAAATATCAAATGTAGAGAGAGGTGAGATTTATTTCAAGAAATGGAGTAATTCTCACGTTTCTCTAGAGAAACAAAAAAAACAACCGCCAGTAGGCGGTTGTTTGATAGCTATATCAGACTGATTAGTTGCCAGTACCAGTGGTAGTGTTAGTACCTGTACTCGTGATTGGGTTGCCATCAGAGCTGTTAGAGATTGCAACAGCACCGGCAATTGCAGCACCAGCAGCAACAGAACCAGCAACGATTAAACCAGTGCTGTTAGCTGCAGCGTTAGCGCCTGCTGCTTTGCCTTCAACTGCATTTGCAGCCATAGAGCTGAATGCTGTCATTGCAACGATAAGTGCTAGTGAAGTTTTTTTCATCGTGATTCCCTTTTTGAAAAAATGTGCATGATTTTTTGATAATCTAGTACAGCATAGTAAGCGATGCAAACAAAATTATCAATGTTAAATCCATCTTCTTGCTCATGCGAAAGTTTGAATTTCGGCACTAATATTCAAGCTATATCTATCCATTTGGCATTATTTTTAGTGAAGAAACTGATTAAGTCGTTAGCTTATTTTAAACAAAAGAAATCTTTAAGTTCATCGATTTTTTCCATGGCATCTTTATAGCCTAAGTCGATTAAAGCGCTGGTATACGTTTTTTCGAAGAGTAGGTAGGACACAATACTTGAGTCTGATTGCCTGTCTATGCCGATGAAGCCGAGTAAGGTTTTGACGGCCCATGGCATGTCATCATAGAAGCGGGCAGCAATTTTGCTGAGATCTTCGCTAGGTTTGATGACTAGGGCTTTAATCGGATGCAAGGCGAGTTTGTTACGACTTGACTCAGGAATCAGGCTTAAAGTGTTATTGATCCTTTCTAGTCTCTCAAGGTCGCTATTTAAGGTATCTGAAAAGATGGTATCGAGCAGATGACCCGCTATTGTCGCTGTTTTTGGGTGATATTCGAGTTCCATCGGAAAGTGCTTGTGTGGGCTCTCTAAGTTAATGACTAAGAGTTTTTCTGCGCCTAAATGAATAGGGCTTGAGAGCGGTGCTAGCTGATGGACTGAACCATCACCATAATAGGCTTGGTTGAGTTTAATGGATGGAAATACCATAGGGATTGCAGAACTAGCGAGTAGGTGCTCGGTATTGAGCATGATACGTTCGCCACTGCGACGGGCACGGGTCCAGTTTTCGATTTCTTTCGCGGCTTGGAAAAAGGTCACTGAGCGAGAGTTATTATAACAAGAGGCATCCACACTCAGTGCCGTCAGTGAGCCATTACGGATATTACGGTCGATACGTTTAAAGTCGATGAGCTCATTGAGTAAGCCTCTTAGCGGATCATTATCGAGCAGACTGCCTGCATCGGTATTGACCTTATCATCTTGCATGCCTTTGAGGGCCATTTTCGTTAGATGGCTGAGAACACCGGTGATCGAAGCTCGGTAGACTTTTCGGGTTTCAAAATGACGCCAAACCCATTCGAGTTTTCTGACACCAAGGTGAAAGCAAGAGGCATGGGTCGCGATAGCGGTGCCATTGATGGCACCCGCAGAGGTTCCGCAAATAATTTTAAAGGGAATACCATGATTGCGTGGATAAAGCTGGACCAGTGCTTTTAGCACGCCGACTTGGTAGGCGGCCCTAGCGCCGCCACCGCCTAAGACTAATGCAGTTGATGTAGGCAATCTTCAGACTCAATTTATTGTTTTAATAGTTTTATTAAAGCAACGCCCCCCTATAAAAAGCAAGTCGGTAGACTCAATTAGTTGTAAATTTCGATTTATCGTTTATTCGATTACTGGAACATTTCGCTTTAGACAATTAATCCGCAGTAACCTTAGTCGTTTTACTGAGGCCAAAGCAATGCTCCGATGTTGGAAACTCACCCGTTCTCACTTCTTGGGCATATTGGGCGCAGGCCTTAGTGATCAATGGTCCTAAGTCGATATAGCGTTTAGCAAATTTAGGCGTGTAGTCAGAAAATAAGCCTAAGATATCCTCAGTCACGAGCACTTGACCATCGCAGGCGGGTGAGGCGCCAATGCCTATGACTGGGATTGAGACTCCTGCCGTCACTGTGCGCGCCGCGAGCTCGGATGTGCCTTCAATCAGTATGCTAAAAGCGCCTGCTTGCTCAAAGTCTTTCGCTAAACTAACGAGGGCTTCGATGGCGGCGGCATCCCTTGCTTGGGTTTTAAATCCACCCAATTGATTCACGTGTTGCGGCATTAATCCTATGTGTGGCATCACAGGGATCCCTCGCTGGGTTAAAAAACGAGTGGTGTCGAGCATCTCTGCGCCACCCTCGAGTTTTACCGCCTGCGCGCCTGTGCGTATTAATACTTGGCTGGCATGTCTGAAGGCTTGCTGAGGCGATACTTGATAACTCCCAAAGGGCATATCGATAATAACGCAGGCATGTGCTGCGCCGCGAGTGACAGCAAGACCATGATTAATCATCATTTCTAAGGTAACCCCGAGTGTAGAGTCTTGCCCATAAACCACCATGCCGACGGAGTCGCCGACGATAATCATATCCACATGGGGATCGATAATTTCTGCCATCGGCTTTTCATAGGCGGTGAGAGCAACTATGGGGGTTTTATCTTTCATTTTTTGTAATGTAACGGGCGTTACGCGGTTTTTATCCATGTGGATACTCATGTCATCTCCAATTTATTCAGTCTGATATGACATGTTAGCGTTTGCAGCTTTGGCTTTAGCTCGATAGATTGACTTAATGTCTAGATAAAAAGACACTTATTTACAAAAGGTGCTTCTAAATAAAGAGGCGCTTCTATACGGAAGAGGCTCGATAATACGAAAAGAAGCTTCGATATAAAAATCACCTTGGGCGATAACACTTTGAATCAAGTCACTGACACGCATTTATCCCAGCAGCATATTACTCAGCACACGCAGGTCGCACCTTCACGTTTAGCCGCCGTAGGGCTAAGTGCCTCAATCATGTTGCTTAAGCGAACACTCAAGCCGTTTGAACATGTGCAGCGCCATAGTCATTCCTGGGGACAGGTCATTTATGCCAGTCAAGGCGTGTTGAGTGTGATCACGCCTGCGGGGCGTTACATTGTGCCGCCTGAGCAAGCGGTGTGGGTGCCTCCCTTTGTCGATCATGAGGTTATCGCACTAGGTCAGGTGCAATTGAGTAGTCTGTATTTGGATAAAACCAGGATAGGCGGGTTTCCACCCGACTGTACTTGTTTGAGTGTGAAGCCTGTTTTGCAGTTATTACTGCAAGAGGCTAATGCCTTAGTGAAGAGTGAGGCTGGGCTAATTGATCCCGATTTTAAGGATAGCGTCATGCGGCTCTTGCTGGTGATCCGTGACTTTATGGTACTCGCCTCTAAGGTCGCCTTGGATTTGCCTTATCCTAGGGATAAAAAATTACTGCGCATTACCGAGGCTTTGCTTGCCAATCCAAGTGAGCAACGTACTTTGGTGGATTGGCAGCGGGAGGTCGGTGCCTCGGCCCGCACGTTAGCGAGATTATTTAAACAGCAAACAGGGCTGAGTTATAGCCAATGGTTGTAAAGGCTTAGATTGCAGGTGGCGATTCAAATGCTCAGCCGAGGTGAATCTGTGCTCACTACAGCGTTATCCTTAGGTTATGCCTCGGGTTCAGCCTTTGGTTATATGTTTAGGCAGTTGATGGGCGTCGCTCCGAGTCAGTACCTGTTAGCGCAAAATACCTTGCCCAAAATACAGCGGTAAACAGCCGCATATAAAAAGTCATGTTGCGAGCCAATGTGAACGATGAAGGTCAATAAAAAGTCCAATAAAAAACGCACTTAAGCTGGGCTCAAGTGCGTTTCGTTTTTGATCTTCAGCTTGTCTACATTTTGCGTTGAGGCTTAGCCTTTAACTGCGTTTTTCAGGAAGTCGAGCAGTTGATCGAATGGAATATCTTGTTTTTCACCTGTGCGGCGGTTTTTGTATTCAAATACGCCAGCATCGATATTGCGATCGCCAATCACCACTGTATGTGGGATACCAATCAGTTCCATATCGGCGAACATCACACCTGGACGCTCTTTACGATCATCCAATAACACTTCGATACCCGCTTCATTTAAGTCTTTGTATAACTGCTCGGCGATATCGGTTACGCGGTGCGACTTGTGCATGTTCATTGGCAGAATACCCACGCTAAATGGCGCAATCGCTTCTGGCCAAATGATGCCACGGTCATCGAAGTTTTGTTCGATGGCTGCTGCCACAATACGGCTCACGCCGACACCGTAACAACCCATCAGTAGCACCTGTGACTTGCCATTTTCGTCAAGTACAGTCGCGTTCATCGATTTAGAGTAGTTAGTGCCCAGTTGGAAAATATGGCCCACTTCGATACCGCGTGCCATAGCATAAGTGCCTGAACCATCAGGTGTTGGCTCGCCTTCGACTACGTTACGGATGTCGGCAACTTGCGCTGTCGGCAGATCGCGTTCCCAGTTGATACCAAAATAGTGTTGGTCATCAACGTTAGCACCGGCGGCAAAATCGCTCATTACGCTAACGCTGTGATCGATAACGATAGGGATTTTAAGACCGATAGGACCAAGTGAACCTGGACCTGCGCCAATGGCGTCACGGATTAGGGCTTCTGGCGCCATTTCCAATGGTGATGCGACTAAGTCTAACTTGTCGGCTTTGACTTCGTTGAGTTCATGGTCGCCACGAACGATTAACGCCACTAGCGGAGCGGCTTCGGTTGCACCGACTACGATCAAGGTTTTGACCGTTTTAGTGATATCCAAACCAAACTGCTCAACTAATTCCGCAATGGTCTTCGCATTTGGGGTATCGACTAAACGCAATGCTTCAGTGGCTGCGCCGCGTGGTTCAGTTGGCATAGGTGATTCGGCTTTCTCAATGTTAGCGGCATAATCGCTGCCCGTTGAGTAAGCAATTAAATCTTCACCGCTTTGTGCTAGAACATGGAACTCGTGTGACATGCTGCCACCGATTGAACCCGTATCAGCTAAAACTGGGCGGAAAGCTAAGCCCATGCGCGATAGAATGTTGCTATAGGCTGTGTACATAGCCTCATAGGTTTCATTCATGGTATCGACGTCAAGGTGGAAAGAGTAGGCGTCTTTCATCAAGAATTCGCGTGAGCGCATCATGCCAAAACGTGGACGAACTTCGTCACGGAATTTGGTTTGAATTTGGTAAAGGTTCAGCGGTAATTGCTTGTATGAGCTGACTTCTTTACGAATGAGATCTGTGATCACTTCTTCGTGGGTTGGCCCCAATACGAAGTCGCGATTGTGACGATCTTTAAAGCGTAACAGCTCGGGACCAAACTTTTCCCAACGACCTGTTTCTACCCACAAGTCTGCCGGTTGCACCATAGGCATTAGAATTTCAATTGCACCGGCTTTGTTCATTTCTTCACGAACAATGGCTTCGACTTTACGCAATACGCGTAAGCCCGTGGGGAGGTAGCTGTAAAGGCCCGACGCATTACGACGGATCATGCCCGCACGTAACATTAATTGATGACTAATGACTTCTGCGTTGGCAGGAGTTTCTTTCTGTGTTGATAGCAGGTACTTGCTGACGCGCATTACCGATGTCCAAATTTGAGTTGAATGGTCGCCATTTTATCACCTGCTTTGGTGATGTCACCTAGGGATTTAGGTTAAATTCAACTAGCTGGGAGATAAATAGCATTTTTTGATGCTGGATAACGGATAACGGATAACGGATAACGGATAACGGATAACGGATAACGGATAACGGATAACGGATAACGGATAACGGATAACGGATAACGGATAACGGATAACGGATAACGGATAACGCAAGGAAGAGCGCTGCGCTGCTAGAGCGTGACTTCGTCACTGCTAGTATCAAGATAATCCTTATTGCTTACTTATCTCGTCTATCACCAATCACTTTGGCGGGGTTGCCAGCCACTATCGCCCAGTCGGGTACATCTTTCGTCACTATGCTGCCCATGCCGACCACAGCGTGATCGCCAATGGTCACACCATCGACTATGCCTGCCTGAGCGCCAATCCACACATCTTTGCCAATAACAATGCCTTTGGAGTTGGCAGCTTGTTGATATATGGGGGTATCTGGCGCCATGCCATGGTTGAAGGCGTAAAGGATGACATTATTGGCGATGCGGGTTTGATTGCCTATCTGAATCCCGACCCTGCCGCCATCGAAGGAACAACCATGATTAATCGCCACTTCGTCCCCTAGTCTGATAGGCCCATGTAAGAAACAGTCGGCGGCGATCATGCAGCGATTACCCATGCGGATATCACGATTGGGTTCGGCGAATAACTGCGCCTCGGGGGCGATAAAGCATTGCTCGCCGATGTTGATGGTTTCGAGGGCACAAAGTTTTGCTTGAATATCGTCTTGCCAAGGTTTAGCCCAGATTAAATGTTTCTCTTTTAAGGAAAAATACAGCCACGGCATCCAAGAGAGCCGCTTTTTATGCTGGCTTTGATAATCAGGTTTTGATGTAGGCGTTGGCGCAGACATTTAGCCACATTTCCCCGGTTTGAGTTCTAATACTAAGATGTATTCTTGGTCATTATCATCGACCGCCATGTGCCAGAACACATCTAAATCATAGAGGGCGACTTGGTATAACTTAGGATCGTCCTTGGCTTTTTTGTAGGCGGGACGTGGATCTTGGCCGAGCACACCGCGGATAAGTACGGCTAAATCTGTGTAGGTTTCCTGCAGGGTGTAACGCTCAATCTGCGTCTTGGCATGGTCAGAATACACCACTGAAATCAGTTTAGGCGCGTCTTGGGCAATGCCGCCTACAGCATCGATAATCGAATCTGAGAAAGGAATGTATGGCTTAATATCAATTATCGGTGTGCCATCGAGCAGATCCATACCGGAAATTTCGAGGCACACTTTGCCCTTGCGCTGCACTACGCCGTGCAATTTCACTACAGACTGACCTATACCATTGGGGCGAAAAGTGGAGCGAGTGGCGAACACGCCGAGTTTTTCATTGCCGCCTAAACGCGGCGGGCGCACTGTGGTTTTCCAACCTTGGGCAAGATTCTCATGGAAGCAAAACAGTAACCAGAGATGGGAATATTGCTCTATGCCACGCACCGCATCGATATGATTCACATGGGGTTCGAGTTCGACATAACCGCGCGCTTCAACAAGTCCGGGTTGTCTTGGAATGCCAAATTTTTGTTTATAGGGCGTGCGGCATGTTGCCACTGCGATAATTTGGTTGGTAAATATCATGCAAAAAATTACCTAAAGGGTAAGTATAACAACCGCCTAAGTTCATCATTCTAAGCTCATCATTAAGGCCCATCTTTGAGCGCTAATTATGCAGCGTAGGTCATGAAACGATTAGTCATTAAGCGGTTGATAGGGGCAATCTTAGAACACTATAGGATCACGCCACGAGCAGTATGCTTAATATGCGTGAGGCTTACTCTGTTGTAGCCGTTTTTACTGCTTGACCAACGCATAATGCACGGCTGATACAACCTTGGGCAGCTTCTTCAAATATGACACATTGCTTGATGATAATGCCGTTAGCCCCTTTATCTGCCGCATTGCGACGGGCTTCGGTTCTGGCATCGGCAAGTGACGCAGGCGCACCGTTAGCATCGGCCTGACAGGACTCACCTTCGACCAATCCTTTTAACTCATAATGACCTTTAGGCAAGGTATCACCTTCATAAAGGACGACATCGGATGCCTTGAAATAGTCATTAATCGCCTCACTGTCCAAATTACTGTTAAAACTGTAGTCGCTTGCACAGGCACTGAGCAGGAGCACTAATGCACTTGAGAGGATAATTTTCATGGTTTGACCTGAGGTTGAGGAGAAAACTGCGCAGCCTTGGTAGGCTGCGCCGATGCGATATTATTATCTGAGTAAATTCTACCGCTTAAGGTACTTTTGATAAAGCTGCTGATGGCGATTATTCAGATCTATCTGCCGTCCTTCAATCCAGATTGCCTCAATTTTATTGGTCATAGGGTCGAGAATGTCCCCCTCTGACAGCACGACACTGCCTTGGTATCCCACCGCTATCGCACCTAAATCCTCCACACCTAACAGTTTTGCGGCATCTAAGGTGATGGACTTAAGTGCTTGTTCAGGCGTTAAACCATAGGCGGCGCTGTAACCTGCGGCGTAGGGGAGGTTACGGCTATTCCAGTCCGATGAGAACCCAAGGGCGAAGGGAATACCTGCATTGGCGAGTAAAGATGGGATCTTAAAGGGTAAATCGACTGGCTCATCTTTACGTTTAGGCAGGCTCAAGGTATGAGGGTAAATGACCCCAGCCTTAACTTCCCTTAGGCTTGAGTCCAAACGCCATGCATCGTATCCGCCGACAATTACCAGTTTGAATTGGTATTTTTTCGTCAAGGCGATCACTTGCTCAATTTGGCCAACACTTTCGGCATGGGCAAACAGTGTCGCTTTGCCTTGGTATAGCGGCAGCATAGCCTGCCAGCGCAGGTTGTTGGTCGCGGACTGTTGGTCTTCATCCTGGTTGTTATCTTTGCCCTTGGCCTTATCACTTAAGAAATAGCGATAGCCATCTTCAAAGGCGATATTGAGCTTGTCGATTGCCTGCTGATTTTTCTCGATGGCCTTGGCTTTCTCTTTTTCATCTTCTGGCATGCGTTTGATTTGCGGCCAATAGACATGGAACTGTCCAGCACTTGGTGTCATCGCATCTTCAATCGTCCATGCATCGAGATCCACCAGTACCGATTGTCCAGCTAACCCATCACCGCTCGGGACGATTTGTGCGTGGGTAATGCCGTTGTAACGTATGGTCGGGATGAGCTCCGAATCCGCATTGTAAGCTGTGGCCGTGCTGATCTGCGGATTGATATAACCTACCTCGGCGTTATCAACCGTTGGGCGGCTCATTTCAATTTCGACTAAGCCTAAGCTGGTGTCTAGGGCGATTAAGCCCGGATACAAGTGTTTACCGCTGGCATCGACGACTTGAGTGTCACTGGTTTCTGCGGTTGCATTGTTGATTTGGCTGGTCAGTTGAGGCCCAACGGCCGTGATCTTGCCATTTTCAATTAAGACGTCTGTGTTGCTGAGCACGCCTTGAGTGACTGTGTGCACAGTGGCGTTTTTAATCAGTAAGCTGCGGCTTTGTTTAGGCGTAGGTACGATATCATTGGCCATCGCTGGGGCCTGCGTGGTGCAAATTGCGCCGAGTAGCGCCACAAACAAAACGGTTTTAGATAAATGTTGCATTATTTGGCTCCCTCATGAGCGTGGCTCCATGCCTGATAGTGAGTGTCGCAGTGCCACTGTGGCTCGTTGAGTGGCGTGACTTTTTCACCCGCTTTACTTTGGTCATCACTGCTGAGAATTTTTTGGATAAGTGCGGCGCGCTCGTTCACTACAGCTTGTTGGGCAACTTGGTCTTGGTCGCGGTCAAAATAGCGTTTTCCTTCAACCCATGCCTGCGTCACTTTGGCGTAAATAGACAGAGGCTCTGCGTTCCAGAGTACGATATCGGCCATTTTGCCTGGGGTGAGTGAACCCACAAACTCATCGACTCTTAATTGTTTGGCTGGATTGATAGTAACCATGTTCCAAGCGTCTTCCTTCGACATATTGCAATACATCATAGACTTAGCCGCTTCTTGGTTGAGTCTGCGCTGCATTTCATAATCGTCTGAGTTAATGCTGGTGGTCACCCCCTTGTTTTGCATCAGACAAGCGTTTTGCGGAATCGCATCATACACCTCAAACTTATAGGCCCACCAATCGGCAAAGGTCGATGCGCCAGCACCATGGGCAGCCAGTTCACTCGCCACTTTGTAACCTTCGAGCACATGGGTAAAGGTTTGTACTTTAAAGTGATAGGCCTCGGCCAAGCGGATAAACATCAGGATTTCTGACTGTACATAGGAATGAATATGTACGTCGCGTTGCTGGTTTAATACTTCGGCGACCGCCTGCAGACGATAACTTGGACGCGGGGCGATGGTTTTCTTTTTATCGCTGGAGCGCAGATTATCATAGGTTTTTAACGCCTTTTCATAGGCGATAGCAGCGTCGAAGGTTTCTTCAAATAAGGCTTTTACTCCCATGCGAGTCTGGGGGAAGCGCTGAACAAATTTCTCGCCCCAGTTACTCTGTTTGACGTTTTCACCTAAAGCAAATTTGATACTGGCGGGCGCGTTAACAAATTTGAGTTGTTCGGCCGACTCGCCCCATTTCATTTTGATCAGTTGTGATTGGCCACCGATAGGGTTGGCGCTACCGTGGAGTAATTGCGCGCTGGTGACGCCGCCCGCTAAGGCGCGATAGATTGAAATATCGTCGGGATTAATAATATCGCCAATGCGTACTTCAGAGGTTACTGCGTCTGTTCCTTCGTTAGTACCGCCATTAATGGCGATATGCGAGTGTTCATCGACTATGCCGGCGGTGAGGTGTTTACCTGTTGCATCGAGGACTTGATAACCTGATGGTGTACTTAATTGCTGGCCTATTTTCTCGATGCGGCCATTGGCCATCAAGAGATCAGCATGTTCGAGAATGCCTTGCTTATCCGATGTCCACAGGGTGGCATTTTTGATGTGCAGCTTCTCAACATTAGGGGCTTCTCTCAGTCCGTAAGCGACGTTAGGGAAGGTGAGGTGACTCACTAGGCTCGTGTTTGCTTCATTCTTGGGAGCATGATTGCTTGCTTGGTCTGCTTTTTTGAGCTTTGCAGTTTGAGTTAAAGCGACACCGGCAACATTTGTAGTGCGACTTTTTGCATCGACCATACGACCTTGAATGCCGTCATCGGCCATCCACAGCGTAAAGCGGCTAAGGCCGTTAATGCCTGCGGCGCTCAAATCGGCAGTAAAGCTCAATCTTCCGTTATCATCTAACTTAAGTTGAGTGAGTGAGATACTTTGTTCGCCACTGCTTAAATTGCCTTGGATGTTGGGTTTATCACTTTTACTTTCATCATGTAGCGATAAATCTAGCGTGAGGTTATTGAGGCTTAATTGGTAATCTCCCAGTAATCGTGCTTGGGGAAGTGAGCGCAGACTTTGCTCCTGACCTTGCAACCAAACACTGTAGATCTGGCCATCTTTAAAGATATTGCCTTTAGTGATAACAAAGTCAGCCATATAACCGGACGCGAGTTTACCGGTAAAGTCGGCGGTGCCTGTCATCTCTGCGGCTTGGGTGGTGAGTGCTGCGAGAGCGTTTTCTTCACTTAAACCTTGGGCAATGGCTTGGCGTAGGCGCGGCCAGAAGGCATCGGTCTTAATCCCAAACTGCGTTAACGCAAAGGGGATACCTGCGTTAGCTACCGCTGCAGGATTGGTTGGTGCACGTTCCCACTGTCTTAAATCCGCCAGTGATACTTCACGATCAGCATCATCTGTGCCGACATCGGGTGCCTGCGGATAGTTTAAAGGCAAGATCAACGGATAGTTCAGCGCCTTTAACTCATTGATGCGTGAGTATTCTTGACCATTACCAAGTAGGTTGGCTGGCAGTTTATGTTCTTTGAGTAAATGGGCTGCACGTAATTGGTCGTTGAGATTTTTGGTTTCAAAGATAATTTGCTTATCGGCTAAATTATCTAAACGCTCAAAGGCGATATTAAATTCGACTTGATTGTTTATTGCGCCATTGGCAGGTTTGTTTTTATTTTGGTTATACCAATTTGCATCGGCAAAGGTTTGCCTAATAAGTGCAATGCTGCCCATTAAGGATGAGGGATAATCTTGTTCAGACGAACCTTTATCAAATGCCATAAAAGGTTGACTGCGGGCGCGATAAATCACTTCATTAGCCGTTTTGTCCGCTAATGAAAGGCTGACACCCGTCCCACGGAAGATACCGTCGAGTTTGCTACTTTGCACACTGGTGAAACCATTATTAATCCACTCTTTTGCGCGTTCTTTATTGGGGTAAACGTAATTAAACCATTCTTTTTCAGAATGAATTGCACCATTTCCCGCATTACCACCGATACGTTTTATATCATAGACGGGGCGAGTGAGCTTAAGTTTGGGATATTCGAACTCAATCCCATAATCGGTAAAAGGATCGATAAATCCGGGATAAATTGTATAACCACTCAAATCGATTCTAAATGCGCCAGCGGGAATGTCGTTGTGCTCAATAATGGCTTTAATTCGATTATTTTCAATTAATAAAGTGGCATCGCTTAAACGCTTTCCCGGTGCAATAATTAATTCAGCATGGGTAAATGCAGTGAGTTTACTGGATGTTGTTCCAGTATTGAGCTGGGCAAATGTTGTTTGTGATACTAAGCTAGCGATTATGCTGCAGCATATCATTATCTTATTGTTTATCTGCATTATTTTATTCAATCGAGTGAGGGTGAATAAAGAGTAACTGAAAGCAGATGTAAATACTAAGGCTGAATTGTAACGTAATTTGAGTGGGAGTGAGGTGCGGAATTAACGGCTGTCGTTTAAGTTTGAAATGATTGATGGATATAAAAAAGCTCGCAACTAATGCGAGCTTTTATGCAAACTTGTGTTGGCAATTAGCACCATCACACTTGGTTGGATTAGATTAAGAAATCTTCCATAGAACGACCTTTGTTGATCTCGTTCTTAAATACGGTAGGCATACGGCCTTGGCCAGTCCATTGAACCATTTCACCGTCAACTTCAATTTGGTATTTGGCTGGACGAGGAGCGCGTTTCTTCGCAGCAGCTTTAACAGCTACGCCACCTAAGTCATCAATTGATAAACCAACGGCTTCCATTTGTTGACGGATTTCTTCAATCTTAGCATTACGAGCTGCCATGGCTTGTTCTTCTTCCTCAGCCATAGACTCGCGTTCTACTAAAATTTTATCTAATTTGTCGGCTAAATCACGTAACTCTTCAACGCTAAGTTCTTTTACTGCAGCTTTAAAACGACGGCCGTGAGTTAATATCTCTAAAAATTCGCTCATATCTATTTTCGTCCCACTCTATTTTTAATACAGGATAATGGTGAACAACACCTAAATGATAGAAACTAATATAGCTCGAATCAAATAAAATTATGCGTTTTAAGGAAATTAAATATTATTTATTTTTTGAACTTTTCTTATTCCCTCAAATAAGTGTCCAAAAAAGTGGCCGTTGTAGTGGATTAAAAAATACAAACAGGCGTTTGACTTTGGTTGACGTTAACGTTAACAGGACGTAAAGTTGCTCTATCCTGCATTGGTATTAACCAATGTTTTGTCCATGTACATGAAAGTGTAGGAAGGAAACCCTATGAAAGTATTGGTGCCCGTTAAGCGCGTTGTTGATGCCAATGTGAAGGTCAGGGTCAAAGCTGACAATACAAGTGTTGACACTGCAAACCTAAAAATGGCGTTGAACCCTTTTTGTGAAATCGCAGTAGAAGAAGCGGTTCGTTTAAAAGAAGCGGGTAGCGCTACTGAAGTGGTTGTTGTCAGTATTGGTAATAAAGCCGTGCAAGAACAACTGCGTACCGCGCTTGCATTAGGCGCAGATCGTGCAATTCATATCGATACTGAAGAAGAGCTCGTGCCAGTGTCTATCGCCAAATTGCTCAAAGCGGTACAAGACAAAGAACAAGCAGATCTGGTGATTTTTGGTAAGCAATCCATCGATGGTGATAATAACCAAACTGGTCAAATGTTTGCCGCGTTAATGGATATGCCACAGGCGACCTTTGCTTCAGAAATCAAATTAGAAGCGATTACATTACAAGTCACCCGTGAAATTGACGGCGGCATGCAAACTCTTAAACTGCCTTTACCTGCTGTTGTGACCGCCGATCTACGTTTGAACGAACCCCGTTACGCTTCACTGCCTAACATAATGAAAGCCAAGCGTAAGCCATTAGAAGTATTTACTGTGGCAGACTTAGGCGTGACGTTAAAGAGTCACCAAACGATTGTGAAGGTCACTCCGCCAGCTGAACGTAAAGCGGGCATCATGGTAGCGTCGGTAGCTGAGCTAGTTGAAAAGTTAAAAAATGAAGCGAAGGTGATCTAAATGGCCATTTTAGTATTAGCTGAACATGATAATGCTGCACTGAAACTCGATACGGCAAAAATTGTTACCGCCGCCCGTGCCATAGGCGATGAAGTACATGTCTTAGTTGCGGGTCACCAATGTGGCGCGGTTGTCCAAGCGGCACAGGCACTACAAGGCGTTAGCCAAGTACTCGTTGCCGATGCCAGCGTGTATGAAGCGCATTTAGCGGAAAATTTTGCCAAATTGCTGGTGGACTTAGCGCCAAACTATGGTCACATTCTGGCCTCGGCTTCAAGTTTAGGTAAGGACACGCTTCCGCGCGTGGCGGCATTATTAGATGTCGCGCAAATCTCAGAAGTTATTACCGTCGTCAATGCCGATACCTTTGTGCGCCCTGTGTATGCGGGTAATGCCTTAGCGACAGTGCAAAGCCATGATGCTATTAAAGTGATGACAGTGCGCGCCAGTGCGTTTGACGCTGCGCCAGAAGGTAACAGTGCGGCTGTGACGACACTCGATAAAGTGTTTGAAGCGAGAACTCAGTTTGTTTCTCAATCCTTGACTGTATCTGCCCGTCCAGAGTTAGGCAATGCTGGCATTATTGTATCTGGTGGCCGAGGCATGGGCAGTGGTGAAAACTTCGGCATGTTAGAGCAACTTGCTGACAAGCTCGGTGCAGCAGTTGGCGCATCACGCGCTGCAGTTGACGCAGGTTTTGTGCCTAACGATTTACAAGTGGGTCAAACTGGTAAAATCGTTGCGCCAAACTTGTATATTGCCGTCGGTATTTCTGGCGCGATTCAACATTTAGCCGGCATGAAAGACGCTAAAGTCATCGTTGCAATCAACAAAGATCCTGAAGCGCCGATTTTTCAAGTTGCCGATTATGGACTCGTTGCTGATCTGTTTGAGGCGGTTCCTGAGCTGATTACAAGTCTCAGTTGATTTTATCTGTGATCTAGGTCACATTAAGTGGCTTTGCGGTAGCATCTGCTAAGCCGCTTATGTTTTTATGTGCCTCACGCCCGTGCAAGGGCGTTCTTAGAAGTAGAGGCGCGCCAAATATTAGTAGTGATCAGTAGGGTGATTCCGTTGATCGATTGCGAAAGGATTTGGTGCCGAAGTGGTTCGATTTATCACGATCAACTGCTGGGGTTGTACCTAATAGGTGCAGCACTGCCATAGTATTTTCCGATATGGATATTGGGAATAGTTACTATGGAGCGCTACTGATAGGACAGGTGACCTTGGGTATCTATTGCCTTTTCCCACCAGTTCAGTCGCCCTCCATTCGTATTTAACGAAGATAATAATCAATGACTGTTATGAATTATGCCGATTCGGCACTTTCCTTGTTGCCGCCTGCGGTGGCTATCGTGTTGGCGATCTTGACTCGCCGTGTACTGCTTTCTTTGGGGTTAGGTATTTTAATTGGTGCTTTATTGCTCAATCAATTTTCACCTTTAGCAACGGGTGAGTTTGTATTTAATGGCGTTAAAGGGCTTTTTTGGACTGATAAAGGTCTAAATTCGTGGAACTTATATATTCTCGGTTTCTTAATTGTACTGGGAATGATTACTGCGTTAATTACCGTAAGTGGCAGCGCGCGGGCTTTTGCCGATTGGGCTCGTTTACATATACGTAATAAACGTGACGCTAAACTATTGACCATGTTTTTAGGTTGCGTAGTTTTTATTGATGATTATTTCAATAGTTTAGTTGTTGGTTCGGTCGCTCGACCTGTTACCGATCGTTATTATGTTTCCCGCGCTAAGTTAGCTTATTTATTAGATTCTACTGCGGCGCCTGTGTGCGTTATTTCTCCAGTTTCGAGCTGGGGCGCTTATATTATCGCACTCATTGGCGGGATATTAACTGCCCATGGTTTTGCTGATACGGGTCATTTGAGTATTTTTATTCAAATGATCCCAATGAACTTTTACGCAATCTTCTCCTTGTTATTATTACTTTTTGTTGTCTTTATGGGATTAGATGTTGGGCCAATGCGTGAGCATGAGCTCAATGCCCAACGTGGTAATTTATACGATGAGTCTAAAGGATTACCGCCTGGGGCTAACGCGGATTTACCTGAAGCCGAAACCGGTAAGATTTTAGGTCTATTTCTGCCGATTACCGTGTTGGTATTTGCAACCCTCTATTTTATGATTAACAGTGGCGCTCAAGTACTCGCGGCGGAAGGGATTGAATTTAATATTATTTCTGCTTTTGAGAAAACCGATGTCAGTTCATCACTTTTCTTTGGTGCATTAATTGGTCTAGCGGTTTCGCTGATATTGAATTTAGTGCAAGGCGTTGAGAAATTGATGATAGTCAAAGGTATAGTGCAGGGCGCTCGCTCTATGCTGCCGGCGATTTACATCCTGTTATTTGCTTGGACAATCGCAGGTGTGATTGGTCAACTCGAAACCGGTAAGTTTATGGCGAGTTTAGCAACAGGAAATATTCCGTTCGCGTTTTTACCCGCCTTAATGTTTGTGCTAGCAGGTATTACCGCGTTCTCAACTGGTACTAGCTGGGGTACGTTCGGGATCATGTTGCCGATTGCTGCTGATATGGCGATGGGAAGTCACACTGGCATGATGTTGCCTATGCTTGCCTCTGTGCTGGCGGGTGCTGTATTTGGCGATCATTGCTCGCCGATTTCCGACACGACTATCTTGTCGTCTACGGGCGCCAGTTGCCACCACATCGACCATGTGGTGACTCAGCTACCTTATGCACTCATTGCGGCGTTTATTAGCTTAGTGGGTTATGTGGCACTTGGATTTACCGAGTCTGTTGTCGCTGGTTTAGTGGCTTGTAGTGTGGCATTTGTGATCAGTATTATCGTACTTAAAATCAAATCTAAAGGCGCAATTAGCTAGACGTTAATTGAAACCTTTCACTGCAAACGTTCACGACAAATAAGTCAAAATAAATCAGCCAGCATTATGCTGGCTGATTTTTTTGGTTAAGGCTGAGTTTGTCTTTATCTATAGCCTATCGCATTAAGGCTATCAACTCTTAGCTTAGCGTGCTTGATCTAGACCGCGGCGTTTAAGTAAGCCTTCTGTGGTGGGTTCTTGTCCGCGGAAGTTTTTGTAGGCGTCCATTGGCGCTATGCTATTACCCACTTCACGGATCGTTTTGCGGTACTTCATGCCGATTTCACGATTGAGCCCGCCTTGGGTTTGTACATAGGCAAACGCATCCGCCGCTAAAATCTCACTCCACATATAAGCGTAATAACTTGCCGAGTAACCGCCGGGGAAGGCGTGGGCAAAATAGGTCGACTTATAACGCGGAGGTACGGCACTAATGTTTAAGCCGTGCTTTTTCAAAGCATTGGCTTCAAAGGTTGGTACATCTTGCAGCGGGGTATCTGGGCTTAATGAATGCCATTCCATGTCTACTAATGCAGCGGCCATGTATTCCAGTGTGTCAAAGCCTTGGTTGAAACTGCCAGATTTCAGCAGTTTTTGCAGCAGTTCATCAGGAATGGGTTTGCCCGTTTCGTAGTGTTTCGCGTAGTTCGCTAACACTTTTGGATGGGCTGCCCAATCTTCTTCAAACGTCGATGGGAATTCGACAAAGTCGCGTGAAACCGAGGTGCCCGCCAGACTTGGATAAGTCACTTTAGAGAACATGCCGTGGGTGCCGTGACCCATTTCATGGAACATAGTGGTGACTTCGTTATAGCTGACGAATGTGGGTTGACCTTCGGGCGCTTTCTTTATGTTCATCACGTTGACGACCACAGGTTTAGTGCCTTCGAGGAAGGATTGACCGACGAACGAACTCATCCAAGCGCCACCACGTTTACCTTCACGGGCAAAATAGTCGGCGTAGAAAATGGCCATGCTTGAGCCATCGGCATCAAACATTTCGTAGGCTTTCACATCGGGATGGTAAACCGGTAAATCTGGGCGTGGTTTTAAGGTGACGCCATAGAGTTCTTTGAGTGTGTAGAATACGCCGTCTTCGAGCACGCGGTTAAATTCGAAGTATGGGCGAATGCTATTGGCATCGAGAGCGTATTTTTCTTGGCGGACTTTTTCTGCGTAAAACTCCCAGTCCCACGGTGCCAGTTCAAATTGCCCACCGGTTTTAGTGATCATGGCTTGAATGTCGGCCGCTTCTTTCTCTGTGTTAGCAACTACCGCAGGCACCATTGAGCCAAACATGCTGTAAACCGCTTCGGGTGTTTTGGCCATTTGCGGTGCTAATCGATAACTTGCCCAGTTTTCATAGCCTAATAGTGTTGCGCGCTCGGCTCTGAGTTTCGCTAAACGAGATACGAGTGACGCAGTTTCGTTTTCACCAGTTAAGCCACGGTTCGCTGAGGCTTCCCAAATACGCTGGCGTAGCTCACGGTTTTCCAGTGATGCCAACACAGGTTGGCGAGTGGTGTTGGTGATGTTAATCAGATACTTGCCATCGTGACCTGCCGCCTTGGCATCGTTCGCGGCTGAAGTGATTTCACCGTCGGTTAATCCAGCAAGTTCACTTTTTGAATCCACCACAACGGCGATTTCTTTGGTTAAGCGTAATAAACGCTGAGAGAACTCATTCGTTAGTGTTGATTGTTCTTCATTTAACGCGCGGATTTTAACTTTTTGTTCATCGGTAAGTTTAGCGCCAGCCATGATAAAGCGTTGGTGATATACCTCAACCAAACGTACGGCTTCTGGGGTTAACCCTAAGTTAGTGCGGTCGTTATAGATGGCTTCGATACGGGCAAATAGCGCTGGGTTTAAGTTGATATTATCTGAGTGGGCCGCCATTTTGGGCGCCATTTCGCCTTGGATTTTACGCAGTTCTGGATTGCTGTTTGACCCTGCTAAATTATAAAACACGCTTGATGCACGGTTGAGTAGGGCGCCGCTTTTCTCCATAGCCACAATCGTATTATCGAAGGTTGCTGCTGCCGGATTATTGGCTATTGCGAGAATTTCTTGGTACTGCTCTGCCATGCCTTGCTCTAGGGCTGGCGCGAAGTGCTCATTCTTGATGAGGCTAAAATCAGGGGCTTGATATTGCAGGTTACTGGCTTGGAACAGCGGGTTTTGGGTTTGTACCGAGATAACGTTAGGTGCTTTAGTTTCTGTGCTGCTGCAACCTGCCATGAATCCGGCGGTGAGAGTGGCGCCGATGGCGATGGCAATAAAACTTTTATGCATAATTGAGTGACTTCCTTTGAATTGTTGTTTTTTTAGGACTGTAACGTTAGTAACTTAAATAGGACTGAAAATGGCTTGTTATCGGGTAATGTCTAAGTAAAAAAGGAGCCTCGCATTAGCGAGACTCCTTTGGCTATTTCCTTGCAGGGAAAATAGGTACCGCTTTTTACTTACTTCTTAATCACGCGATGATGAGATGATTAATTAGCGAGTAAACTTGTGGTATTTATCAATACCAGAACTTCTACCTGTGTCATGACATACTGCACAGGATTCAGAGGTCGGTTGTTTAAACCAATCAGCCACACTTAGTACGCTGATTTCACCACCGTTGCTTGCCATATGCGCCTTAGCAGAATCGCTAGTGTGGCAGGCATAACAGTTAGCGGTGACAGGACTGGTCATTTTGTTACCTGGCTCAAGAATGTATTGATTGGGCACTTTGCCTAAATCAATCGCTTTTTCGTGACAGGCAACACAGCTAGTAGAGGCTTCAATTGCGCCTGCACCGTTTGCGGTTTGCGCTTGAGTTCCATCAGCTTTAACTTCACCGACTTTAGCGCCATTACCCCAGTGCCAGCTGTGTACCATAGGACCAAAACCAGCGCCTAAGGCTGCTGATGTACGTGCCATGCCGTTGTCATGACAGGCGATACAAGCATTACCACCTTCATCGAAGGCACCATTTTTGTGGAACGCAGTGGCATCGTTGTGACAAGTAGTACAGCTGTTAGTACTCGCTATCTCACGACGTTCGAAGCCAGAGACCTTTTGAGTGGTGACAGGGTTAACGACATCTGAGTAAGCCGTAAAGGATATACCCATAGAACCATCATAACCTGTCGCTCTTAGGCTACCATTACTTTGGTAACGTTGATTGCCATCATATTCCATCCAACCAGCGGTACTGAATGTCACGCGGGCAGAATAAACATAGTTAGCATTCACTGCGCTGATATCCGTCAGTAAATGACAGATATTTTTAGTGCCGTCAGTGTTGTAACCATAGTAGTAGTTAGTACGGTTACCTGGGCGACCCACTAAGCTGCCATTTTCATAGGAATGTAAATAAGCGCCCGCATAAACTACGGGTTTCTTAGCGTCATATACTAGCGGGCTAGAATAGTTAAAGTTGTCTTTAATGCTAAAGACGTTACCATCGGTGTCTTTTACTGTCAGCGTTGTACACCAGCCTGGGGCGGTTACTGCTGCCGCAGCACCTGTCGGCGCATAGTGGTCTGTCTTGGTAGAAATATCATCTACTTTAACAGGTGTTGATAGACTCAATTTATACTTAGCGCGAATCGCTTGGCGTTCGGTTATACCCGCTTTGCTTTCGTGCATAATGCGCAGATCCGCACCATTACTTGGGATAATAGCCCCTGGTACGCCACCACTGTCATGGCAATCAATACAACCTGGTCCGGCTACGTTGATGTTTTTAGGTGCTTCAACGTGACAAGATGTACAGTTTTGTACTGAAAAGTCCTTAGTAAAATCTTGGTGATTGATATGACCAATTTTAGATAGGGTGTTTGTCGCATAGCCACCCGTAGAGAAACCTTCAGCATTGACAACTGCGCGGCTAACTGAGCCGTGACACACTAAACAGCCTTCCACGAAGGTGACTTCGCTGTCCATGCCGGTAGCGACATAGCTTGCATGACGACGAGGGCTTGTTGAATAGTCGATATGGCAAGAGTAACAACTATCAGTTGTGGTTGAATGGGTGCCTTCAGGTTTGTTAACGACCAGAGGTTTAGAGGTCGCAATACCATTATTACCACCGACACGTAACCAAACGATACCTTCAGTGCTTGGATTAACCCCTTTCATTGGTACTTTAAATTGGTAATGACCATCAGCTAAAGCGGTCAATTCAGCGCCGACGGTTGCTTGAGTTGCTTCACCGCCAATATGGACGTTATCTGCAACACCATTTTTATCAGCTTCGGTGCGGTTAGTGATGAAGCCTTTATCTGTTAGTGCCGCCACTTTGGCTTGAGCATTTAACAGTCCGTTGATTAGGTTATTGTTTTCATCTGTAATTTCAAATTCGTAAGTGATACTGCCTTCGCCAAAGCTATAGTTGATCACTTTGACGTTAGTCATAGTAGAACTGGTGACAGGGGGCGGTGTTCCAGGCTCACCGGGTGTTCCAGGTTCACCAGGTGTTCCAGGGATACCGGGCGTTCCTGGTGCTCCATCCACACCATCTTTACCATCATCGCCACAGCCAACAAGGGCGCCAGTTAGTGCTAAGGCAACTAAATATGCCAGTTTTCTAGAGGTGAAAATTCTCATCATAATCTCCATTTGATCCAATATGCGAATAAAGGACGGAGTGGAGCACTAAAGTTTGCAGGGTAGATTAGTGCTTTGACCGTTGGTCTCAATTTGCAAGCTATCGAATACTTTTCTTTTTTTAATTGAGCACGTTTTGTCTCGAATGAAATATTACTGTTAACGCTATGTTTATTTTTTGAGCGCAAGCCCATTTATACCTATTACTTTGGAGGTAGATCGCACTTTTTAAATTTAACTTTTACTAATTTTTCCTTACGAAACAACATTTAAGTTTCAGTTAAGCTTTCATTAACAATTGAACGGCATCGGGGCGTTTTTTATGTTTTTTGCAGGGAAGAGTATTAAATGAAGTGGACTAGAAATACTTCAGGAGGCGATTGGGGATTAAAATGATTGATAAGTTGGTGTCATTGCAGAATTTCATGATAAAAGCTTAGCGGCTGCTAGTGTTCTGATGTGAAGCGCAATGTTAGACTAGCGCTCAATTTGGCTCTGGTAGCAGACGCGTAAGCGATAACGTTTTTAAAGGGTATAAGTCTTGGCTCAATTGTATTTTTATTATTCGGCAATGAACGCGGGTAAATCCACTTCCCTATTACAGTCATCCTATAACTACCGTGAACGCGGTATGAATACTTTGGTCATGACAGCCTCCATAGACGACAGATATGGCAAAGGTAAAGTGGCCTCACGTATTGGCATTGAAACCGAAGCACAGGTATTTAGTAGCCAAGATGATTTGACTCAAATGATTAGCGATGTGCATCAAGCCACGCCATTAAGCTGTGTGCTGGTGGATGAGTGTCAGTTTTTGAGTAAAGAACAGGTTAAGCAGCTGACGCATGTGGTCGATAATATTGATATTCCTGTACTCTGCTATGGCCTAAGAACGGACTTTCAAGGCGAACTTTTTAGCGGCAGTCATTATTTATTAGCTTGGGCCGATAAATTAGTTGAGTTGAAGACTATTTGCCATTGTGGACGTAAGGCTAACATGGTGGTGCGTCTTGATGGTGAAGGCAAGGTGATGCGCGAGGGTGAGCAAGTGGCGATTGGTGGTAATGAAAGTTACGAGTCTGTCTGTCGCAAACATTTTCGTGAATTTATCTGGGATGCGCATGAATATGTGGGATGAGGCTTCGTTAATAGTGTAATTATTGAGCGACTCATTCTTTTTGTGCGACTTAAATTAGTTCGTTTTGTTTTTAAGTCATACTGTCTATTGCCTTAATCGCTGAAAATACCTTGATATCAACAAATTAATATTTGGCAAAATGTACTATCAGCTTAACATGAGTATTGATTAGTGGCCGTTGTGGGTAACAGGCACCCTTCTTTACAGTGAAGTTAGGTTTGATAAAGTGTGGAACATAATGGGTACTAAGACTAATTAATAGAGCCGGATAATGGCTAGATGAGTTTGATATCTTGCTTTACTGAGTGGCAACGGATTTGCTGAGTTGCATGAAAGATGAATATTTTAGTGTTTTTTTGGAGCTGTTTTGCCTAATTCCACATCAGAGATGAAGTTCGAAAATTATCGTCCTCGTCCACCACAACCTGAGCCTAAAGCTAAGGTTAAGCCGCCGCGTAAAGCCAGATCAAAGGGCAGGGTCTGGTTCTTATTTTTCATTCTGATTTGCTGCGCTGCATTGCTGATTGGACTTGAGGTTAAAACTTCGTTTTATCAAGCAAAATTCATCAATCAATATGCTAAGACGCTCACCTATGAATTAGAAAGCTCACCGAGCCAAGCGGTTATTTATCCTAGTTATGGTCCTTTTGATGAGCGCCATGGCTACAGTAAGTTACCTCAGTATATTGATAGGTTATTGCAACGGAATTTTCAGGTAACGCAACAAGTGGCGTTTTCGCCAGCGTTGCAGGAATACGCTCAACTTGGATTTTTTCCGCCTTACCATGAAAAGGCCCAATCTGGATTGACGCTGCTCGATTGCCGCAATACCGATTTATACGAATTTGCCTATCCTAAACGGGTTTATCAGGACGACGATAAGATCCCCAATGAAATCGTTAATACTTTACTGTTTATTGAAAACCGCGAGTTATGGACGACGGAAGAGAAACTCAATCCTGTGATCGACTGGCCACGCTTTGTGGTGGCAGGTATGAGTCAAATTGCTGAAATGGTTGGTATGAATGTCTCTACCGCAGGTGGCAGTACACTCGCGACTCAGATTGAGAAATTCCGCCATTCTTCCCAAGGTTTAACCTTGAGTATTAAAGATAAGTTACTGCAAATTGGCTCGGCCAGTGTGCGCGTGTACCAACAAGGTGAAAACACTGAACCTGCTCGTAAGCGCATCGTTCAAGATTATCTGAATACCGTGCCATTATCTTCGGCGCCAAATCATGGTGAAGTTCATGGTATTGGTGATGGATTGTGGGCGTGGTTTGGTACCGATTTCGATACTGCAAACAAGCTGTTAGCATCGCCGCAGATCAAAGGTAATGCCACCAAGCGCGGACAAGTATTCCGACAAGTGGTTGCCTTGATGATCGCCCAACGTCGTCCGTCCTACTATCTATTACAAGGTCATGAAGATCTTGAAAACTTAGTCGATAGCCATATCCGTTTACTCGGCCAGTATTATTTGATTGATCGTGGTCTACGTGATGCTGCACTCGCGCAGAAATTGCAGTTTAAGGTCGCCAAGCCGCAGCGTAATACCCAATCTGGCGCAGATAAGGGCGTGAACACAGTTCGCATTCGCACCGCAGGCATGTTAAATGTGGGGCTGTATGATTTAGACAGGCTCGATTTGACGGTCAATAGTAGCTTACACAGTGACTTACAGCAGAAAGTCAGTCACTACTTACGCAGTCTGGCGCAAGTGCCTACCGCGGAGCAAGTGGGTCTGCTTGGCGAACGGTTACTCGACCCAAGCCAACTGCAAAACGTGCTGTATAGCTTTACGCTTTATGAGCGCACTGATACCGCCAACCGAGTTAGAGTGCAGACGGATAGTACTGATCAGCCTTTTGATATTAACGAGGGCAGCAAGTTGGAATTGGGCTCAACCGCTAAATTGCGGGTGATGGCGACCTACTTAGAAATCATTGCCGAGATCCACGACAAGTATTCCAAGAAACATGGGATTGAATTGGAATCCATCATTATCGAACCTAGGGATCATTTAACCCGTTGGGCGATTGATTACTTGATTTTGAATCCCGACAGACGTATAGACCGCATGTTAGATGCGGCGTTACAGCGAGAATATTCGGCCTCAACCAGTGAACAATTTTTTACCGGTGGTGGGTTGCATGTGTTTAATAACTTTAAAAAAACAGAAGATTTAAAAACGCCAACACTTTACCAAGCCCTGCAGGATTCGGTTAACTTGCCGTTTGTGCGTCTCATGCGCGATATCGTGAATTACAGCAGTAGTATGCAAAACGAGGGCAATATGGCCCAGTTGCTGCGTAATGATAAAGATCCGCGCCGTGACGAATATCTGCGGGTATTTGCTGATAGAGAAGGTAATACCTTCGTTACTAAGTTTTATCGCAAGTACAAAAAAGTGGCTGCGAATGAGCGTTTCGACATGTTTTTTGACGGTTTGTCCCAGTCGGAGCAGCAGTTGACGGCGGCGTATCGCTATTTACTGCCCGATGAACCTATGGCGGCATTTAAGGCTTTCTTGAAGCAAAGACTGCCACAGGTAAGCTATACCGATGGTCGTATTAAGAGCTTATATAACAAGTACGGTCCGGATAAATATAATTTGCCAGATCAAGGCTATATCGCACGGGTGCATCCCTTGGAATTGTGGGTGCTGGATTACCTTAATCATAATCCTGATGCCAACTTGAACGATGTTAAGCAGGCGAGTGAAGCACAACGTCAAGAGGTTTACCGTTGGTTGTTTAGGACGCGGCATAAAAACGCCCGTGACGTACGAGTGCAAGTGATGCTTGAAGTTGAAGCCTTCCTTGACATACATCAACGTTGGGCGCGTTTAGGTTATCCCTTTGATTCTATGGTGCCATCCTTAGGCTCAGCACTGGGTAGCTCGGGTGACCGACCCGCAGCCTTAGCCGAGCTGATGGGCATTATTCAAAACGACGGCTATCGTTTGCCCACAGTGCGTATCAATCAGCTGCATTTCGCCGCAGATACGCCCTATGAAGTGAGATTGCAGAATCAGAACACCCAAGGTGAGCGGGTAATGCGCCATGAAGTAGCACAAGCCTTAAAAGCAGCGCTGGCGAACGTAGTGCAAAACGGCACCGCACGTCGTTTAAAGGGCATTTTTACCGATGAAAAAGGTGGCATGTTAGCTATAGGCGGGAAAACCGGCACCGGTGATAACCGTATTGTGACTCAGATGCAGCAAGGTAAAAAAGTGGCGACTACGGCGATGAACCGCACCGCGACATTCGTGTTTTATCTAGGTGACAAATACTTCGGTACTTTGACCGCCTTCGTGCCAGGCAGTAAATCTGATGATTTTAGTTTTACTTCGGCGCTGCCATTGCAGGTGATGAAGGGCATGATGCCTATTTTAGCTCCCTATGTACAAACCGAGCAGGGCATGTGTGTGGTGAACGAATAAAGGCATGAATTAATAAGTGCCACGCCAACGACAAAGAGTGTTCCTGATGAACACTCTTTGTCGTTTTAAGGCTTAAATTATCTATCGATTGAGTTTATTGCTGTGGTTAACATGGTTTAGTTAAAGCACTGTGATAAAAGTGCAGCGATTAAGATTGCTTCGGCGATAACTGGTAAATTTTTGATTTAGCTTCATCGGTTACGAGATAAATCAGTCCATCTGGCCCTTGTACTACTGAACGCAATCTTTGCCCTAATTCAGTTTTCAGCAGCCGCTCTTCTTTAATTATCTTGTCGCCATCAAGCACTAAACGCACCAGTGTTTTTCCCTTTAGGCTGGCGAGTAACAGATTATTTTGCCACTGTGGAAATTTATCACCTGTGTAAAACATAAAGCCCGCCGTGGCAATCGAGGGAACCCATTTGTAGACGGGTTGCTCCATTCCCGCCTTATGGGTGCCTTCGCCGATTTTGCCGCCGCCATAATTCTCACCATAGGTAATCACTGGCCAGCCATAGTTTTTAGCCGCTTGGTCGATATTGAGTTCATCGCCGCCCTGGGGGCCATGCTCGCCCGTCCACAATACTTTTCTGACGGGATTAATCGCCGCGCCCTGCATATTGCGATGACCAATAGACCAGATCTCGGGTAAGGCGCCAACCGTATTGACGAAGGGGTTATCCTTAGGCACTGAACCATCGGCATTAATCCGCACAACTTTGCCTAAATGATTGTCTAATGTTTGTGCGCTATCTTTTTCGCTATAGCGATCGCCGAGTGTGATAAACAGTGTGCCATCAGGCGCCCACACTAAACGAGATCCAAAATGGTGGCCGCTGTTGATTTTGGGTTGTTGACTAAAAATGCGGGTGAGATTTTCAAGCTTGTTACCATTGAGCGTGGCAAAACTGACCGCTGTGCTATTGAGCTCGCTTACATCACCTTCAGCGGGTTCTGAATAACTGAAATAGATTTTTTTGCTGCTTGCAAAATCGGGCGCAAGCACGACATCAAGTAAACCACCTTGACCTTTGGCATACATAGGCGGTAAACCCGTTAAGGGTTCACCCACTTTGCCTGCGGTGCTGACAATGCGCATTCTGCCGGCGCGTTCAGTCACGAGCATACTGCCGTCGGGTAAGAATGCCATACCCCAGACATTCTCTAACCCTTGGGCTATGGTTTTTACCTGAATATTACCCGTTTCCGTTTTGACGCTAATGGTCGCTGCGCTAGCGGTTTCGGTGTAAATAGCCGGTGAGCATGCAATAAGACACAGGGCAAGATTTAAGGTGCTTAGCTTCAAGGTCTTTGGCATTAATTTACTCAGTCTTAAGGTCCTCAGCTTCAAGGTCATCAGTTTCATCGCTATCCTTAATCACAGTGTTCTCCTATAGGATGGATCAGAGTAACAAGTCAGTCATATAAGGGCAATTTATCGGCGAGACCTTGTATCGAAAATTCGTCTGTCCAGCTTTTATGAGTTTAAGCTTCACAAATCAAAAGCCTAACGTATGAAAACTAACGCATTAAAAACTAGCGCATGAAAAAGCCTAAGGCCATTGCTAAACCGACGATCACAATAAAGCCGCGTAGCAAGGACTGTGAAATACGGTAGGCCAGCGCCGCCCCCACATAACCACCGACAATCGCCATAACGGCAAGCAGCAACAGATATTGCCCATCAATAACATTGCCCGCGGCATAAACCACAACTGCGATGGCGGTGAGCAGGGCTGAAATCAGATTTTTAAGTCCGTTCATCCCATGTAGATTAGTTTGCCCCATCAGGCCAAAGCTTGCGAGTAGTATGATGCCTAAGCCACCATTAAAATAACCGCCATAGATACACACAGCCGACAGCATTATCAGTGCCGTTATCGGACTTAACATTGGCGTAGAGGTGTTTTCGCCTTGCTCAGCGATTCTTCGTTTGAGTAACCAAGGGCCAACAATAAAGGCCGCGCTGGCCAGTAGAATCAGCCAAGGGATCAGCTTTGCGAAGACTTGCTCGCTTGTGGTCAGCAAAATACCCGCGCCAATACTCCCGCCAATTAAAGCAATTAAGATCAGATTCTTAAGGCTAAGACTCGCCGGATATTCGATATCCTTTCTAAAGCGCCATGCGCTGGCGATATAACCAGGCAGCAGCGCGGCTGTCCCTGTGGCATTCGCCGCAATCGGTGGAACCCCGACAAACACTAACGCTAAAAGGGTAATAAAACTGCCACCACCGGCAACCGCATTGAGCATGCCGCCTAAAAAGCCAGCGAGTGCAATAATAAGCCAGTCCATAGATACCGCTCCTTTGGGCAATGAGAGAGTTAAACAGAGCGCTAAAAATGTGTCTGTTATTATGCACTCACCCTAACAGGATGATTTCGATATTGAAAGTCGCGTAATGATTCGTTACATATCGCCATTTGTGAAGGTGAAGATATAGGATGAGTGAGCAGGCTTTTATTTGCTTAGTGCTAAGGGGCTTGCTCCCAAATGCCAGACATAAAAATAACCGCTGCTATGGCTGCACTTTGCTCGGTAAAAACATCTTCTCCCCAGCAGTTTTGTCCACGTTCTTGGTAATAAACATGAAAGGTACTGAGCATAGGTGTTCGAATGCAATACCAACCATCGAAGGTATTCTTAGCAAAATTGACCCAATACTGCGCATCAGCAGCTTGGATTTGCTGAATGAGTAATTCATTTTGCGATAGCAAGGCCACAAGCTCATTCTGGGTGGTTATTTGATGCTCGGCTTTTATAGCCTCGAGAAGATTTTTAAGTTTTATCATGGGATATTTTTCATTCATCGAGAGTATCTACATCACTTTTAACGAATGGCCGCGGAGATGGAGGATTGGATTAATGCTTCAAAAATATCTGTTTGCCCGGCAGGAATAAGCTGCCTGTGAATTTCGCGGCGTTTCGCACTGTCGAATAAACGCTCCGCAACCCAACCCGTTAAATAGAGTGAGGAAAGGCAGCCGCCCGCAGTGGTAATATTGCCATTAATCACGAGGGCGCAGTCTTCTACATCGACGCCCATGGCAACTAGGGCAGGTTTTGCATCGGGGTGAGTCGTTGCCGAGAGATTGTCGAGTAGCCCTAATTTGGCAAAGAAGAATGACCCCGCGCAGCAGATACTGCCAAGCAATTGTCGTGTGGGATCTAATTTAAGGGCGGACATAAACTCAGTATCAGCAAGTGCCGCAGGTACGCCTTTGTAACCACTGCTGAATAATACCACGTCGGCATCAGCGACTTCGGCCACATGACCATCGGTTGCAACCGTCATCCCCAAGCTTGATATGTGGCTAGGTTTGGTCCCGAGTACTTTTACTGTCCAATCGGTTTTTGTACGGCCGAGAATATCGCGCATTAAGAAGAAATCGATATCGGTAAATTCATCAAATATAACAATCGCAATCTGGTACATAAGCTTTCCTCTGGCTTTGTGCGGATAGTTTTTAGGTGTTATTTTGGCATTGTTTAATATATACAATTAGTTAGTGTTTTATAGGACTTAAGGTATTCGTTCCGCATCCTTATCACGAACTGCAATGAGCTATAGCCTACAATTTGGCGCGTATTATCGCTTTTTCAAGAGGTCATTTGCTCAACTCTAATGAGTTAATCAGGTAATTCATATCTAATGAATGAGTTGTGCAATTGACTAGGATTAGCTCTCAAGTCGCAGCGTTAACTAATTGCTAGATAAACAAAAAGCTCAGAATTATCTTCTGAGCTTTAATATATAAAACTTGAGCAGTGATGTTAAGAAGCAAAGCTAAACTGAACGCTTAAAACACCATTTCTGGTACATGCTCTGGCACGATTAACTTGCCAGCAGTTTTGCTGACGATTTCTTCGACGCTGACACCTGGTGCGCGCTCGAGTAAATGGAATGCGCCATCTTTGATTTCGATAAAGGCTAAATCTGTGACGACACGTTTAATGCAGCCGTAACCAGTCAGCGGCAATTCGCATACTGGCAGTAGCTTAGAATTACCGTATTTATCGGCGTGCATCATAGTCACGATAATGTTTTCGGCGCCCGCGACTAAATCCATCGCGCCGCCCATGCCTTTGATGAGTTTGCCGGGGATCATCCATGAGGCGATAGAGCCATTGACATCGACTTCAAAGGCGCCGAGTACGGTTAAATCCACATGGCCGCCACGGATCATGGCAAAGCTCTCGGCTGAAGAAAAAAACGACGCGCCTTTGACTGCGGTAACGGTTTGTTTACCCGCGTTGATTAAATCCGGGTCGATGGTGTCTTCGGTCGGGAATTCACCCATGCCGAGTAGGCCGTTTTCCGATTGCAACATGACTTCCATTCCTTCGGGAATGTAGTTGGCCACCAGTGTTGGAATGCCAATGCCGAGGTTGACGTAGTAGCCATCTTTTAATTCTTTGGCGACGCGTTGAGCCAGTTGTTCTCTTGATAATGCCATGATATCTATCCTTTCTATTTGGCTTTGACGCTTTGGTCTTTACTCTTAGGTTTTTACCCTTAGTTTTTACTTTAGGGAGCTAAGTGCCAATTGCGTTAACTGTGTTTCAAGGTTTTGCCAGCGCCTTTTATTTCGCGGTTTTTACCGTGCGCTGCTCGATACGTTTCTCGAACTTGCCTTGAATAACGCGGTCAACATAGATGCCCGGCGTGTGGATATGATCTGGATCTAGCTCGCCCGGCTCAACAATAAACTCGGCTTCAACCACAGTGATTTTGCCTGCGGTCGCCATCATAGGGTTAAAGTTGGCGGCGGTTTTACGGAATACCAAATTACCCATGGTATCGGCTTTCCATGCACGCACTAAGGCAAAATCTGCGGTCAGCGACTCTTCTAACACGTAATGGCGACCTTTGATTTCGCGGGTTTCTTTACCATCAGCGACTGGCGTGCCGTAGCCTGTAGCGGTGAAAAATGCCGGAATACCTGCGCCGCCTGCGCGGATTTTTTCCGCTAATGTGCCTTGTGGAGTCAAAATCACGTTCAGTTCGCCAGAGAGCATTTGCTGTTCAAAGGTGGCATTCTCGCCCACGTAAGAGGCTATCATAGTGGCGATTTGGCGATGTTTTAACAGTAATCCGAGACCGAAATCGTCAACACCCGCGTTGTTTGATATCGCCGTTAAACCGTTAACGCCCATCTTAACCATTTGATTGATTAAGCCTTCTGGAATGCCGCATAGGCCAAAGCCGCCGACCATAATGGTCATGTCGTTCGATAAGCCTGCTAACGCTTCTTCATAGCTGCTGACGACTTTATTGAGTCCTGCCATTGTGATGTCCTTTTATGCTTTATAAAACGCGCTGCGAATGACGCGCGTCTTTAATAACGGTTGTTGGTGTCGTTAATTATTTTGTTCTATTTTGCTAATAGGGCGGTGGCCACTTTTGAACCGTTGTTGCGATTCAACTGCGTGCTGATCGCTTGCCCTGCTAACGCGAGTTTTTGTAAATCGATACCCGTTTCGAATCCCATGCCGTGCAGCATATACACTAAGTCTTCGGTGGCAAGATTGCCCGATGCGCCTTTGGCATAAGGGCAACCGCCAAGACCCGCAACCGAGGAGTCAAACACCCGCACACCTAAGTCTAAACAGGCCAAAATGTTGGCTAATGCTTGGCCATAGGTGTCGTGAAAGTGTAGTGCCAGTTTTTCGACTGGGACGCGCTCAGCCACTATTTGCAGCATTCTACGGGCTTTTTGCGGCGTGCCTACACCAATAGTGTCGCCGAGCGATATTTCGTAACAGCCCATTTTGTAAAGGATTTCAGACACACGGGCCACTTCACTGACCGCTATCTCACCTTCGTAGGGGCAACCTAGCACGCAGGACACATAGCCGCGCACTGGAATATTGTGCGCTTTTGCTAATTCCATCAAAGGGATAAAGCGTTCAATCGACTCTTCAATCGAGCAGTTGATATTGCGTTGACTAAAGCTTTGTGAGGCGGCGCCAAATATCGCTACTTCGGAAGCTTTTGCATCCAGTGCCAGTTCAAAGCCTTTGACGTTGGGCGTGAGCGCGCTATACACCACGCCGCTTTGACGCTGTATTTGCTTGAGCACATCGGCAGAATCGGCCATTTGTGGCACCCATTTGGGTGACACAAAACTGCCGGATTCGATGCGCTTAAGCCCTGCATCTGCCAGCGATTCAATCAAGGCGATTTTTGCTGCAGTCGGCACTGCGACTTCGTTTTGAAGTCCGTCGCGCGCGCCCATCTCGAAGATGCTGACCGTGTCTTTGGCGTTCGCTGCTTGGCTTAGATTGGCTAACGACATCTTAGGCTTCCTTGATCGCGGTTGGCTCGTCTGTCTCTAACGGCTCAACGTTAAGCAAGGTTGCGCCATCGGTGACCAGCTCGCCCGCTTTAAAGTAGAACTCAGTGACTATGCCATCAAAGGGGGCTTCGATGGTGTATTCCATCTTCATGGCTTCCATCACTAGCAAACCTTGGCCCGATTTCACTTGTGTGCCGACATCGACTAAATGGGTCACTACCGTACCGTTCATGGGCGCTTTTAACTTGTCAGCATTGCTGGCTTGCTCTTCGACCACGAGTGTTTGCACTGCTTTAAAGTGGTAACTGCCAGAGGATAAAAACAGCGTAAAGTCATCACCTTGGGCACTAACGGGCACTTTACTCTTATGGCCGTTGATTTCTGCGAGCAGTAAATCTTGTTTCAGCTCGCCATTTAGCAACCAATCTTGTCCGTGCAGCGGTAGCTGATACATGCCACCTAAATCGAGCATCACTAACTGCTGCAATTCATGGGCATCATCGAGTAGGGCAATATTGTGCTGGCTGCAGCTGTTGAGTCTAAAGCCGCTGACTTGACCCCAAGGCGAGTAAGGATCGGCGCTGTTGATCGCTTGCGCTTTGGCGGCTTCTTTACGGGCAAGCACTTGATACAGCGCGGCAAAGGCAAGGGCAGTGTCGGCTTCGCTTGACGCTGTACCAATTAAGGTGTCGCCATAACGGCCAATAAAGTCAGTGCTAAAGTCGGCATTTGCAAACGCTGGGTGTTCGGCAATGTTCGCCAAAAACTCAATGTTGTGCTTAAGACCGCTAATTTGATACGACTCTAAGGCATGCACTAAACGCTGCAGGGCGCGCGGGCGCGATTCATCCCAAACAATAAGCTTGGCAATCATAGGATCGTAGAAGTTACTGATCACATCATTTTCGCGAATGCCCGAATCGATACGCACGTATTTGCTTTGCTCGGGTTCGCGCAAAAAGTTGAGCTTACCACTGGCGGGTAAAAACTCATTTTGTGGATCTTCGGCATAAATACGCACTTCAAAGGAATGGCCGTGGATCCGCACTTCATCTTGCTTAAGGGGCAGTGGCTGACCGCTGGCGACCATCAATTGCCATTTCACTAAGTCTTGGCCAGTGACCATTTCAGTCACTGGATGCTCAACCTGCAGACGGGTGTTCATCTCCATAAAATAGAAGCTATTGTCTGTGTCGAGCAGAAACTCCACAGTGCCCGCGCCAACATAATCGATGGCTTTGGCTGCCGCGACGGCTGCTTCACCCATTTGGGCGCGCAGTGCATCGCTTAACCCTGGCGCTGGCGCTTCTTCGACCACTTTTTGGTGGCGACGTTGAATCGAACAATCGCGATCCGATAAATAAATCGCGTTGCCAAAGGTGTCGGCAAACACTTGCACTTCGACGTGGCGCGGCTGGCGTAAATAACGCTCCATCAATAACTTATCGTTACCAAAAGAAGAGGCCGCTTCACGGCGCGCCGAGTTAACGGCTTCCATGATTTCGCCTTCATTCTCGACGATACGCATGCCTTTACCGCCGCCACCATAAGCCGCTTTGATCAGCATAGGGAAGCCGATTTTCAGTGCCTCCGCTTTTAAGGTCGCATCGGTTTGGTCATCGCCGTGATAACCCGGCACTAAGGGCACGTTTGCCGCCGTCATAATAGATTTAGCGGCGCTTTTGCTGCCCATGGCATCGATAGCATCACTGCCTGGGCCAACAAAGGCGATGCCAGCGGCTTCACATTTACGGGCAAAGTCGGCATTTTCAGACAAGAAACCATAACCTGGGTGAATCGCTTGTGCGCCCGCTTTTTTGGCTATGTCGATAATCAAATCGCCCTTTAAATAGGAGTCTGCCGGCGCACTGCCGCCTAAATAGAAAGATTCGTCGGCCATGGCGACATGGCGCGCTTCTTTATCGGCATCGGAATATAGGGCAACGGTGCGAACGCCCATGGCATGGGCGGTTTTGATGATGCGACAGGCGATTTCACCGCGGTTAGCAATCAATAACTTAGTAAACATGTGCTTGGTCAACATCAAAGGGCTCCTTGGGTATCACTTGGCTTTTGCATGGGCTTGGAGGGCGTTGAGTGTGCTTGTTGCCAGTTAGGCTGACGTTTCTCAAAAAAGGCGTTTAAGCCCTCTTGGCCCTCGGTTGATACCCGAATGCGGGCGATACGCTCGCTAGTGTAATCAATGGTGTTTTGGTCTATCACGCCATCTTCAAGATGCGACAGCAGTGTTTTTACCCATGCCATGCCTTGCGGGCTATTGGCTCGCAGCGCGTCAATCATAGGCTTTGCGGCGGCGTCTAAGTCATCGCTGATCTCATGAATGACGTTAAGCTTTAATGCGGTTTCTGCACTAAAACGCTCGGCGGTCAGCATGTAGCGGCGCGATGCACGATTACCCATAGCGCGGGCAACATAAGGGCTAATTACTGCTGGAATTAATCCGAGTTTCACTTCGCTCAAGCAAAAGCTGGCGCGCGTCGTGGCGATAGCGATATCGCAGGCGCAAATCAGCCCCAGTGCGCCGCCAAAGGCTGCACCTTGCACAAGTGCAATGGTGGGCTTAGGAAAGGTATCAAGATCCTGCATCAGTTTTGCTAAGGCTTTGGCATCATTTAGATTTTGCTCAAAGTCCATTTTGGCTTGTTTGCGCATCCAATTGAGATCGGCACCAGCGCTGAAATTTTTGCCGTTCGCTTTGAGTACCAACACTTGGCAATCCTTGTGCTCAGCAAAATAGCTAAGGACGCTAATCATCTCGCTAATCATCACTTCATCGAAGGCGTTGTGCACATCGCTGCGGTCAAGGATAAGCTCGGCAACGCCGTGATTGAGTGAGTAACTCACGTGCTGCAAGTTGCTTAATTCCTGTGGCGTTATTGGTAAATTTGTCATAACTGTTTCCCTATCTTATTGATTTGCTGTGTATACGTATGGTTTACATACGGAACACACCAAAGCGTGTGTCTTCGATAGGAGCATTTAATGCCGCCGATAGGGCAAGGCCGACCACATCACGGGTTTGCGCTGGGTCAATAATGCCGTCATCCCATAAACGGGCACTGGCATGATACGGATGACCTTCTTTATCGTACTGGGCGACAATCGGCGCTTTAAAGGCTTTTTCATCCTCAAGTGACCATTCTTCACCTTTACGGGCTAAACCGTCGCGGCGCACTGTGGCGAGAACGCCTGCGGCTTGCTCTCCGCCCATCACAGAAATACGGGCGTTAGGCCACATCCACATCATGGTCGGTTCGAACGCGCGGCCACACATGCCGTAGTTACCCGCGCCGTAGCTGCCGCCAATAATCACAGTGAATTTAGGTACATTGGCGCAAGAAACCGCAGTCACCATCTTAGCGCCGTGTTTGGCTATGCCTTCGTGTTCGTACTTTTTACCCACCATAAAGCCGGTGATATTTTGTAGGAACAGCAGCGGAATTTTGCGCTGGCAGCACAGTTCGATAAAGTGCGCGCCTTTTTGCGCCGACTCAGAGAACAGAATGCCGTTGTTGGCGACAATGCCGACTGGGTAACCGTGAATACGGGCAAAACCGCACACTAAGGTTGCGCCATAGTTGGCTTTAAACTCATCAAAATCAGAATCATCGACGATACGGGCAATCACTTCTTTAACATCAAAGGGCTTTTTCAAGTCGGTGCCGACAATGCCGTACAGTTCGCTAATGTCAAACTTCGGTGGTTTGACAGGACTTAAGAGTGATTTGATTTCTTTTTGATGATTCAGGCGTGATACCGCGCGGCGGGCAAGCTCCAGCGCGTGCTCATCGTTTTGGGCTAAATGATCCGCTACGCCGGAAATTTTAGTGTGCACTTCTGCGCCGCCGAGTTCTTCGGCGCTGACTTCTTCACCTGTGGCCGCTTTCACTAATGGCGGACCGGCTAAGAAGATAGTGCCTTGATCTTTTACGATAATCGATTCATCCGCCATGGCCGGCACATAGGCGCCGCCTGCGGTACATAAGCCCATCACCACTGCAATTTGGGGAATGCCCTTAGCGGACATTTGCGCTTGATTGTAAAAGATGCGGCCGAAATGGTCGCGGTCGGGGAAGACTTCATCTTGGCGGGGCAGGTTAGCGCCGCCAGAGTCGACTAAATAGATACAAGGCAAGTGACAACGGCTGGCAATATCTTGGGCGCGAAGGTGTTTTTTAACGGTAATCGGGTAGTAAGTGCCGCCTTTAACTGTAGCGTCGTTGGCGATGATCATGCATTCGACACCACTCACACGGCCGATACCGGCGATAATGCCCGCTGCGGGCACTTCCTCGTTGTAGACTTCAAACGCGGCAAATTGCGACAGTTCTAAAAAGGGCGAGCCCGCATCGAGCAGCTTTTCAACCCGTTGACGTGGCAGCAATTTACCGCGGGATAAATGGCGCTCTAGCGCCACAGGGCCGCCGCCGAGTTCGATTTTATTGAGTTTAGTTTTAAGATCGGCCACTAGGGCGGCCATATCGTCTGATTTTGCTTTAAATTCATCGCTACGGGCGTTGATACGACTGCTTAATTGCGTCACTTTGATTGTCCTTATAAAGCGGAAACTCGGTATCACCTTGCTCGAATGGGTGGCGCAAACTGTAAGTTACAGTGAGGTGCTACCCATTCACTTGTGAGAGATTATTTAAACTCGCGTTATTTCGACTCATTGAACAGTTCGCGGCCAATCAGCATGCGGCGAATTTCTGACGTGCCGGCGCCGATTTCATACAGCTTGGCATCACGCAGTAAGCGGCCTGTGGCGTATTCGTTTACATAGCCATTGCCGCCTAGCAGTTGGATTGCATCCAGTGCCATTTTGGTTGCGAGTTCTGCGCTATAAAGAATGGCGCCTGCGGCATCTTTACGGGTGGTTTCACCGCGATCGCAGGATTTTGCCACGTTATAGACATAGGATTTGGCGGCATTCATACCTGTGTACATGTCGGCTAACTTGCCTTGCACTAGTTGGAATTCACCGATGGATTTGCCAAATTGCTCACGCTCGTGGATGTAAGGCACAACGATATCCATACAGGCATTCATGATCCCCAGCGGACCGCCAGACAGCACTACGCGCTCGTAATCGAGGCCGCTCATCAGCACTTTTACGCCGTTATTGAGGCCGCCTAAAATGTTTTCTTCTGGTACTTCTACATCTTCAAACACCAGTTCGCAGGTGTTAGAGCCGCGCATGCCGAGTTTGTCGAGCTTTTGCGCTTGGCTAAAACCTTTCGAATCACGTTCAACGATAAAGGCGGTAATACCGTGTGCGCCTTTGGTTAAGTCGGTTTTCGCGTAAATGACATAGGTGTGTGCATCTGGACCGTTAGTGATCCACATTTTGTTGCCGTTTAAGATGAATCGGTCGCCTTCTTTACGGGCATGCAGCTTCATCGAAACCACGTCAGAACCTGCGTTTGGCTCACTCATGGCCAGCGCGCCAATATGCTCACCGCTCACCAGTTTTGGCAGGTACTTGGCTTTTTGCGCTGCATTACCGTTACGGTTGATTTGATTGACACACAGGTTTGAGTGGGCGCCGTAACTTAGGCCGATAGAAGCGGATGCGCGGGAGATTTCTTCCATTGCGACGACGTGGGCTAGGTAGCCCATGTTTGCGCCGCCGAACTCTTCGGGTACCGTTACTCCGAGCAGTCCCATTCCTCCAAGCACAGGCCAAAGTTCATTGGGAAAGGCATTGTCGTGATCCACTTTCGCGGCAATTGGGGCGATTTCATTCGCGGCAAAATCCTGCACTGCATCGCGCAGCATATCGACGTCTTCGCCTAGGCCAAAATTTAGACTTGTGTAGAGAGAGTTCATTGCTTGTGTCCTTTCAGATGTTCTAATTTCAGATTGTTATAGTTTTTATGATTTTTAGGTGCTTGAGTCTTTTAAATCTTGTACTTAAATCCGTAGTCGTTATCGCCATCAAATTGATTTGATTTTGTGTCAACGGGGATTTAGGCTTTTGCCGTTTTGTTATCTTCTAAGGCTAAACGGCACTGCTGCTCGGCGGAATTGAGTTCCATCAATACGACTTTGATGTCGTCCATTTGCTGTTGTAGTGCGGACTTCTTTTCTTCCACTAGCGCCAGCATGGTATTGAGCTGTGAGGTGCTGCTCTTGTCGGCATCGTATAATTCGAACAAGCGACGGGTTTCTGCCAAAGAAAAGCCCAAGCGTTTACCGCGAAGAATGAGCTTGAGACGCACCCTGTCTTTGAGGCTATAAATACGGGTTTGGCCGCGGCGTTTAGGTTTAAGCAAACCTTGGTCTTCGTAAAAACGAATACTACGAGTAGTGATATCAAACTCTTTTGAGAGATCACTGATCGAGTAAGTCGTTTGTGGTGTGTTCGTTGCGCTCATTCATGCACCCTAAATAATCAGTTTTAAGCAAGATATATGAAGTTTACGTAAAGGTAAAGATTTTGGCTTTTATTCTGTTGGCAAAAAAGTGTCAATCCCAATTGCCATAAGCCTGTGCCGCGAGATTAAAACGTGTGCTTTAAATTAGTGTTCTCACATAAAACCACAAATATCTTCTGGTTATAGGCTAACGTCTAATAGTGGGCTTTAGACCTCCTTGCTAATAATAGAAGCAGGAAGGGGTAGTTATTGCGGCTGACGATGTGAGTCGCAGTCCTGATTGGAGGACATATGTTGACCGAACAGCAAAATGCATCTGTAGCGCAAGCCACAAATCAAAAACAGAACCAACAAAAACATCAAGCGTTGCACCAAGCATCCTTGCTTAATAAAGCCGAATTCTGGGGAGAAGCGGCGAAGACGCTCGATTGGATTAAGCCGGCGCAAACGGTGCTCGATGAATCGCAGGCGCCGTTTTATCACTGGTTCGCCGATGGTGAGATGAACACTTGTTATAACGCCGTTGACCGCCATGTGCTGGCTGGACGCGGTGATCAAGTGGCTATCCAGTATGTGAGTCCTGTTACTGATACTGAATACGGCATTAGCTACGGGGAGTTACAGGCTCAAGTGAGCCGACTCGCGGGCTTTATGCAATCTATTGGTATAGGGAAGGGCGACCGTGTGGTGATTTATATGCCTATGGTGCCTGAAACCGCCTTCGCTATGCTGGCCTGTGCCCGCATAGGTGCGATTCATTCGGTGGTTTTTGGTGGCTTTGCTGCCAATGAGCTCGCGACTCGGATCAATGATGCTAAGCCTAAATTGGTCTTGTCGGCATCTTGCGGCATTGAGCCTTCGGGCGTGATCCCTTACAAGCCTCTGTTAGATAAAGCGTTAGCTCAGTCAGTGCATCAGGTTAATCACTGCCTAATTTTGAATCGTAGCCAGTATCAGGCCGATTTACTTGAGGGTCGTGACTTAGATTGGCAAGCCGCATTAGCAACTGCACCTAAGGCCGATTGTGTCGCCCTCAAGGCTACCGATCCCTTGTATGTGCTTTATACCTCAGGTACCACGGGTCAGCCTAAAGGTGTGGTACGCGATAATGGTGGCCATGCCGTGGCTCTGGCTTGGTCGATGCAGCATATTTACGATATTCAAGCGGGTGATGTGTTTTGGGCTGCGTCCGATGTGGGTTGGGTTGTGGGTCATTCTTACATAGTGTACGGACCGCTGCTGGTGGGCGCTACAACCTTAATGTATGAAGGCAAACCTGTGGGAACGCCAGATCCCGGCGCATTTTGGCGCACGATTGCCAAATATAAGGTCAAAAGCTTCTTCACCGCGCCGACGGCCATTCGCGCAATCAAGCGTGAAGATCCTGACGGTGAATATCTACAAGGTGTTGATTTAAATTGTCTTAAAAATGTGTTTTTGGCGGGGGAACGTTGCGATCCCGATACCTTAGTTTGGGCACACACTAAGCTCGCTAAACCTGTTATTGATCACTGGTGGCAAACCGAAACGGGCTGGCCTGTCGCTGCAAACTTGATGGGTACAGCACCGGTTACCATTAAACCGGGTTCGCCAGCTTTACCTGTGCCGGGTTATGCGGTTGAAGTACTGGATGAATTAGGTGAGCAAGTTGCGGCCAATACTTCGGGAAATGTAGTGATTAAATTGCCTCTACCGCCGGGGACATTGACGACACTGTGGAAAAATGATCAACGCTATCAAGATAGTTACTTGTCTATGTATCCGGGTTACTACTTAACTGGCGATGCGGGTTATACCGATGAAGACGGCTATCTCTACATTATGAGTCGTATCGATGACATCATAAATGTAGCGGGGCACAGGTTATCGACGGGACGCTTCGAAGAAGTGTTATGTCAACACCCTGATGTGGCCGAAGCCGCGGTAATTGGGGTAGATGATGCGCTTAAGGGCCAAGTTCCCCTCGGATTAGTGGTACTCAAGAAAGGCGTGACGATCAGTGATGAAGAGCTGCATAAACAGTTAATAACCCTGGTACGCCAAGAAATTGGTCCCGTCGCTTCCTTTAGGTTAGTGAGTGCGATTCAAAAATTACCTAAAACGCGCTCGGGTAAAATTTTACGCGGTACTATGCGAAAAATTGCCGATAATCAGCAATATACTGCGCCAGCGACCATAGAAGATCCACAGACCTTAGAGTTAGTGCGTACCGCGCTCACTCGCATGGGTTATGCCGATGCCTTAGTGTAAGAAATAGATCGTAAAGGTTTTTATAGAAAGAGTGTAAAGGTCTTATAGAGAGTTGAAATATCAAGGCGATAGTAAACTGACCAAGCTTACTATCGCTTTTTGCGCATGGCATTTCTTATTTCGGCAAAATCAAAGATTGAAATTTTCACCTCAAATTTGCTAGTCTTGCAGGCTCATCACGTACAGCTATCACGCACAATCATCACCTACAGTTTTACTGTAATCAAATGGCTTAGGGACGACCCTAAATACGCCTAATCTAACATGGGGACGACCCCTTTATGGGAGTTCACTATGAGTTGGTTCTTATTAGTTCTTGCGGGTTTATTTGAAATTGGTTGGGCTATAGGGCTTAAATATACCGACGGTTTTACGCGTTTGTGGCCAAGTATCTTTACAGTAGCGTCGATGGCAGTGAGTGTGTTGCTACTAGGACTCGCGGTTAAGCAGCTACCTATCGGTACGGCTTACGGCGTGTGGGTCGGCATTGGTGCTATGGGTACGGCGATTGCGGGAATTATCCTCTTAGGAGAAGGCGTTAGCTTACTTAAGATTGCCAGTTTGATACTGATATTACTGGGGGTTTTAGGGCTTAAACTCGCAAACTAAGTTGTCGATAAACGTGCCAATACAAGTATCACTTGGGCTAAGTTCTAACTAACCCGTTTCGCAATACGGGATTGGCAATCTCACTGTAATCGAGATTGCCAATCGTATGCATCGCCTTTTCTCTCTGGTAATTAAGTTACAAAGATCGGTATAATTACCCCTCAAAATTGGTTAGCTCTAACCTCTGTGACCCGTGGGAATTATATAATGCAAAACCACAGCAATCTTAATGATATCGGCGTAATTGGCCTTGGCGTTATGGGTAAAAACCTCGCGCTAAACATCGCGGATAACCAATATCACGTCAGCGCATTTGACCTCGATCCTGTTAAAGTTAATGGTGTTATACAGCAAGAAAAACAGGAACGCGCTGGACTCGAACCTCGCATTTTTGGCTGTGCTAATCTTACCGAAATGTTAGCCAGTCTCACAAAACCCCGCATTCTTGTGCTTTCTGTTCCCGCGGGTGCACCCGTCGATGGTGTCTGTAGTGCTTTGATTTCTGCCGGAATTGAGTCCGATGATATCGTTATCGATACTGGTAACAGCCTATGGACTGACACTGTTGAGCGTGAAGCGCGCTACAAAGGTCAGTTTGTATTTTTCAGCTCTGCGGTTTCGGGCGGTGAAGTCGGTGCGCGTTTCGGTCCATCACTTATGCCAAGCGGTGATATCGATGCATGGCATCACGTTGCACCTATTTGGAAAGCCATTGCCGCTAAGGTTGATGCAAGTACAGGTTTACCCATAGAGCGCTTTGAGCCGGGTAATCCAGTGACAGAAGGCGAGCCATGCACGACTTATATTGGTCCTGCGGGTTCTGGCCATTATGTGAAGATGGTGCACAACGGTATTGAATACGCTGACATGCAGTTGATTTGCGAAGCGTATCAAATGCTGCATGACGGTTTAGGCATGAGCGCTGCAGAAGTGGGCGATGTGTTTGAACGCTGGAACAAAGGCAGCTTAAACAGCTATTTGATGGGGATCAGTGCCGAAGTCTTAAAACAGGCCGATCCATTAACGGGTAAACCGTTGGTGGAAATGATCTTAGATAAAGCGGGCCAAAAAGGCACGGGTTTGTGGACGGCCGTGAGCAGTTTACAAATTGGTTGTCCGGCACCGACGATTGCTGAAGCTGTATATGCTCGCGCCGTAAGTACCCAAAAATCCTTACGTTTACAACTTAGCCAGAAATTGGCTGGGCCAAATGCACCTGCTATCGATGATGCGCAAAAACCGCAGTTGATTGAAGCCCTTGAAAGTGCGTTATATTGCGCGAAAGTGTGTTGTTACGCGCAAGGCTTCCAGTTGATGGCAATGACGGCCCATGAGCAAAAATGGCAGTTAAACTTTGCTGAAATTGCAAAAATTTGGCGTGCGGGTTGTATTATTCGCGCGACGTTCTTGCAATCAATCACTCAAGCCTATGAAGACAATGCCGATCTTAGCAATCTGTTGATGGCGGACAGTTTTGCGTCTGCCTTGTCTGAAAAGCAAGGCCTATGGCGTACCGCAGTCGCGACTGCGGTGATGCAAGGCATCCCAGCACCTTGTATTAGCTCAGCTCTGGCGTATTACGACAGTTACCGCTGCGAAACATTACCGGCAAACTTGCTCCAAGGTCAGCGTGATTTTTTCGGTTCCCATACATTTGAGCGTATCGATACCCCAGCCGGCGAGAAATATCACTTAGATTGGAGCGCCAAAGAGCGCACCTTGGCTAAGGTTTAGTGAATGTGAAAATTCGTACGTAATATTATAAAAAAGCCCTCATAATTGATAATGCCGATCAGTTAAGACAGATCGCTTGACGATCTCGCTGAAAAGATCAAAATCCGATGACCTCATGTCATCGGATTTTTTTATGCAACTCTCAGAAGCACTCGCCCGTACTCATATTACCCGCCTAACCGAATTCACCTGCTTAGCAGATGTGTTAGAACC
>NZ_JAKKRN010000041.1:0-41203 GCF_025654245.1 Shewanella sp. SM29
GTAAAAGCGATGTCGTTGTGGGATAGAGCGATGCTGTCTAGACGTTTCATCATAGAAACCATCAACGACCAGTTAAAAAACATCTCTCAAATAGAGCACTCTAGACACCGCAGCGTACATGGTTTTATGCTCAACATGATTGCGGGACTCATCGCCTATCAATTGAAAGACAATAAGCCACAACTGAACATCACTAACGCAGAGTTTAATGCTATTACAGTTATGGCTAGTTAAACCGATCTCAGGTTAGTTAATAAGTTATGACTGGAATAGCGGCTTAGTAAGTAATAGAAGGCTGCGACAAAATCTGTCGTAGCAATATGAAAATAGAATTTATGTGGTTAATTCGATTAACTAAGTTCGCCAAGTGTATATGTTAGCGGTATAAAGCAAACGGATTAACACTGCGGCCAAGTGTCAAGATGAAGGAATAAATACAATGGATGTTAAGACGTATCTACAAGCATTGAGTGCTATCTACGCCAACATGAATCAAACATTAGAACTGGATCGTGGCTTATCAAACTTAGTCTTAGATGAAGCCGAAAAACAATTAGGTTTTAAACTAGTTTCTCCGCTAAGGGAGCTTTGGGTATATGCCAATGGCGGCAATGAGTGGAGCACAGTCTTTGCCCGAAAAGATTACTTTTGCCGGTATGATTTTTTGTCATTAGCCTCATCGCTTAAATTTCGTGACCGAATGAAAAAACGGGCCCAGCACTACGCTAATTACCACGAGCCAGAAGTGCGGGATCCTAAAATCCAATCAGGATGGTATCAAGAAGGTTGGTTGCCCTTTGCCCAATTTGGGGGCGGTACATTACTCTTGATTGCAGATCATTCGCCCTCGGCATTAGGCCAAATGGGACAAGTGATAGCATACACCCATGACCCCGATATGATGGACTTTATTAGCCCAGATCTAAGCCAATTTTTTGCACAATCCTTGGCGCAAATCGCGCTATATCCAGATGAATTAATTGAGGATTAAGGATAACAAAAATGTACGATCCATTATTCAACAAACCTAGTGAACTGATTATTGAAGGTGAGCTTCAGGGCAACGATAAGTTACGCATAAAAATGCTCGAAGACGTTTCTCTGATGACACAAGAGACGAAGCATCAAATTCTAAATGCTATGCTCAAAATGCATAAGTACTTTGAAGATTATTGCGGTGATTTGGAGGTTTCTTTAAATACCATCAATGAAATAGCCGCAAATACCCAGCCGTTGTACATTATATTGGATGACACCAGCACAATGGAGACTCGGGCAATTCGTTATCATTACTCCTGCAACTGGGAAACCGATCATGGGGTAGAGGTGATGGTACTCAATGGTAATCAAGTGATTTTTGTGGGCAACTGCGGTTACACCTATGGTGTGTTATTAGCCTCCATTGATAGTACTTTATCCCTTCAAGATGAAGAGCTTAATTTTTTGTGAGTTGCTGACTAAATTTCACTACCGTTATACCCGTGCAATACTGTGTTACTCAGAAAGGCAATTTTAGCTAAGCATCTTAGCCAGACATCCATATATGATGGCTCTTGTTCAAGTAATTTTAGCCAGTATAGGTGGTAGAGAAACCGAAAGTGCATTATGTTGTTGATTTAAAATGGGTGGCTAGACTTTGGCGGGTAAACCAAGCTAAGGAGCCAAAACGTAACAAAGCGTTTAAAATCCTTCGCTTTACTCACTGGAAGTTCAAACTACTGCTTCAGTTTGAAACTCCTTTAACACGGAGTTAACTTCTTATGACACCTGAATATCTAGCCAAACAAGTTGAATTTATTGACTGGCTCTCGGCTGCAAGTCCCATTGAAGGCGTATTGGGTTCTACATATGGATGGGAGTGGCTGCCTACAAGCAGAGATCAAGAGGATCCTTTGAATGGTCCGAAAAAATGTGAGGAAACAAAAGACGCGGAGATGCTTGTGTATAAATCGGCGCTCAGATCTCTGAGAAAAATTGGCCGGTCACATCCTTTGCTTGTGTATGGTCCTCATGATTTTACTGAGAGCTTTAGAGGCGGCGCACTCTTTGCCTTCAAAATGGCAGCGAGAGAGGCCGCTCTCAGACAAAAGGGCGTATGGAGTGAGGTGGCTGAGTTGTATAGCCAAGGCCGATGGCCATGTGGTTTTAAAGAAAATCGTGAATTTGTTGTTTTGTGACTAAAGCTAACGATGCCAAGCATTAGGACAGCTTTTCCGTTGCCTTGAGTTTCTTTAACTGAGCTCCGCCATCCCTATCTTTTTTCAGGTTGATTTATCTAAAAGCTGGATTCCCGCCCACAAGCATTGCGGGAATGACGGTTAAAGACAGCCTCTAATGAAGCACAGTCTCTTTTACCTTTATCACTAAATCTATTAACAATTCCTCCTTGTCCGTGTAGTTTAGGTAGCTTATAAAAACAACAATAGGCTATCGCTATGACTTTACCCTCTGTATCACTTGCTGCATCAACATCATTTGAATTTAAGCCCCTAGTAAATAAATCCCGTTTTTCCAAGACCTTACTCGCGTCGGCCTTAGCCTTGAGTTTTATGGGCACGGGTTTTAATTCGGTACAAGCGGCGACCAGTGCTATGCCGGATGCGGCTAAGTTGGCGGCGGGTGTGGAGCAAAAGGTGATCGACTGGCGTCGTGATTTGCATCAACATCCTGAGTTGTCTAACCGTGAGTTTCGCACCAGCAAGATTATTGAAAAACATCTGAAATCCTTAGGATTAGAAGTACAAACGGGTGTGGCGCATACGGGCGTGGTGGCCATTTTGAAAGGCGGGAAGCTGAAAGGCGGCAAGCCCGGTCCCTTGATTGCGATTCGGGCGGATATGGATGCCTTGCCTGTGACTGAGGTGGTTGATTTGCCCTTTGCCTCTAAAGCGACCGATACCTATCGTGATCAAAAAGTGGGGGTGATGCATGCCTGTGGGCACGATACCCATGTGGCAATGTTGATGGGCGTGGCTGAAAACCTCGTGAAAGTGAAAGACAGCCTCGCGGGTGATGTGATGTTTATCTTCCAACCTGCCGAAGAAGGCGCGCCAGACGGGGAAGAAGGCGGCGCAGAATTGATGCTAAAGGAAGGGCTGTTTGCTAAGCGTAAACCTGCCCAAGTGTTTGGTATGCATGTGACCTCGAGCATGCCGAGTGGCATGATTGGCCTGCGCAGTGGTCCAGCAATGGCGAGTGAAGACTCTTTTACTATCAAAGTGAAAGGCAGCCAAACCCATGGTTCGCGTCCTTGGAATGGGGTCGATCCTATTGTCGCTGCGGCACAAATTATCACTAACGTGCAAACGATCGTCAGCCGTCAGGTGGATATCACTAAAGCGCCGGCAGTGGTGAGTTTTGGCGCGGTCAATGGCGGTATTCGCTCTAATATTATTCCTGATGAAGTCGAGCTGATTGGTACAATTCGCACCTTCGACCAACCTATGCGCGCCGATATTAAACTGCGTCTAGCGGAAATGGCACAGCTGTCGGCGAAAACCTTAGGGGCGACTGCCACTACTGAGATCCATCAAGGTTATCCTGTGGTGGTCAACAATCCCGAATTAGTCGCCAGTATGCGGCCTGTGCTTGCGAGTGTGGTGGGCGATAAGATGCTGATTGAACCTGGGTTAATCACAGGTGCCGAAGACTTTGCTTACTATGCCTTAGAAACACCGGGGATGTTTTTCTTCCTTGGGGTTACGCCAAAGGGAACTGACCCTGAAACGGCGGCTAGCAATCATTCCCCGGCATTTTATGTGGATGAAAGCGCGCTAAAAGTGGGCGTTGAGGCCATGACCAAAGTGGCGTTAACGGCGCTCAAAGCCCAATAAGTGGCTAACGTATTATTCCGTAAGCACTGCGGTATAACTTGAGCTTACAAAAAATCGGCGCGGGATACGCTTCCTGCGCTTGATTTGTTAAACAATTTACCTCTATATGTGGATATTTACAGCAAGGAGCGAACAAGATGAAGCGCACGCTATCGGCTCTGGTGTTGGCCATGGGACTTTTGAACCCCCTAAGCCAAGCACAGGCCACCACGGCAGAAGACATTAAGAGTTTCACGCTAGATAACGGCATGAAAATCATGGTGCTAGAAGATGCCTCAATTCCCAATGCCAACATGTATTTATTTTGGAAGGTCGGTTCACGTAACGAAGTGCCCGGCATTACCGGTATTTCGCACTTTTTCGAACACATGATGTTCAACGGTTCGAAAAAGTACGGCCCAAAAATGTTCGACCGTACTATGGAAGCCGCAGGTGGCGCGAACAATGCGTATACCACTGAAGACATGACGGTTTATACCGATTGGTTCCCCGCCAATGCGCTCGAAACTATGTTCGATCTCGAAGCTGACCGCATCGCTAACTTAGATATCAACCAAGCCATGGTCGATAGCGAACGTGGTGTAGTGCAGTCGGAGCGTTCCACTGGCTTAGAAAACTCTAACTGGAATGCTCTCGAAGGCGAAATCAAAGGCGTGGCATTTTTAGCCCACCCTTATTCTTGGTCGGTGATCGGCCATGAGTCGGATATCGCCGCTTGGTCGCTGGAAGATTTAGTCCAGTACCATAAAACCTATTACGCGCCGAACAATGCCGTGGTCGTGATTGCCGGTGATGTAAAGCTTGCCCAAGTAAAAGCCTTGGCAGACAAGTACTTTGCGCCTATTCCGGCACAGACTCCGCCTAAAGCGATTCGCACTGTCGAACCTGAGCAAAAGGGTGAGCGTCGCACCTTTGTACAAAAGGCATCGGTCAGCACACCTAACGTAATGTTGGCGTACCATATTCCGGCGGCAACCCATGCGGATTTTTATGCGCTGGATTTATTAAGCTCGATTCTAAGCCAAGGTAATAGCTCGCGTTTATATCAATCATTGGTTGATAAACAAGTGGCCTTAGAAGCGCAAACCTACATGCCGATGTCGGTCGATCCTAACCTCTTCTATGTGATGGGTGTTGCTACACCTGAGGTGAAAGCCTCGACGCTGGAGCATGCGTTGATTGAACAAATCGATGCGATTGCGACAACGGGTGTTACCCAGCAAGAACTGGATAAAGTTAAAAATATTAAGTTGATGGATTTTTATCGCTCGATGGAAACCATTAATGGTAAGGCTAATACCATAGGCACCTATGAGATGTATTTTGGCAGTTACGACAAGTTATTTAATGCACCTGAAGCCTATAACAAGGTGACGCCTGCGGATATTCAACGAGTTGCCCAAACCTACTTACGTAAATCGAATCGCACTGTGGCTGTGCTGGCGGCAACTGAGGAGTCTTCCCTATGAAATCGACAGCAGTGAAATCACTTAAGATGGCATCACTTGGGAAATCGTCTAAGTTAATGGCCGCATTAGCCCTAGGCACAAGTTTAGCCTTAGCGGGTTGTGCTACGACATCGGCACCAAAACGGGTCGATACTGGCAGCTTTGCGATGCCAAGTTACGATAAGTTTGTGTTAGATAACGGCTTAACTGTGTACTTAATGCCGCAGCGCGAAGTGCCGTTAATTACCTTAAATGCCGTGGTACGCGCTGGTGCAGTGAATGACACCACCGCAGGCGTGGCACAAATGACAGCAGAAGGCTTGCTGTTAGGTGCGGCGGGGAAATCTAAGGCTGATATCGAGCAGCAAGTGGATTTTCTCGGTGCAAGCTTAGTGGCCGAAGCGGATAAGGAAGGCAGTTATCTGAGTGCTGACTTTATGGCGAAGGACATTGACTTGATGCTGGGCTTATTTAGCGCGGCGATGTTAACGCCTGATTTTGATGCCGCCGAGTTCGATAAACTCAAACAGCGCGCGATTGCTGGGCTGCAGCAGGATAAAGAGAGCCCGCGGGCGGTGATTGGTCGTTACTTCGATAAGCTCGTATTTGGTGCACATCCTTATGGTAATGCGGCTTCGGGTAACAGTGATTCGCTTGAACAAGTGACTGTGTCGCAGCTGCGCGCCTTCCATAAGAGTTACTATCAACCTTCCAATACCGCGATAACTGTTGTGGGTGACTTTGATGTGGCGACGATGAAAGCCAAGCTGGCGCAAGCCTTTGGTCAGTGGCAGGGCAGCGAAAAGCTGGTGCAGCCTGATTTAAACCAAGGTTTGCCTCAGTTGAGTGAGGCCAAAGTCTTGCTGGTGGATAAACCCGATGCAATCGAAACTACTTTTGTGATTGGGGGCTTAGGTATTAGTCGTGACAATCCAGACTATGTAGGTTTAACGGTAGTGAACACTATTTTAGGTGGTCGTTTCACCTCTTGGCTTAACGACGAGCTGCGGGTGAACGCGGGGCTAACCTATGGCGCGCGCTCAGGTTTTAGCCCTTATACCGATTCGGGCGTATTCACAATCAGCACTTTCACTAAGACGGAAACCACTCAAGAAGCGATGGATCTAGCCTTAAAAACCTATGCACGTTTATGGGAGAAAGGTGTAGATCAAGCGACTTTAGATTCGGCTAAAGCCTATGTTAAGGGTCAGTTCCCGCCTCAGTTTGAAACCTCAGGTCAGCTGGCAGGGCTCTTATCTGGCATGTATTTGTACGGTTTCGATGATAAGTTTATCAATGAGTTCCAAGCTAAGGTGGATGGTTTGACCTTAGAAGAAACCCAAAGGTTAGTGAAAACTTACTTCCCGCAAAAAGATCTGCAATTTGTGCTGATTGGCAATGCGGCTAAGATTGCACCGATTGCTGCTAAGTACGGCAAAGTGCAAACCGTCGATATTAAAGCCACGGGATTTGGCCAATAAGCCATCATTGCGAGGCTTGATTCGATAAAGAAAAGGTCTGCATAGTGCAGACCTTTTGCTTTTCTGTTCTAGGTTCTAGGTGCTGCGTTTATTGTCCACCTGGCTTAGCATAATGGGTCATCCAATCTTTCACTTGGTTATACCAATAGATAGAGTTATTGGGTTTCATAACCCAATGATTTTCATCGGGGAAGTAAATCATCCGTGATTCCACATTGCGAGTTTGCAGGGTGCGGAACAGTTCAAATCCTTGTCCCACAGGTACCCGGTAGTCGAGCTGACCGTGGCTGACTAAGGTCGGAGTGTTAAAGTTAGCCGCAAAGTAATGCGGAGAAATAGCTTTATACAGCTCAGGATTATCCCAGTAGTTGCCAAATCGGGTGCTGTGCACGGCAAAATCCGACGCCATTTGTGAATACATGTCGTAAACCGCAGCGTGGATCAACAAGGCTTTAAAGGGATGTGGTTGACCTAAAATAATTGAGGTCAGATAACCGCCGTAACTTGCGCCACCCGCCACCATGCGGTCGCTGTCTATCCAGCTTTGCTGTTTAAACCAGTCGGCCGCCTTGAGCACATCTTCGAGGGATTTATTCTTCCAATCTGGGTTAATCGCATCGGCAAACGCTTGTCCGAAGCCGCTAGAACCATGGAAGTTTGGCCAAGCAGTGACATATCCCCAAGAGGCGAAGGTTTGTGCGTTCCAACGGTAATGGAAACCGTCGGTAATGGCGTTATGTGGCCCGCCGTGAACCAGCATAAAGAGGGGATATTTTTTACTGCGATCAAATCCGGGGGGATAGTGAACCCACATTTGAATATCTTGATCTTGATATCCCTTGTAGGTCACTGATTCGTAAGTGCCTAAATCAACATCTTTGAGAATATCGTCATTAAAATTCTCTAGGCGTACCGTCTTACCATTGCGGGGATTAATGCTGACCAAGCGCGCTGGGTGCAAAAAGCTCTCGTTGGTGGCAATCAGTTCACCGTCTTTGCCTATGGCGGGTTGGCCAAAGTCAGTTGCCTCTGTAATGGCTTTGACTTTACCGTTTTTGGCATCGATATGATAAATGCGGTTAGTGGCGGCATCTTCGATGGTGGCATAAAAGCCTTTACTGTCGGGGGTCCAATTAAATTGGCTGACCGAGCGATCCCAGTCTGGTGTTAGCGTATTAAGTTTGCGGCTATCAATATCCAGTAACATCAGCCTTATGGTATCGGCATAGAAACCGGGGATTTTCTGACGGGTAAAAGCCAGCGTTTTGCCATTGGGACTAAAGCTGGGATCAGCATCTGCGGCTTGATTTTCTGGGGTGATATTCTCTGCTTTACCACTGCCAATCGTCGCAAGGAAAATATCCAGTTTAGGGTCGACACGGTTGTCTGATCCATAAGTACTGAAGGCAATTAAGCGTTCATTAGGCGAAATATCGTAACTTGAACTGCTTTGGCTCGAGCGTGGTAACTCATGGCCGAGCGCTTGCGTCACGGATTCGACTTCGCCGCCCGAAGCGGGGATCTTAAATACATGGGCTTGGCGACGTTCATCTAACCAATGATCGAACTGAGCGTAGGGCAAAGCATTCCACTGGCGAGCGGAGACCTTATTGTCCTCGTCGGCTTTTAGTTGGGTTTTCATCTCGTCCCATGTTTGATTTGGGAATACATTGCTGATGAAATACAAATGCTTGCCAACCCATTTAATACCATTTACGCCAGTAGGTATGTCGGTTAAGCGCTGCGCTTCACCCGGACCGTCCATAGGCAATAGGTAGATTTGGCCTGCGTCGTCTTCATTTCGCTCACTCACAAAGGCCAAGGTTTTGCCGTCGGGCGAAAACACGGGCTCGCTCACCTTTAACCCTTTGACTGTAATAGCGCGATTATTTTTACCTTCGCCATCAAAACGCCATAACTGGGTCGAACCTTTATCTTCCTTCAGATCATATTCTGTGACTGGCGCAATAATATGCTCACCAGAGGGCGATACGACTGGGGTACCAATACGCTTAAGTTGCCAGAGTAATTCCACCGAGAGCGGTTTACCCTGCTCCGCAAATGCTGAGCCGAATGGCATCAACAGACAGAGCAATAAGATTCCTGTCTTCTTCACTGTGAGTCTCCTTATCATACATATAGTTATAATGATTTTATTTGTAGTGCAGATTCGAGAGTATAGAAACCGAGCATGAAAGCAAACTGAGTGATAACCCATAGCGGGACGCTTTGTGTAAGCATCTGTGAATGGTTGTCGGCTAATTGTGATTTGTTGATGACAGAATTACAGGCTAATCTAGGGTGATATTTCGGCTGAGGACTAGGTAGATGCAGAATAAAATCAACCGATTAAGACTATTATGGGGAGTGACAATTGCACTGAGTACTGTTATTCCTCTGGCTGCGCACGCGGCTAAGGTAAGTTTTAGTGAGTTTTGCCCTCAGTTTACCGGTCAATGGGTGGGCGATGCCGCCAAAGTGGGGGAAGTGCCACGAAAAGTCACAGTCACCGGATTTTGCTCCCATGATATGCGGCAGCTGTTATTGTCTGTGAGTGTTGGCACGCGTGCGCCCTATAGTGAAACCTGGTGGTTTAGGGAGCAGGGCGAGCAAGTGTTGTTGACCTATTACGATGGCGTGTCCCAAGAGAAGCAGCAAGTCTTTAGCTTATATCGTCAAAATGGCGATTATTCTTTGCTGGGTGAGGGCGTGGTGACTGCCCGGTCTGCGTTAATTCAATTACTGTTTGAGGTAAAGGGGGCGGGTGCTCAAGCTAACGCATGGCAATGGACGCAGAATATTCAATATTTAGATGATGATGTTGATCGCTATCAGCTTTTTCGCGGGATAGAGATGACGCCAGTCGCGCCATCTCCTTAGTCGCCAATCCGATTTACCTTCGATAGCGCTTAAAGTGCGCCAGCAAAATCCAGTTGGCGCCACGCTTCATAGCTGATAATTGCCACCGCATTAGACAGATTCAAGCTACGGCTGGTGGCCGCCATGGGGATGCGTAGTCTCTGCTCAGTGGGGATGGATTCGATAATCGCCATCGGTAAACCTCGGGTTTCTGGGCCAAATAGCAGCACATCGTCTTTGGCAAAACTCAGCTCAGTATGCGGGCGACTCCCCTTAGTGGTGCAGGCCATAATGCGCTTGCCAGCCATAGCTTCGAGGAAAGTATCGAAGTCTTTATGGCGAGTCACATTGGTTAAGTCGGCATAGTCCAAACCCGCGCGGCGTAGCTTTTTCTCTTCTAGATCAAAACCTAATGGCTCAATCAAATGCAGCTGGCAGCCATTGTTTGCGCAAAGGCGAATGATATTACCTGTGTTAGGTGCGATTTCTGGCTCATAGAGTGCGATATGGAACATACTGGCCCGCCTGTAGAAAATGACGGCCGATTATACGGCAAACGGCGCCCAAGCGCAGTGTCTGTTGTGAGTGGATTTGGCTAAGTTCATGCAATAGAGGTTGTAATTGGTGGAATTGTTATCTCAAGGCTTGCCTGTTTTATTATCTCAAAGTAATATATCTCAGCGTCAAGATACTTTCTAAGAAGTCATTATGCCCTTTATTATTGCGTTACTCGCTCCTGTATTTTGGGGGACTACCTATGCGTTAGTGAGTCTCTACTTACATGACATGTCGCCCTACTGGGTAGCCGTGTGGCGTGCCTTGCCTGCGGGGATATTAATGCTGATGCTGCGTCCTCGTTTGCCAACTTTGGTTTGGTCAAAGCTTGGTTTGCTCGCTTTTTGTAATATTGGTGCCTTCTTCGCCTTGCTATTTATCGGCGCTTACCGTTTGCCGGGCGCAGTGGCGGGAACCTTAGGGGCCACTCTGCCGCTCATCTTCTTAATACTGGCTTGGCTCATTGATAAAAAACGCCCAGGAATGAAGTGGTTATTATTAGGTTTGATGGGATTAGGTGGGGTCATTTTACTGCTTAACCCTTCGGCGGATCTCGATCCTATCGGCGTGTTGTGCATGTTGAGCGCCACTACGTTAATTGCCTTTTCTTCTCGCTGGATGCAAAAGTGGGATGTGGGCGACTTTTTAGTGCTGACCGCGTGGCAGCTATTATTGGGCGGTTTGATGCTGATCCCACTGGCTTGGTTTATGGCAGGGCCACCGCAGCTACCGAGTATGACGCTTGTACCTTCACTGATATGGTTAGTGATTGCCAACACCGCCGTTGCCTATTGGGCTTGGCTGTGGTCTATGAGAAACTTAGGGCCAGAAATCATGGGTATGGTCGCTTTAGTCAACCCTGTGGTTGCCGTATCATTAGGGGTCATGATTGTGGGGGAAACTTTAGATATGCGCCAATGGATGGGAATAGCGGTGATTTTATTGTCACTGTTATTGATGAAATTGCCGCAGAATTTAAGGTTAAATCCATTTAAAAAAGTGCAACCCTAGTCATTATTTTGGGGTGAATGAGGCATAGATGCTAAAACGTTTGGATCTGAATTTACTGCCCGTACTCGAAATTCTACTTGAGGAGCAAAGCGTGACCGCCGCTGCTGCGCGGTTGCATTTGAGCCAGTCGGCGGTGAGTAAACAGCTCACACGTCTGAGGGAAGTGTTTGATGATCCTTTATTTGAGCGTACCGCCTACGGCCTAAAACCGACGCCCAAGGCTTTGTCACTCGCGCCTGAGTTGCGCCAATGCTTACAGCAATTGGCGCAATTTACTCGGCCGGATACCTTCGAACCCGCCTTGAGCCAACGACAGTTTAGAATGCATTTGGTCGAAACCACCTATTCGCTGACCTTTCCCCATTTTATGCCCATGTTGCTCACTCAAGCGCCCGGTGTGAGTCTCAATTGCCAAACGTGGCGACTCGATACCATGGACAGATTACTGCGCTGCGACATCGACTTAGCCATAGGTTGCCGCGAGTGGGATGAGCGCTCGCCCATGCATGTGAATAATATTCCCGATGACTTATGCCATGTTGAGTTAGTGCAGGATTATCCCGTGTGTTTGATGCGTCGTGATCATCCGGCGTTAACACAAGAATGGAATTTAGATACCTTCTTGAGTTATCGCCATCTGCAAGTGGCCTTTGGCGGTTTAGAGCATTGGTTGCTGGATGATGTGTTGCAACTCGAGGGCCGTAAACGGGATATTGCCGTGAATATGACCGACTTTCAGAGCGCGCTTACCCTGTGTGAACAGAGCGATTTGATCCTCTGCGCGCCTTCGCGCTATGCCTTGGCTGTGATGAAGTCTTTTGAGCTTCAGTCTTTACCATCACCCATTAAATTGATCCCCGGCGCGTATTTATTGATGTGGCACAAACACTTTGAGCATGATTTAAGCCATAAATGGCTGCGAGAGTTGATTATTAGCCAAGTGCGAGATAATAATTTATCATTATAAATTAATAGCTTGTATCGTTTCCCTCCCTGTTTTTAATGGTTGATTTAAGTTCATCGTCCCAGTGGCATCTTGTTTTTTTGTAGGAAATATCTTAATTGGATTTTGACTACTGTAAATAATAGATAAGTAAATATAATGCCAGAGCACCACCTTTGCGAGTTGGTCAAATTTATAGCTAGGGACCTCGGGGCTAAACTTCTCGAAGGTAATTTTCGAAGGCCTATAATTTATTTAGAAGAGATGGTTCTCTTTTTTATTACATAGGTTTAAGTTTTATTATGATTAAATAGGTTGAAACTTTGCTTGATATTCAATTTTTTGGTTTAACTTTATATTCAATTGGATTGTTTTTAGGTTCATTTATAGTGCTATTTCTGTCCGCTTGGATTGGGAAAAAAGTTATCGGTAGGAAGGGCGTTAGTAATAATGAGGGCGATGAAGATTTTAGAGTAATACTAGGAGCTACTTTATCTCTTCTTGGTTTAATTATTGGTTTTACGTTATCGATGTCAATAAGTGGCTTCAATAGTCGGCAGGCAGCGGAAGAGTATGAGGCTTTTGTTATTCGTACTGGTTTTATGCGAGCAGATTTATTGACTGAATCGAGCCGTGATTTAATGAAGGCCACACTACGAGAATATTTACAGCAACGAATTAATATTTATGATGCACAATCGCCTGAAGGTATTGACTTTATTAGGATGAAAGTGTTGGATTTGCAGAAAGTATTATGGGAAACAGCGGTGCATGAAACTACCCAGAAACAAACTCCTGTGACCTCATTAGTGATTGCCAGTATTAACGAAATTGTACTCGCTCAACAGAAAACCTTTGCTGGATGGCGTCATCAAATTCCATTAGCAGCTTGGATTTTATTGGTGGTTATTGCAATTAATTGCAATATATTGATTGGTTATAATGCAAGGAAAGTTAAAGGGAAGTTAGGTTTGTTATTTATCTTACCTGCAATGATTTCATTATCATTCTTGATGATTGCTGAAATAGACGCTCCAGGGAAAGGTATTATAAAAGTGACACCTATTAATTTACAAGCTCTAGCTAACATGCTTAATAAATAATTGTAAATTAGTTTTTATAAATTTAAATTCATATCGAATAGTATATTGCTGAGTGCTGGGGCACGATTATGATAATTATCTGTAAAATCTGCCTGACTAAAGTATTGGCTAAGTGCATTGAGCGCTTCTTTTACTTTTGCGGGCTGCTTATCCCGCGCCGACGTTACGCTATAAACACTGTAGGTATTGAGTGACCATTCGGGTAATAGGGTGACAAGTTGGCCGCTTTCGAGGTATTTGTGTACTTCAGGTTCGGGCAGGGCGGCAAATCCTAGACCATCGAGTGTGAGTTGAATTAACGCCTGCATATTGTTGACGCTAATTCGCTGGCTTGTCAGTTCAAAACACTCTTGGCTGAAGGCGTGGGTTAAGATATCGCCTTTAGCATAAGTGTGATAGATCCGATTTAATTCAACTAACTCCTTTGGGTGGCTAAGGTTTTTATGCATTGGCAGATAATTGGGTGAGGCGCACAGTAACATACGCCAATCGGCTAAATGGCGGGCAATTAGGTTGGAATCCGATAAGGGGCCGATGCAAATCGCCAGATCGATACCGTCGTTGACTATATCTATTGGGCCATCTTGCAGCAGTAAATTCAAACTTATCTGTGGATGTGCTGCCAACAGGTAATTAAAAGGTTCGCTTAACAGGCCGCCGCCAAATCCTATAGGCGCGGCAATCTTTAATTCCCCTGATGGAATACCTTTCAAGTTATTAAGTTTCTGCTCTGTGCTTTCGACTATCGCTATGACCTTGCGGCAATTCTCATAGAACAAACTGCCCGCTTCGGTGAGCGTGAGGTTGCGGGTATTGCGGTGAAACAGGCTGATCCCCATGTCCATTTCGAGCTTGGTCACTTGCTGACTTACCGCCGACGAGCTGAGATTTAATTGATGCGCTGCGGCACTCATTGAGCCCTTTTCTGCGATTGTCGCAAAAACGATCATCCCTTTGATCATGTTTTTATTCATTTTTAAGTAACTCTTACAAGTGAATACCTAAAGTCTAACTTGAGCTGATTGTAACATAGAGATACATTGCCGTATTGAAAATTGTTCTCATTTACAATCTTTGCTCTAATGGAGACTTGTCGGTTATGTTGTTAAGTCGTAAGAAGTACCTCGCTCAAGTGATCACCGCTTTATGTTTGTTGCCCACAGTACCAGTAACAAATGCCCTTGCGGATACCGCGTCAGATAAAGAAAAGATGATGGAAAGAATCGTAGTGACTGCATCGGGATTTGAACAGCAAATTCGCGATGCGCCAGCTTCTATCAGCGTGATCACCCGTGAGGATCTGGATAACCGCTTCTACCGCGACTTAACCGATGCCATGTTAGAAGTGCCCGGCGTGGTGATTACGGGCGGTGCAGACCGTCAGGATATCAGTCTGCGGGGCATGGGTAGCCAATACACGTTAATTTTAGTGGATGGTAAACGCCAATCCTCGCGCGAGACACGGACCAACAGTGATGGCCCAGGCGTTGAAGGCGCTTGGACGCCACCATTGGCTGCTATCGATAGAATTGAGATCGTTCGTGGGCCTATGTCGTCACTTTATGGTTCGGATGCCATTGGTGGGGTAATTAACATTATCACTCGCAAAGTGCCAAACGAGTGGCAGGGTGAGGTGCGACTCGACAGCACTTTGCAGGAAAAGTCTGACTCGGGAAATGTGTATCAAGGCAACTTTTTCGTCAACGGTGGTTTGATCAAAGATCTGCTAGGGATGCAACTTTATGGTCAATATACCCAGCGTGAAGAAGATCAAATCTATGGTGGTTACCGAGGTCGCGATGCGACTAACTTGACCGCGAGATTTGCGCTCACACCCAATGAAAATCACGATATCATGTTTGAAGTTGGTACTTCTAACCAAGAACTCGACAGCAGTTTAGGTAAAACCGTCACACCGTTAGCACCGGGCGAAGCCTGTGGTCGTCGCGGTTGCCCTGAATCTTCAACGACAGAATATGAAAACAGCACTTTCTCCCTTTCACATACAGGTCGTTGGGACTTTGGTACTTCGGATAGTTATATCAAGCATGAAGTGTTTGATAATAAATCCCGTAAGATGAAAATCACTAACACGGATGCGCAATCTAGCCTTATCACTACGTTAGGCCAAAGTCATACAGCGACCTTTGGCGCAGCATTCAACCATCAAGATCTCACCGACGAAACAGGTAACCAAGTGAGTGACTTAACTGATATTAGTCGCAAACAATGGTCGGTGTTTTCTGAGGATGAATGGCGCATTGTCGATAACTTTGCTCTGACCATGGGGCTGCGTTTGGATGATGATGAGAACTTTGGTAATCATGTCAGTCCGCGCGTTTATGGCGTGTGGGGATTAACCGACAGCACCACCTTAAAGGGCGGTGTATCAACAGGGTTTAGGGCGCCGAGTTTACGCCAGACAGTGCCCGACTGGGGACAAGTTAGCCGCGGTGGCAACATGTACGGTAATCCAGATTTACAACCTGAAACTTCAGTTAACTACGAGTTAGGTTTGTATTCTGATCTGACCGAGAGCATTACCGCCAGCGCGGGTGTGTTCTATAACGAGTTTAATGACAAGATCACCCGCGTTGCCTGTCCTGCGACTCAATGTACTGATGGTCCAAATCAATTTGGTTCTAATCCAACGACTTATGTGAACGTCGACGAAGCTGTGACCCAAGGGATTGAACTGAGTTTCGACTATCGCATTCGCTCAAACTTGAGTTTGACGGGTAACTATACCTATACGGATTCGGAGCAAAAGACAGGTGTTTATAAAGGTAGCCCATTGAATCAATTGCCTAAGCATTTGATCCAAGCGTCTTTCAACTACGAGCCTATTGATAATTTAAGCACTTGGTTAAGGGTGAACTACCGTGGCGAAGAGAGCCAACCGACGACAGGACCTTCATCGAGCAGTTTAATCGCCCCTTCTTATACTCTGCTGGATTTGGGGGCTAACTATCAGTTGAACGATAGCCTGAAATTTAGCGCGGGCATTTATAACGCCTTCGATAAGGAAATTACCCAAGAAGAATACGGTTATATCGAAGATGGCCGCCGTTACTGGTTAGGTATGACCTATAGTTTTTAAATTAAAAATAGCGAGTTATAAAGAAGCCAGCACTTAGCTGGCTTCTTTTTTGATTATTCAAAATTCGGTTTACGAATAAACAGGACGCTGAGATCTTGCTTTGGCGTGAACTGTTTTTGCTGGAACTCAAAGGTGAGTGGGTCAGTTTTTTTAAGCTCGCCATCAAAACACAAGCTAATGAGATCTGTGGGCTGGGATTTTTTCAGGGTGAGTTTGAAGTCCTTAATTGACCCTTGCCAGTTATTGGCCGTGACCAAAATATAGCTAAGGTGGCTCCATTCCACGCCATATTCAACATCTTCGCCGTCTTGTTTGACAACGAGATTACGCTTCCGAATACCTTGCTTGGCGTTTTCATCTAAACAGGCCAGTTCAGTGTAAGTATCGATAATACTATTGGCAGTATCGGGGATGCCCGTTGAGAGGCTTGGCGTGTAACTGTGGCTGATGGAGACAGATTGGCCCGCGGGAAAGGTTTGTTCCCACACAAAGTAATCGCTTAGGGTAAAGGCGATTTGTTGGTTCTCATCCAACCATTGCTTGGGGAGTGCGGGTTTACCCTTGGGGACTTCGGCATATTCGGCAAAGTAAGCGACTTCATCTACACCCCAGCCAAGCTGTTCCAGCTCGGTTGAAATATCGGTTTTATCGGCAAGTTGGGCAACCAGCCTGTGCTGAGTTGGCTGGGTTTTGCCATTCACTTTAAGGGTGAAGTTATCAATGCTGCTGTGATCGGCGGAGCCAAAAAACATCGGTGGCATGGGGAAGGCGATGGGGACGATAAGATCCTGTGAACTGGTGTTGGTAAACACATAATCGACCCTGACTTCGGTCTCGCTGATGAAGAGGGACTCTTTATCCATACTGATATTAGGCTGATATTTCAAGGTAATAGAGCCATTAGCATCGCCAAAACTGCTGTCGTTGGCAGAGGCAGTTTCTCCGTAGACGAGTAAAACTATAGCAAAAAGGGGTATGGCTAAGTGTGCTGACATGTACTTCTTAATTCTAGTTGGATGTTTTAGTATCAATGGGGAACGATTATTGCGCGCGGGCGAGGTCGATGGCCGCACTTATCGCATTTCGCGCTTGTGGGCTATTTTTCCAGCAAGTAGTGCGCAGCATGCTGGCGACTAAGTTAGCAATATCATCCACTTCGTGTTGGGCGAGTTGTTGTAGCGAGCTGATGCCAATTTCTTCGAAGCGTTTAATTACTGTCGGGCCAACGCCTTTGAGTGCTAATAAGGCTTGTTTTTCTTGTTCATTAAAACCCATAACGAATACTCCTTTATTGTTGGGATTGTGCTCAATTAATAGTACTGGGCAAGATTACCTTTAAACCGAGTTAACAAAAAGGCCCTCGAAGGGCCTGTTTAGTCTTTATGAATCAACAATCATCAATAAGTGTTACATATCACAGGGTTTGAGCGGTTTACGCAACTGGGCGCGCACGTTATCCATGCCTGAGTAAAACTCTTTCATCATCAATAGACCCATCATCTTGCCGTTGTCGGTGACGATCAGATTGTCGGGATCGGTTGGGTCGTTTTTGATGGCGCCAATCAGTTTCATTGACGTCATTTCTTTAAATAAGGCGGTATCTAAATTGACGCCAAAGGTTTCGCGGAAATATTTACGCGATAAACGGCCGGAGAACATGCCCAGCAAAAAGCGATATTGCATCACGTCTTTTTTGCTGTAGTTCTTTTGTTGCTCGACACCCATTTGACCCGCTGCGATGCGTTCTTGGTACTTACGTAGCGAGAAAGTGTTCACATAAAGCGTGTCATTTAAGAAACTAAATGAGCCCGAACCAACCCCTAAGTATTCGTCGTAATCAATAACGTATTCGTCAAATCCTTCGTCATCGGTTTTACCAAATGCCCATGCAGACAATTGATTATATTGACCATTAAGACTGTTTAATATTTGGCGATATTGGTTTGCCATATCCGCTTGCGGCGCCGCTAATTTGCCTTTAACGCTCTTACGGGTTTGATGAGTGATCATCAGCGGATAGGTGGTAATTTGTCTTGGGTCTAAGCGCGATGCCATGTCGAGATCGTGTTGGATCACTTCATCGGTTTGGCCGCGGAAGCCAAAAATCAGGTCGACGTTGATAATAGGGAACAACTCTTTGGCACCCATGATCTTGTCGAAGGTTTGCTGACCCGTGCCGAATTTATCGAGTCGGTCGGTCATTTTTAAAATATCGTCATTAAAGCTTTGCACGCCGATAGACATGCGATCCACTAAGCCTTTGAGCTGTTTAAAGCCTGGGCTGTCTAAATGCTGCGGATCGGACTCGCAGGAGACTTCTTTAATGCTAGGAAATAGGGTTTTAGCGTGTTCTATGGTACGGGCTAATTCGTCTTCTAATACCGTGGTGGTACCACCACCAATGTACATAGATTCAAAGTCATAGCCGAGGGCCTTGACCATTTCCATCTCTTTACGTAATGAGATGAAGTAGGCACGCGCCTTGTCTTCCTTAAACATAAAACGGTGGAAGGTACAGTAAGAGCACAGGGTATGGCAGAAGGGAATATGTGCGTATAGCATATATTTTTTGCCTTCAACCGGTGCTGGCATCATTTCTGCGGAAAGCGTATCGAGGCGAAGATTCTTATCGACATAGTACTGCATGACCCGTTCCATCGAGCCGAGCATCCAGTTAGGGACGGTAATATTCGCTTGATAAGGCGTTGCGATAGCGCCGCTGAGCGTTTGAATAACTGATGACATAACGATTCCTATCTGAGAGTGCTAACCGTAAACACCGAAATTGCTTTAGGTAATTCACGACCACCTAGCGCAATAAGACTACCTCGTATGTAATTGTTAAAACGTGAACTGGTTATAAGTTACGGTTTCCTAACAAGGAAATCACGGGCTTTTTGTTAAGCAGATCATGTTTTAGCGATTGAGAATGCATTTTTATCATGTATTTTTTAGCGGAATTTATTGTAGATTTGCGGGGTTAGCTTACCGCGTCAGTCTAAATGCTGAGATTGAAAATCACCATTCTAGGCATTTTGTTGCTGGCGGATTAGCGCTTGTCTATCCAAGGGGCGGCTGTCATCATCCGAACGATAAAAATAACCTCTTGATGTAAAGGGCCCGCTATGTTGGCAAACGTAAACCGCTTCTTCCCGCTGTTGGCACTGATAGGCGCAATGACAGCTTATCTGATGCCGAGTTGGTTTACTGAGCTTAAATCCGCCATAGTGCCGCTGTTGGTGATCATCATGCTATCTATGGGGCTCACTTTAGATCTTCAGGATTTTGCTAATGCCTTCAAACAGAAACGTGCGGTACTCGCAGGACTCGTGCTGCAATTTTCTGTCATGCCGCTCAGTGCATTATTGATCAGCCTGTTATTAGGATTAGATAGGGAACTCACCATAGGCATGGTGCTAGTAGGCAGTGTTGCAGGCGGCACCGCCTCAAACGTGGTCTGTTATTTAGCGAAAGGCGACGTGGCTTTATCGATAACCATGACGGCACTATCAACCTTAGCGGGCGTGGTGTTAACACCACTGATTATTAAGCTGTTGATTGGGGAAATGATCGATATACCCTTCGCCGATATGCTGCTGAGTTTAGTGAAAATTGTGCTGATCCCTGTCAGCTTTGGCGTGATTATCAATCATTTTTTTAAATCGCTGGTGGCTAAAGTCGCTCCTGCATTGCCACTGATTTCTATCTTGGCAATTGTGATGGCGATTACGATTATCGTGGCGTTAAATGCCAATCAGTTTGATAAAGTTGGCCCCATAATTCTGCTGGCCGTGTTCTTACATAATGGCCTTGGTCTCGCATTAGGCTATTTCTGTTGCCGTTTATTAGGCTTTAACCACACAGTTTGTAAAACTATCTCCATCGAAGTTGGCCTACAAAACTCCGGTCTCGCCACTGCTTTATGTATTAAATTCTTTAGTCCTATTTCTGCCATTCCCAGCGCGATATTTTCGATATGGCATAATTTGTCTGGCGCCATGTTGGCGGGATATTGGGCGAGGGAATCGCAAGATTAAGATGTTGCTGTCGAAAATAGACAATGCCTGTGACCTGAGCAAGCGTGGCCACAGGCTTAAATTGCTGTGACTAATTAACCGGTAATGGGGTCTCGACAGGCATGAGTGTTAGCTGCAAGATATTTTCTTGCCGGCTTAATGCCAGTGGCAGTGTGTAGTTGGGAAAGCGTAATCCGAATACGGCACCTTGTTGTAACAAGTGATACAGCTGATCTGTCATGGTAATCGTTAAACTGGCGCAGCCATGTTCATCGACTCTGCCTTCTAGTGGTAAGGCGATTTTGTCAGCTAAGGTGAGATACGCCGCCATACGCCAGTGAGAGTTTTCTCCAATATTGTATGTGCTGCCATGCAGTTGGTTGTAGCCTAAACCACAGGCCTGCAAGCTTAATTGGGTTTTGGCCGCTGTTGGCAGCGAAATAATCTGTTGTCGCTGCTGTGCCAGAAACGTGCCCCACGCTATCCGATGAATAACTGAGTCCAGTGAGATGGGAACATACTGTTCTTGCTGTTTTAGTGCATTAAAGCGGGCAATGCCCTGTTCCAATTTCGTGAGATCATTTTCGTATTCTAGTTGTGCATTAAGCAGATTATATGCGGGCGTTTTAGCTTGTTCCATGCCGGCTAACGCTGCTTTCTCGTAGTATGCCAGTGCTCGCACTTTATCGGCTTCTGCGCCCAAACCGCGCTCTTCCATGCTGCCTAAATGATAGTTAGCGATGGCAACTTGATGCTTAGCACCTTGTAAAAATGCGGCTTTCGCACCGCTGTAGTCATTTTCATTTAACAGTAGGGCGCCGTAGTTTGTCCACGCCGTACCGTCATCTGCTGCCATACCCAATTCTAGCCACTTTATGGCTTGCTGGCGTAACTGCGGGATGTTGAGGCTTTCTCTTTCGTTGCCGACACTTTGCATCGCCATTAAATAAGCACGCAGATACTCGCGTGAGGCATTATCCAGATAGAGGTTATCGGGCTGGAGTTCAAAGGCTTGCCCAAAGTAACTCCCCGCTTGCTGCGCCGCAGTGATTGCTTTCGCTAGATAGAACCTTGAGCTGGGATCTGCCGGACTGTGTGCTCGTCCTAGGTTATATAAGGTCGGTAGTTTAAGACCCCGCGCCAGCGCTTCTTCTAACAAGGGGATGGCCTGCATTTTTCGATCATTATCCAGCGCCATGCTGCCTAGATTATGGCTGGCACGGGCCGAACCTAAGGCTCTGGCTTGTTCATAGTATTGGCTGGCGGTGGCATTGTCTTGCGTGACGCCACGGCCGAGATGGTAGGCTTTACCCAGTAAGAATAACGCCTCAGCATTGTTCTCTGCTGCTTGCTGCTGTGCTTGTTGCAAGAAAGCGTTGTATTGTTGTTGCTCAAATAGCTGTTCCAGCGCGGACTTTTCTGCAGTTGCTGCAAAGCTTACGGTCAACAGTAATAGGAGAGTAGCAATAGTGAATATCTTCATAACATCCTTGTCGTTAAGCGGGTACTTGTAAGCGGTAGTGCTAGTGAAGTTGTTTAACGTAGAGGCTTGTTATGCTACAAGCAAGCCTTGTGGTTTACCACTGTGTTATGGACAGGCGGATGAATTGCAGCGGTAGCACTGCCGTGTGTTGGCGTTACATGGAAGCCGACGATAGCTAATCGTTGATTAGCTGAGTCCGAAGTTTTTTAGTGGTATTCAATATTGTGATGGGCAATAAGTATCTTCATTCCTGAACTATAGGCTTCACGCTCTTATTATTGGTTTAGCACTGTTGACACTGAATCAATTTAATCATTTTTTGGTAAATAATTTTTATAAAAATACAGTATTAATAATAGGTTATTTTTCTTGGCTGCGATTTATATTGCAGGTGTGTGACGCGCTTTATATCTCATTTAAAAATCTGACAGCCCAATAATTTTTGTTATTAGGCCGCAGATTTAAAAGCTTTTTCAGGGAGCCTAAATCTAAAGCTTAAAATGCGAGACCACGCCGACGAGTTGTTCCTTCGTCGCGGCCAAAGAGGTTGCGCTATTGAGGGTGGCTTTACCGCTTTGATTCAGTTCATCGACCATTTCACGAATGGTGGTCAGATTACGGTTTATCTCTTCGGTCACAGCGCTTTGCTCTTCTGCTGCGGTGGCGATTTGATTACTGAGCCCATTAATATCGAACACATAAGTGGTCAGGGTATCGAGATTTTCCGTTACCAGATTGGTGGTATCGGCGGCTTGCTGGCAACTGTGTTTAGTTTGCTCCATTGCGGTTACGGCGGCATTGGCACCAAGATAAAGTTGTTCCAGCATCTGGTTGATTTCTGCGGTACTTGCTTGAGTGCGTGCGGCCAGTGAGCGAACTTCATCGGCGACAACAGCAAAGCCTCGACCTTGTTCACCTGCACGGGCGGCTTCGATGGCTGCATTAAGCGCTAGCAGATTGGTTTGATCGGCAATTTCACCTATTACATTCAAAATCGCGGCGATATGACGAGTATTTTCGTTCATATCATTAATCGCATCAGCAGCGACATCGACTTTAGCGACCAAGGCAATCACAGTGTTGGCAGCTTGTTCAACGGCTTTCTTCGATTTATCCGCTTGCGCATTTGCTTGTTGAGTAAACTGGGCTGCGGATGCAGCATCACCCGCGACATTATGGGCCGTGGCGCTCATTTCAGTCATGGCTGTCACGACTTGGTCGGTTTCAACGGCGTGGATTTGCAGTGCATGATTATTGGCATTTGACTGTACATTCAATTGCCCAATTTGGTCGGACATATGATCCGAGGCTTGGGTAATTTCAGACATAATTTCACGTAGATTACCTATCACGCTGTCGAGATCTTCTGCGAGTGAGCAGAGCTCATTTTGTCCTTTAATATTTGTTTTATGAGTTAGGTCGCCATGGGCAAGACGTTCCATTACCCGTTTTATCTCATTGATTATGTGGACGAGTTGTTTACTCATAATGAGGGCGCTGAAGAGTGACGCTACAATCGCGAACAAGATCAATCCCAGTAGGATGCTTTCTGTTGAGGTGACTTTATCTTCAGCTTGTTTGCCTAACTCATGATTTCGCTGAGTGATCAGCGCGACTAATTGGTTGATTTGATTACTGACCTTAGGCCCGAGCGCTGCACGCTCAGCGGTTAGCTCAGGTACTGCTCCAGTTTGTTTAGCGAGTGCCAGTTCTTCTTGGTAGAGACGAACATAATGTTCTGTTTGTGGTAAAAGAGTGTGAATAGCTTGAGCATCAGTGCCCATGAAGTCGGTATTAAATTTGGTCAGTTGAGAGACAAGTTGTGCGACCTTATGTTGTTGATCGGCGATAGCTTTACCGTTGTGGACTAAGGTGGCTAAGCGCAGCTCAAAAAAGGATTCTCGTACTGTAGTGAAAGTTTCTGCGAGCTGAGTGTTGTCGACTAGGCTTTTACTGGTCTCACCGAGTTCGTTAAAACTGCGATAGCACGAAATACCTATGATGATCAGTAAGATACTTGTAAACACTGATGGCAATGCCGTCAATGTACTGGTTTTGGCATTTTTAAACATGGTGACCTTCTAGGATAAAAAGCAGCAATGCGTAATTTAATTACGCTATAGGTAATTTTAGCGTGTGCGTGAGCTAGCCAGCAAGAGAGTATTTTATGGAAATGTCCACTAAGATACTGTTTTTAATTGAATTGTTTTATTGGTGTTGCATCTGGTTGGTTGCTAAGTTACGAAATGTTGTGTTGTTTAAATTCAACTTTTATCTAGATTATTGTTTTTATTATTAAATGACTATGATACATGCAATTTTTTTACAGTGATTTAGCATTTAAATTGGTCTTTGTGATCTCGTACTCAAATGCTACAAATGATTCAAAATGTAATTCAGACATATAGTTAAAGCCGATGACTAATGCTGAAATAAAAGCCCCCGCCAGTAGTGATTGACGGGGGCTCTACGTTTGCTAGTGGCTAAGTATTTTTTGGAATACCTACAACTAGATTCCAGTCTTATTCTTTATATTTAAGCGTGCCGTTGGCTTTGATTTCATCAAACCATAGGTTGTGATGTTGGCTTGCCCAGTTTTCATCACAGTAGCCTGACACCATACATTCCATACCACCTTCTGACATCACAGTTGCCATGAAGATGTGTACGATAGAGAAAGCACAGATCACGATAGCGCTCACTGAATGCAGTACCAGGGCGATCAAGCTTAATGTACGGCTTGGCTCGAACAGGTTAGGGAAGAGTAATAACATGCCCGAGGCCGAAATCACTAATCCAAACAGGGCAAATGCCCAGAACCACATTTTCTCACCCGCGTTAGCAAAACCTGCATCTGGGTGCTTACCTTTGAACGGACCAAAGTTAATGTAACCGCCTACTACCATGAACCACTTTACGTCGTACATTTTTGGCAGTTGGTTTTTTGCCCATAGGGTGGTCATCAATGCCCAACCTATCATGAAGGGAATCGCCATCACGTCATGGATTTGCTTCGCGCCATAGACGATTGCTTCCCAGATGCCTTCACCCAACCAAGGTTGGAAGAAGAAGCGACCCGCCAGCAAGGTTAAGCCTGTTAAAATCAACAGTAAGCATGGAATCGCGCCTAACCAGTGGATTGAAACATCAAACTTAGACCAGCGATGCACTAACTTGCCTGAAAAACCATGGTGCAGCTTGGAGATGCCATTCACCTTGATAAATAGGACAAAGATAATGATCATACCGAATAGTGCTGCCATTAAGGCGGGCGCTAACCAGTCGCTACGCAGCGCTAATACCCGTAAATCGTAGGTATTGATAGGCTGAGCATGAAACTCACTTTGGGAGGTAGTGTATCCCGTGGCACCATCCTTCAGTTGCGCCCAAATTTGGGCATCAGACTGTTGAACTTGATTCGCCAGTTCATCACCACCATTGGCTATACACACAGCACTAAATAACAGTGCTATGGCTAAACCTATGTGTTTGAACCATTTGTTCATCATACATCCTCTCTCACTTAGTCGCGCCCACCTAGATAGGCGCTAAGCTAAGTCTGTGGACAGATCCTGTTGACCTGAATTAATTCCAAGCCGCGTTTTTAGCACCACGATAAGCCACACGCTCACGGAAGATGCTTGAAACCACTTCGGCATCACCCGCTAACAGTGCTTTAGTCGCGCACAGTTCTGCACACATAGGCAGTTTGCCTTCGGCAATACGGTTTGAACCGTATTTTTGGCGTTCTGCATCTGAGTGGTTTTCTTCTGGGCCACCGGCACAGAAGGTACATTTATCCATCTTACCGCGGCTACCAAAGGCACCTTTCTTCGGGAACTGAGGTGCGCCAAATGGACAGGCGTACAGGCAGTAACCGCAACCAATACAGGCATCTTTGTCGTGTAGCACTATGCCGTCGTCGGTTCTGTAGAAGCAGTTTGCTGGGCAAACCGCCATACAAGGTGCATCTGAGCAATGCATACAGGCGACAGATATTGAGGCTTCACCACGTTGACCATCGTTGATCGTCACTACGCGGCGGCGTTGGATCCCCCACTCGAGAGCGGAGTCGTTTTCGTTTTTACAGGCAGTGACACAACCGTTACATTCGATGCAGCGCTTGGTATCACACAAAAATTTCATTGTAGCCATAATGGCAATTCTCCTAGCTTAAGCTGCACTTACGCTTTAACAATCTGACAGAGTGATGCCTTGGTTTCCTGCATTTGTGTCACAGGGTCATAACCATAGGTCAGCGCAGTGTTACAAGATTCACCAATAACGTAAGGCACTGTTCCATCTGGATAATTAGGCGCTAAACTTTCTCCGTGCATCACACCCGCAAAGTGATATGGCATAAAGGTAACGCCGGGTTTTACCCTTGGGGTAACCATGGCTTGTACCTTAATACGGCCACCTTCGGCGCCTTCTAACCAGACGTCTTCACCGTTACGAATGCCGCGATCGGCAGCGTCGGCAGGGCTTATCTCAACGAACATTTCCTGTTGAAGTTCAGCCAGCCAAGGGTTGGAGCGAGATTCTTCACCACCACCTTCGTATTCAACCAGACGACCCGATGTCAGTACCAGCGGGTACTTGCCGCTCATGTCTTTGTCTTGGATAGACTTATACAGCGTAGGGAGACGGTGTACTTGCATGTCGTCATAGGTTGGGTATTTCGCCACTAAGTCACGACGTGCTGTGTATAACGGTTCACGGTGTACAGGGACTTGGTCAGGGAAAGTCCATACAATACAACGAGCTTTAGCATTACCAAAGGGGATACAACCGTGCTTGATCGCCACGCGCACTATGCCGCCTGACAAATCTGTTTTCCAGTTTTTACCTTCGGCTTCCGCTTTTTCTTCCGCCGTCAGATCATCCCACCAACCCAATTGTTTGAGCATATCGGCAGTAAATTCTGGGTAACCGTCTTGAATTTCAGCGCCTTTAGAATAAGTGCCATCGGCTAAAATGCTTTGACCCTTATATTCAACACCGTAACGGGCGCGGAAGTTACCACCGCCGTCTTTAACGTGTTTGGCTTGATTATAAAGGATTTGAGTGCCAGGGTGTTTAGCCTCTGGTGTGCCCCAACATGGCCAAGGTAAACCGTAGGTTTCGCCTTTAGCTGGGCCGCCTGCGGCTTCCAACGTCTTGTTGCTGAAAGTGCCCCAGTTTTGGGTGTGTAACTTGATACGCTCAGGGCTTTGACCTGTCATACCGATAGTCCACATACCGCGGTTGATTTCACGGGTGATTTCTTCAATCACAGGTAAACCATTTTCAATCGCGATGCGTTTAGTGTACTGCTCGGCAATACCCAGTTTTTGGGCCAAACGGTACATGATTTCGATGTCAGTTTTAGATTCGAACAGTGGCTCGATGACTTGCTCACGCCACTGGATAGAACGGCCTGAGTTAGATACTGAACCGTGAGTCTCAAACTGAGTTGCCGCAGGCAGCAGATACACGCCATTCTTACGACGGTGCATAACACCTGCCATCGTTGGGAATGGGTCGACAACGACGACTGTGTCCATCTTGTCTAAGGCATCACGCACTTCACGCTGACGGGTTTCAGTGTTGACCGATTGTCCCCAGAAAAACGCCATACGGATATTATCTTTCTGCGCTAACTTGCTCTTATCTTCTAACACACCATCGTGCCAACGAGAACAAGGAATACCCGGTGTCGTCATTGGATCTTTGCCAAGGTAGGCTGTTTGATCGAAACGACCTTTCACCCATGCCATGTCCAGATCCCAAACATGGGTCCAGTGACTCCATGCTGCAGAGGTCAAACCGTAGTAACCGGGTAAGTTATCAAATAACAAACCTAAGTCAGTTGCGCCTTGTACGTTATCGTGGCCACGGAAAATGTTAGTGCCGCCACCTGAAACGCCCATGTTGCCCAGTGCTAATTGCAGAATACAATAAGCGCGAGTGTTGGCATTACCCACGTGGTGTTGAGTTCCACCCATACACCAAATCACAGTGCCAGGACGGTTATCAGCCATTAATTTAGCCGCTTGATAAACCTCGGCTTCGCTCACACCAGTGATGTTTTCGACTTCTTTAGGTGGGAACTTCTTCACTTCAGCACGGATACTTTCCATCTCGAATACGCGGTGCTTGATAAAGGTTTTATCTTCCCAACCATTTTCAAAAATGTGCCATAACATACCGTAAATAAAAGGAATGTCAGTGCCTGGGCGAATTGCACAATGCAAGTCTGAATGCGCTGCAGTGCGAGAGAAACGTGGGTCAACGACGATGATTTTGGCGTTGTTTCTTTCTTTAGCGATCAGAATATGTTGCATCGAAACGGGATGCGCTTCTGCTGGGTTTGCCCCGATCAGGAAGATGGCATGAGCATTCTGGATATCGTTGAAAGAGTTAGTTTGCGCACCGTAGCCCCAAGTGTTAGCAACACCGGCTACCGTGGTAGAGTGACAAATACGAGCTGAATGGTCGACGTTGTTTGTGCCCCACATAGCCGCCAACTTGCGGTACATGTAACAACCTTCGTTAGAAAACTTAGCGCTACCCATGAAGTACACTGAGTCTGGGCCAGATTCTTTACGAATGTTGAGCATTTGGTCGCCCACTTCGTTAATAGCATCTTCCCAAGAGATTTTTTTCCACTTGCCATCAACCAATTTCATTGGATATTTCAGGCGTTTTTCACCATGACCATGTTCACGCAGTGCAGCACCTTTCGCGCAGTGACCGCCAGCGTTGAATGGATGGTCGAATGCGGGTTCTTGGCCCGTCCACACACCATTTTGTACTTCGGCATACAGGCCACAACCGACGGCGCAGGCACTACAAATAGTACGTTTGATTTCGATTGGCGCATCATGCGGCACTTCTTTGGCTTCGACACGACGCATCATGCCTGTGCCCATCAGAGATGCTGCGGCAATACCACCTGTGGCGATACCTGCGTGCTTCATAAATTGACGACGGCTGATGCCTAACGCCGGTTTGTCTGCCACTGTGGCAACATTGGACTTGCGAGTTAACTTCATCGCTGACTTCTCCTAGATTAGCTGCGCAAGCTATCGTAATAGCTGCTGATATGCGCAGTTTCGTGGTAACCCTTTGACTCTTTAGTGGTTACCTTGCTGCTCTCGCTGGCCTGTGCCACGCTCATGCCGGTTGCGGCAATGGCGGCACCCGCTACGCTGCCGACGGTGAGCGCTTTGAGCAAAGATCGGCGAGATAAATCGCTGGGTTGCTGCTTCATGCTGACTCCTGAAATTAGGGTTTAGTTTTTGAGATCGCACGGCTTTTTGTGGGGTTCATCTTGTTATCAAAAAGTGAAGATTAGTGGTGGAAAAGATAATGAAATCATCTTGTTTGCCATGAATCATCGCGCGTGACGGCAATATAGTAGGAAAGGATTGAGTAGGAATTGATCTAGGACAGTTTGCAGCCCTGAAATCGGCGGCCATTCTCTTAAAGCGTTAACTCGCTCATAGTTTAGTGAACTACTGGGGAGGATGGCGTTGGCGGATTTTTGTATCTCGCTGTTTCAGTTGTTAATTTTTTGTACTGTTGAATTAGGGTATCAGTGCGAATAAAAAACACCCCGCGATGCGGGGTGTTTTGAGGATGTAAAAGCTGCGGTTTAACTTAGTCTTTATACTTTAAGCTGCCGTTGGCTTTGATTTCGTCATACCAGAGATTATGGTGCTGGATTGCCCAGTTTTCATCACAATAGCCTGACTTCATACACTCCATACCGCCTTCGCTCAGTACGGTCGCCATCCAAATATGCACTATAGTAAAGGCAATCAAGATAATGGCGCTGATAGAGTGGATCAGCAGCGCGCCCATAGAGGCTTCGCGGGGTAAATCCAAGCCTGGCAATACCAACATGATGCCAGATACGCTGATGAATAAACCAAACAACATCAGGGTCCAGAACCACATTTTTTCACCGGCGTTGGCAAACCCACTGTCAGGGTGTTTACCTTTGAACGGGCCAAAGTTGATATAACCACCTACCACTAAAAACCATTTCAAATCATACATCTTGAAGGTTTGTAACGGCATCCATTTCACCACACATACAGCCCAAGCCGCGATAAAAATGGGACCTGCCCAATCGTGGATTGTTTTGCTGCCATAGATCAATGGCGCCCAAAGGTCGGGGCCTAACATTGGCTGTATGACATGCTTACCTAACATTATGGTTAGACCGGTAAACATCAGTGCCAGACAGCTGCTCGCCATGATCCAATGGATCCACAGATCCGCCTTGGACCAGCGCGAAACCATCTTGCCTGAAAAGCCATGACTCAGTTTTGATGGACCATTCACCAGATAAAACAATAAGAAAGCACCAAACACACCTACCACGGCTAGCGCCATGACGGGGGTTAAGTATTCATTTCTCAGTTCTTTACCTTGGTTACCGGCAACGTTAATCAACACCCCAGTATCTATCCCTTTGGCAGTGGTATAGCCGGCATCGCCTGCTTTTACCGCTCGCCAAAGATCGGCATCGCTGGTTTGCGCTTTCGCCTGTTGTTGACTCGATTGCTGATCACTTGCGTGTACTGGGTTTGAGCTCATGACTGAACCTAATCCCAATCCCATGACGAGCACCAACAGAGCAAACAGACTGCGCAGTGATTTGTTTAACTGTTTGTTTAACATTTTCACTCCTTGCCAGAGGTTAGGGATTTCTCCCTAACCCTCGCTCTGCTTAGTTAATCTCACCTGTCTTGGGGTTGTAACCCCAAATCACGTTAGGATTGCCTCGAGAGGCCATACGTTGACGGTAAATGTTTGATACCACTTCCGCATCACCTGCGAGCAGCGCTTTAGTAGAACAAAGCTCAGCACACATAGGTAACTTACCCTCAGCAATACGGTTGGCACCGTATTTTTTACGCTCGGCTTCGGAGAAGGTTTCTTCTGGGCCACCGGCACAGAAAGTACACTTGTCCATCTTGCCACGACTACCAAAGGCAGTCTTTTTCGGGAATTGCGGTGCACCAAATGGACAAGCATAGAAGCAATAACCACAACCGATACAAGTATCTTTGTTGTGTAGCACTATGCCGTCTTCGGTACGGTAGAAACAATCTGCCGGACATACGGCCATGCAGGGAGCGTCAGTACAGTGCATACAAGCCACTGAAATTGAGGCTTCGCCAGGTAGACCATCGTTGATCGTCACCACGCGGCGACGTTGAATTCCCCACTCGAGAGCGGAGTCGTTTTCGTTCTTACATGCAGTGACGCAACCGTTACACTCGATGCAGCGCTTGGTGTCACACAGAAATTTCATGACTGCCATAATGGCTTATCTCCTCATCAAGTAGGTTAGGCTTTGCTGATTTGGCATAGGCTGGACTTAGTTTCTTGCATCTGAGTCACAACGTCGTAGCCATAAGTTAAAATGGTGTTTGCAGATTCGCCTATCACGTAAGGCACAGTGCCTTCAGGATAGTTTTTCGCTAGGCTTTCGCCTTCAAACACCCCAGCAAAGTGGTATGGCATAAAACATTCACCGGCAATAACGCGCGGTGTCACCATAGCCTTAACCGTGATTTTGGCGCCTTCTGGACCATGAACAAAAACATTGTCACCGTCACGAATACCACGATCCGCTGCATCTGCAGGGTTCATTTCGATGAACATTTCTTGTTGTAGTTCAGCTAACCAAGGGTTAGAACGGGATTCTTCACCACCACCTTCATATTCCACTAGGCGGCCTGATGTGAGTGCCAATGGGAAGTCTTTAGCAAAATCCTTGTCTTGAATTGACTTATACAGTGTCGGTAAACGAGCAACCATACGATCTTCGTAGGTGGGGTATTTAGCGACTAAGTCACGACGAGGCGTGTAAAGTGGTTCGCGGTGGCGTGGAATATCGTCTGGGAATGTCCATACAATACAACGAGCTTTAGCGTTACCGTAAGGGATACAGCCGTGCTTGATAGCAACACGTTGGATACCGCCGGAAATGTCAGTTTTCCAGTTTTTGCCTTCGGCGTGTTTTTTCTCGTTTTCGGTCAGGTCATCCCACCAACCTAATTGCTTAAGCATATCGGCGGTAAATTCAGGATAGCCATCTTGGATCTCACTGCCTTTAGAGTAAGTACCTTCGGCAAGAATATTATTGCCTTCATGTTCCACACCATAGCGAGCACGGAAGTTACCGCCACCGTCTTTCACATGTTTGGCTTCGTTATACAGAATCTGGGTACCAGGATGTTTCATCTCTGGTGTCCCCCAACAAGGCCAAGGTAAGCCGTAGGTTTCGCCTTTGGCAGGACCGCCGGGGGCTTCTAGGCTATCAGCATCAAAAGTACCCCAGTTTTCTTGGTGCATTTTTAAACGCTCTGGGCTTTGTCCGGTATAACCGATAGTCCACATACCTGTGTTAAATTCGCGGGTGATATCTTCAATCAAAGGCTCTTCACCATTGACTTTAATATGCTTGAATAGCTCTTTATCTATACCCACTTTTTTGGCGAGTTTGTACATGATCACATGATCAGGCAGGGATTCGAACAGGGGCTCTATGACCTTAGAACGCCATTGTACTGAGCGGTTAGTCGCAGAGATTGAACCGTAGGTTTCAAACTGGGTTGCCGCAGGAAGTAAATAAACCCCATCTTGACGTTGGTGCATAACACCCGCCATGGTTGGGAATGGATCGACAACGACGACGGTATCCATTTTATTTAAAGCTTCACGCACTTCACGGCCACGGGTTTCAGTGTTGACCGATTGTCCCCAGAAGAACGCCAGACGAATATTGTCTTTTTGCGCTATCTTGGTTTTATCTTCTAACACGCCATCGTGCCAGCGCGAACAAGGAATACCCGCAGAGGTTTGCGGTTTTTGTCCTAGATATTCGCCTTGATCGAAACGGCTCGCTACCCAATTAGGGTCGAGATCCCACACATTATTCCAATGGGCCCAAGCGCCAGTCGTTAAACCGTAGTAACCCGGTAAGTTATCAAATAACAAACCAAAGTCGGTTGCGCCTTGCACGTTATCATGGCCACGGAAAATGTTAGTGCCGCCGCCAGGTACACCCATGTTGCCTAAAGCAAGTTGTAACATGCAGTATGAACGGGTGTTAGAGTTACCCACGTGGTGCTGAGTACCACCCATACACCAAATAATGGTGCCGGGTTTGGTTTCAGCCATCATTTTGGCGACGCGGTACATCTGCGCTTTTGGTACACCCGCAACTAGTTCAACTTCTTCTGGGGGGTATTTTTTCACTTCTTCGCGGATACGATCCATGCCATAGACACGGTGTTTGATAAACTCTTTATCTTCCCAGCCGTTTTCAAATATGTGCCATAAGAGGCCATAAATGAAGGGGATGTCTGTGCCAGGACGGATATGCACGTACTCGTCAGATTTCGCTGCAGTACGGGTGAAACGTGGATCAACAACGATGATTTTGGCACCGCGTTCTTTACCAATCAAAATATGCTGCATGGCAACAGGATGCGCTTCACTGGGGTTGGCCCCAATAAACATGATGCACTTAGAGTTGCGAATATCGTTGATTGAGTTGGTTTGCGCACCGTAGCCCCAAGTGTTAGCAACACCGGCTACCGTGGTAGAGTGACAAATACGGGCAGAATGGTCGACGTTGTTCGTACCCCACAATGCCGCAAATTTGCGATATAAATAAGCTTGTTCGTTAGAGAACTTAGCGCTACCCATAAAGTAGACTGAATCTGGGCCTGACTCTTGACGAATTGAAGCCATTTTATCGCCGACTTCATTAATCGCTTGATCCCAAGAGATCTTTTTCCATTTTCCGCCTTCTAACTTCATGGGGTATTTCAGGCGTTTTTCGCCGTGACCATGTTCACGCAGTGCAGCACCTTTCGCGCAGTGACCGCCAGCGTTGAACGGGTGATCGAATGCGGGTTCTTGACCCGTCCATACACCATTTTGTACTTCTGCATACACACCACAACCTACGGCACAGTGAGAACAGATGGTACGTTTGACTTCGGTGGGAACATTATGGCCAATATCTTCTTGGGCCTGTGCTTTACGCATCATGCCTGTGCCCAGCATGGACGCCGCAGCGATCCCTCCTGTGGCAAGACTTGCCGATTTTAAGAATTGACGACGATTGAGACCCAGTGCTGGCGCTTTAGCTTCGACAACCTGGTCTGTTTTGCGGGTTAATCGCATCACACACTCTCCTCTATTTTAGTTTTAAAGCGACGCATAATAGCTACGAATATGGTCGGTTTCGCGGTAGTTCTCACTTTTAGGCTCTGTGGTTGCTGCCGTTTTTGTCGAAGCTAACGCTTGACTACTCACAGTGACCACTGCGCCTGCCGCACTGCCGAGTGCCAATGCTTTAAGCAATTGACGACGGCCCATGTCGGAAGCTGGCTTCTTCATAGTGTCTCCTTGTGTTACTGGATAAGGTGGTACAAACGGCTACCACCTCGGTTATTGTGGAAGCCTAAGCTTCAGTTATTGTTGCGAAGGTGAACATTAATCTCACCTTCGCAGTTTGAACTCATCTCTAACATTTACATTTAGCACGCACATGCCGCGCTATCACTCAGTTTAGTCTTAGTTCATTAACTCTACTGGTTTTGCTAAATCGCTGGTGGCTGGCTGTAAGTCTGCGCTGCCTGGGCAATTGACTGGAATATCTAAGCTTAATTGCTCAAAAGCACTGGCTTCCATTGCAAAAAAAGCTTTTGCTAGCTGTGCAACCGTGGCGTAAAACGCCGCACTTGGCGCTTTGGCTAAATTGTCGCAAAAACGGCCAATCCAGCTGCCGATATGGCGTTGGTAAAAAGCCAATTGGCGATAACTTGGCGCTTCTAAAATCAGGGTACCCATCACTTCACACAGGGCAGCAACGTGATCTTCGGGTTCCTTGACGTTGTCTTCGCGTTCAAACCCCAGTTGCATTAAGTCTTGGCGTAGCAATGCCAGTGGTTTATCCATCAATGAGCCCGTCATAAACCAGCTGCCGTAGGGCAGGATCTCACCGCAACCTACACCGAGGAACAGGGCAAAATACTCGTCTTCTAGTTGTGCACTGTTGAACTGCTGTGCGGCGAGTTGGAGTGATAACCAAGCTTTAGTCATCTCGTTGTCTTCATTGGCATCAATTTCAAGATTGGCCAAAAACTGTAGCAGTTCAGGGCTTGGCTGACGGCGCAATAGGGCGGCTAACAGTTGATAGATATCGGCTCTCAACTGATCGTTTTCTGAAACTTGTCTTACTGATTCGGTCATAGCGGATCTCTTATCGCAGTTGCTTTTCAGGATCTTGAAGAATGTCTTCAAACATGTCTTTTACCCGGCAGTCGCCACACATTTTCAAGCGTTCAATATTGGCAGAAAATGCGCTGTGCGCGCCGACCATATCCAGCATCCGATGCACCATAGATTGGGTCGCAAAAGGAGAGCCGCAGCGAATACATTCGAAGGGGGCTTCTTCTTTCAGGGTGTGTTGTTGCTGACGGGCAGCTTTATTAAAGTTAATTTGCGGGGTAAGGCTGATAACCTTTTCAGGACACGCTGCCTCACATAAACCACATTGCACGCAGTTTTGCTCGATGAAGTGTAGTGCAGGTTTGTCGCCACCATCTTGTAATGCCATCGTGGGACAAATTGCCACGCAGGACATACACATAGTGCACTTTTCTACATTTACACTGACTTTGCCAAAGGGAATATTGTTGAGGCTGAGGCAAGTATCGATTTCACCCGCTTGGCTATTAAGGTGATCTATCGCTTCAAATAGCGTGTTGCGTTTAGTGGTCGAGGCAAATGCAGCGGGCACGATCACGGGCCAATCTAAGCTGATATCGAGCATCGAATGTAAATCGGCAAGCATGCTCGGGTCGATGAGGCTAATGCGTTGTGGCTGGCCCATTTCATCTAAAATGCTATTGGCTAACGACAGTTCGCCTTTAAGCATTTGCGTTAGGGTTGGCGCTGTTGCGTCTGTGTTGAGGATCAGCACTTGGCGCGCGCCCCAAGCGAGTACTGACAACCAATGATCTACGCTAGCAACGGTAATTTCTTCTAAGGCGACGGGGATAACATCACCCGCTAGATCGTCGGTGACAAAGTCGGCGCCGACGGCATTATCGTGGAACAAAATCACCGGTGCAGTTTGGGCTTGTTCGCGGAAACGGCTAACGACTTTGTTCAGGTATGAATGCAAAGCTTGCGGCGTAGGTAAATCGTAACTGATGGCACCAGTTGGGCAAGCACTGGTACAACTGCCTGCGCCATGGCAAAGATATGGATCGATTTCAATTTTCTTTGCGACACTGCTGATCGCATCTGCCGGGCAGAAGTTGAGGCAACGATTACAACCATTGATGCCATTGCGGTCGTGGGCACAGATATCTGGGTTAATTTTGACGTAGCGCGGCTTATCAAATTGGCCGATGAGATCGGGAATTTGCGCAAGGGCATCTTCGAGTTTTTCAGCGTCTTGGCCTACGTAAAAATAGCCGGGTGGCAACATTTCTAAGTTCAAACAAGCTGCGCTGCTCAAATCGAGCACGATATCGAAATGGGGTTTACGGATTGACACTAAACTGAGTTCGGCAGCCCCATCTTGATGTTCAACACTGACTTGAAATTGGCCTAAAAAGCCTTTTACGCCAATGAGTTTGTTGTAATAGCTTTCGACATCAGTTGCCGCTGCCATGACACGTTCTAGGTGCGCTTCATCTTGGCTGGTAATGGCTTCATTGGCTAAAATCACTCTATGGGCCATAGTGGACAATTTGTCCGCGGCGAGGCGAGCCAGATCTTCTGGGCCAATAATAAGAACATTGCCTTCGGTGGTATAGCTGACAGTTGGCGGGATCAGATTCTGCAACATCTGAGTTTGCGTTAATACCTGTTGTCGCGCTTGTTTTAACGCTTCTTGGGTTTGATTGGTCATCAAATAAGTGCTCACATTGCGTTCCTGAACAGTACTTTGGCTGTTTCTTGTTTTACTGTATCTGGGCAGATTTAGGCGGCTGGTAATAAGTAAGTCATTGCCTTTTCTGCTTTTATCTAAGCTTTTTATATCTTAGTACAGCAATTCACATACCAAAGTTACGGACATTAAAATTAGCTAAACTGACGTTAAACAACTCGGGTATGTACCTGAGCTAAGGGCTCTGGTGCATTTTGGGGTAGGTCATCAGTCTCCCCATCCAAATTGTCCGTTATCGGCTCAGCTGCCCATTCGACTTCGACTTCATTAGTCTCATGAGTTGTTGTTTCGCTTACATCAAGACTCGTGGATGGATTGCTTTCTTCAGTTTGTTTGGCTAAAACAGCTGATTCTTCATCCGAGGTCTCGCTGTCTTCGGCTATGTAACGGAAGACTTTTTGCATCAATTCAGCTGAGACTTCTGCACTGAGTTTCGGTTGATTACTGTAATCGAGTGCATATTCCAAAAGCCCATCTATCTCGTTGAAATGCGGTTGTTTCCACAATGCACGTAGCGCTGCTGATTTAGCCGCAGGGTCAACATTGGCGCCCATAAAACTCGCAAAGCTGCCGCCTATTTCAATCTCGTCGGGATTGGGTAAATCCGCTGCAGTGAGGATGCGATTAGTATCGTCATGCTCTGCAGTATTAGGTTCAATGGCTGACTCTGTGGGTTGAAGCGGCTCAACTGCCATAGTGGGCTCGGCTACGATGGTCTCCTGAGGTGTGATTTCCCCGTCAGCCTCTCGCGCTTCCTCTGCTGCAACTTGTTCGCGCCGTTGGTTCCAGCGACTCAGTAGCCCGCCTGTTTTTTGTATGGATTCAGCCATTAGTCCCTCCGCAATGGATCGTGACTTGGGCCTTGATTATTACGGCCATCGACATGTTTACGGCGATGAGCGGCAATTTCGACTTCACCATATTGGGTGATAAAGGCTTCAATCCAACAAGCGATAGCTTTTGGCATCAATAAGTTGAGGACAGGGGTATTGCCCTCAAGGCAACCCGCCGCGACATTCTGATCCGCCGATAATGCCGCAGGTATCCAAGTGCCATCGGCCGTTTCATCACATACTAAATACAGCATGGCGTTATCTAAATCGAGATTGAGGCGATAGCTGGCGCGTTCGTCTTTATGCAGTTCGAGTAGCACTAAGGTTGCATCGTCTGGGGCTTGATGGGTGGCGGGAAGTAGGTGATCAATTTCCCATTGTACTGAGGTCCAGCGGCCAACTTGCTTCTCTACTTTCTTGAGTGAAACGTACATAGGCCAAACACTAGTTGTATGTTGCATTGTCTCTCCGTCTCAGCCGTGTTGATGGACAAACCGTAGAGTGAACGGTTCGGTTTTACCAACAAATTGCGATAAAAGGTCACTGCAATATTGGTGCCAGTAAACATAGTGGATTAGTTTGAGCTAGATCATCAAAAACACCCTATAAATTGGACATTTTGTCCAGTACAGGATTTTGTTTGGGACATAAAAGGGCTAATGAAAAATCTGCATTGCGGCAGATCACGCATTTAACCCCAATTTTTATGTCTAGGTATAAATATTGCTATGCTCTGGCCATGACTCGTTAAGCGGTAACATTATGATCTCTGAAAATATCACTATTCCTGATAACAACATGAGCACAGATAGCGAAATAGCTGCAGCCAATCCTTCTCAAAAAACTCAGCATCAGTGTTCTTTTGTGAGAACTCAAGTGGAAGTACCGCTAACCATTGCTGTAAAAGCAGTGAATGAAGCCGGGGAAGTGTTGGATAAATTTGTCGCCTGCGAACGTCCGCTTACCGTGTATTTGAACTGGCGACCAATAGTGACACTTATGACCCTAGGAGCGAAACCTGAGTCACTGGCGTTAGGTTATCTTAAGAACCAAGGCTTTATTTCGGATGTCAGTCTATTGGACTCGGTTATTGTCGATTGGGATGTGAGTTCTGCAGCCGTGGTTACCCGTGAACAAACCGCCGATCTGGATGAGAAACTCTCCGAAAAAACGGTGACATCAGGCTGTGGTCAAGGCACGGTTTATGGCAGTTTTATGCAAGATTTAGACGGCATCAATTTACCAACGCCAAGTCTTAAGCAAAGCACCCTTTATAGCTTATTGAAAAATATCAACGAATATAATGAAACCTATAAAAATGCGGGTGCTGTACACGGTTGTGGCTTGTGCGAAGACGATAAAATTATGGCTTTCGTCGAGGATGTTGGCCGCCATAATGCCGTCGATACCTTGGCTGGGGATATGTGGCTGACGCAGGATCGTGGCGATAATAAAATATTCTATACCACAGGCCGCTTAACCTCTGAAATGGTGATTAAAGTCGCCAAAATGGGGATCCCTATTTTGTTATCACGCAGTGGCGTTACTCAAATGGGCTTAGCACTGGCGCAGCAGTTGGGTATTACTATTATAGCACGCGCGAAAGGCCGTCACTTTTTGGTGTACCACGGCAGTGAAAATCTGCAGTTTGATGCCAATACGGCTCCTTAGCCTCAAGTCAGCTAAGACTTACATGCAGTAACGAAGAATAAGACAAGGAAACAAGATGACGTCTGCCAGTGAATTGGTCTACATGAGCGCGAAGCAAGTGGCTGAGTATTTAGATCTTAATGAGAAAAAAGTCTACGCCATGGCTAATGACAGAATTCTCCCCGCCACTAAAATCACCGGTAAATGGCTATTTCCGAAAGTGTTAATCGACCGTTGGGTAATGGATTCTTGCCACAGTGGCATGCTGACCGACCGTTTATTGATCACTGGTAGTGACGATCCACTATTATCTATGCTGGTGGCGCGTTTGATGGCGCAAGTTGGTAGCCGTGAGTTGATAAGCTACAGCGCAACAGGTTCACGCTTAGGGTTAGAGTTGCTTGCTAAAGGTTATGCCGATGTGTGCACCTTACACTGGGGTAGCATGGAGGATAGAAATATTCGCCACCCAGCTTTACTTAAAGGTTATAACAACCATCAACAATGGATCATGGTGCATGGTTACTCCCGTCAGCAAGGGTTGATCATGCGTGCCGATATGCACCACCGATGCCAAGAAGAAGATAAAGTCGTGAACTTGCCTTGGCGTTGGGTGAGTCGTCAGGGGGGCGCAGGTAGCCAACAGCACTTAGAGCATTGGTTGTTAAAGCAAGGTGCTCGCTTAGATCAACTTAATGTCGTGCTAACTGCCTATAGTGAACGCGAGTTGGCGGGTTATATCGCTAGGGGTGATGCCGATATTGGTTTTGGTTGTCAATCTGTGGCTTTGGAAAGTGGTTTAAGTTTCGTGCCGTTGATTAAAGAGTCTTTTGATTTCATTATGCCGCAAAGCATTTACTTCCGTCGTCAGCTTCAACAACTTTTTACTATGTTGGCGAGCGGTCACTCGAGGCAAATGGCGGCACTACTTGGTGGCTATGATCTTACAGACTGCGGACAACTGCTATGGAGTGCGAGCTAATCCACTCAACTCGGTAATGGATTAAGGTGAATAGAGTTGAATGGTCTCTGAACTACTTATTACTGCTACTACATGCTGATATCTAATGTAGCCAGCTACTAACGAATAAGTATCAAAGAGACCCTCGTTATATTGCTGATTACGTCGTTTCGACTTTCTATGGTGGGTTGATGGGGGGGCAACTACTATATATAGGTAAAGTATCTTCATCGCCAAATACACTCAGAGTGTCATCTTCTTCTGTTGTTCCCCGTAATTCTCCCATTAACGACTCTATATAAAAGTGGAGGTGAGATATTCCGGTTCGAGCAGCCGTTATTCTCATTTAAATCTGATAGCATTCATGCTCATGATCCCTTTGTCTTGATACTGTACGCTGGCAATCAATTGGGCCAAATTACAGATAAAGCGCTATTTTGTGGATAACTTTGGGGGTAAGCGGTGGGTATGGTGTGGCTAGATTAGATAATATGAATTAACTGCAAATTTACTTAAAAAAGGGGTTGCGCACTTTCTCAATCTCCCTATAATGCGCATCCACTGACACGGCAGACAGCGTTAAGCAGGCTGACGAGTTAGGTTAAATTGAGTAGCTTTTAAGCACTTAATTCAACCGCAGCAAGAAGTTGAAAAATACTCCTTGACGCGAAACGGGAAATGCGTAAAATGCACGACCTTGAGCTGATGAAGCATCAGCACGACCCGCCGGCAACGGTATGTGGTCAACGCTCTTTAACAAGATAAAACAAGAAATCTGTGTGGACACTCACAGGTGTTGAGTTAATCGAAACTGCTTAGCCTTCGGGTTGGCAGTCAAAAATTTAAATCAATGTAACAATGAGTGTTCATAGTAATATGTACAGTTTGTTTCTTTAGCTAGAAACAAAAAATCAGAATTCATTGAGCCGTTTGACGTAAGTCAAACA
>NZ_JAKKRN010000042.1:0-39402 GCF_025654245.1 Shewanella sp. SM29
TATGTTCCGTCCTAACTGGGTTAACGAGAGTTGATTGCCATCGAGTAAAGACTCAGTAGCAACCATCAGAGAATTAAGGCGTTTTTGGTGTATTTGAGGGCATTGTTTTTTGAGTAAATCGTGTAATATGTCGATATCACGCATGATGTTGGATCTAGTAGGTTTTTGGCGAAATTGATTAGATCAAACAGCATCATGCGTGTCTACTTATTTGAATCCCATCGAATTTATGTGGGGATTCGCTAGATGCGGGCATTATGGCTGTGATGGTGCAATCGGGTTTAGCTCAAAGTATTTCGGAAGGTTTTGTGGCCATCGCTAGCGCCGAGAGCCTGCCATTTTGGAGCTTTATCAGTGCAGGAATTGTGAATATTTTTGTGCCATCGGGAGGTGGCCAATGGGCGGTGCAGGCACCGATTATGCTACCCGCCGCACAGGCTTTAGGTGCAGATGTCGCTCGGGTCGCAATGGCCGTTGCTTGGGGAGATGCGTGGACTAACTTGATTCAACCTTTCTGGGCACTGCCCGTGCTGGCGATTGCAGGCTTAAAAGCGCGGGATATTATGGGCTTTTGTTTAATGCAATTGATGATCACTGGCGTGATTATCAGTATCGCGTTGAGTTGGTTTTAAAGATAATAAACAGTGCAAAACTAAACAGGGTAATTCAATGATTACCCTGTTTTTTAGTTAAGGTTTCAATGATATTAATCGCTTGAACCATTTACTTTTTTTGTTGCTTCATCAGCGGTGATTTGACCAAATAGAGCTGACATCATATAGCTAATACGATTCGCAGCATTACCAAACTTACTCGGGTTCGCAGTATAGGGTACTTGAAACTTAACACTGCCAACTCTTTGGCCATTCTGAAATGCGTTAATTTCAGCGCTTTTTAAATATAATGCCAAGTCCCAAGTCCAATTACCTTCATATTCTAATGTGAGTTTATTTAAATCATGTTTAGAACCATCAGGCTGCACTGTGTAGGTGTAATTATTTGCTTTTAGCCATGTCTCCATTGTTTCTTGGAAGCCGTCACGTGTTTCTTTATCCTTAATAATGACTATTTCTACATTGTTAGTATTTGTTTCTATTGGTTTTGCTGTATAGCGAGGTGCGGCACAACCCGATAGTATTGCAACACCCAAAACTGCAACTAAAAATTTTTTCATAATTTAACCTTTTGTTTTTATATTAAAATAAGTTAAAGCGTTTTAGTGACAAACTTTTGATTTTCATAGAATCCATTGCTTGCTAGATAAATATATCTACGGCGCCAGTTTTTATGCCATAACCCAGCACGGCTAAGTTGGCGACAACGGTGAGCCAAAAGACGTTTCTAAATGAGGCTTTAATGGACTTGTGTCTTAACAGGTTTTGGGCAAATAGAGCGCCGGGCCAACCGCCCATGAGAGCGAGCAGATGTAATGTGCTTTCTTTAGTGCGCCATTTATTACGTTTAGCGGCGGATTTATCAATGGCATAGGCGATAAAGGTGAGCAGGCTTAGCGTGAGGTACATGCCCGCAATCCCGACTGGCAGCATATGTTGCTGTGCTGCGCCGATTAAGCCAGCAAGAAAAATCACCACCAATAACAGCGGCATAAGGCTTGAGCCTGAATCGGCTGTATTGGATTTTTGAGCGCGACTACTTTGGGCGCGATTGTTTTGTGTGCGACTGTTCTGAGCGCGACCGCTTTGTGCTCGACTCCTTTGAGAACGATTGGTTTGAGGTGAAGCGCTGTTGCCCGTTTTAGTAGTTTTTTTGTTCGTCATTATCTGGTATCAATCTCGTGTCAGTGTTTTTAAGCTTGCTTGTGTTCTTGTGATTCCGTGTATTTTTTAAACGCGAGGTGGCGCCACAGTTTCTCTAGCGGCCCTTGTTTGAAATAGTGTAAGTACAGGCTGGCTAACAGTAATTGCACTACTGAATAAACCAGCGCCATGGCCATGTATCCCCATCTATCTAAGCTCAATAGCAATTCGGGAGCTAAGTGTCTAAACACTAACACGCCAACGATGGATTGCAGAATATAGAGACTAAATGCGAGTTTGCCAATATTTTGCAGCGGAGTCAGTATATTAGGATTATTCTGGCAAACCTTAACTATAATGTGGATGTAAATCAGCGCCATAGGAATAGCACTTAGCATGATTAACACATCTGAAAACGCAACGAGAATAGTATTTTTCGTTAAACCTAAGATGGTATCAAGCAGTGATAGCGTTACGCTTGCTAGCACTAACTTTACCAGTACCGATTTGCTAAAACCCCGCTCAAAAGTCCCCTGTTGATACAAGGCCATGCCGAGCAACATCAAGCCAGCTGTAAACCACATTATGGTAAAAGGGATCACCAGTGCCATATAGCCAACTTGCATCAATTGCAGTAATAGTTGGTCGGCATAGCTAGAGGTCCATGCACTGTATTGCTCTGCAAATAGACTCGATTCTCGAGTGAAAGGTTCATCGCTGCCCGTAAGGCTAACCAGCGTAATGATAACTAAGGCGCTTAAAATAAAAATATTCGCTTTGCGCTTAAGGGCTTCAACACTTAAATCTTTGTAACACAAAGCTAAAAATCCGCTGATGCCATAGGTGAATAAAATATCACCTGACCAAATAAAAATGCCGTGGAGTAGGCCAAATACAATTAACCATTTTAAACGTGATCGCAGTAGGGAATAAGCTTCTAGGCCTTTGGCGCTAAATCGCTGATATTGAATAAAAAGCCCGACACCAAACAAGATGGAAAACAGACTGATAAAGCGTGCCTCGATGAAAAAGTTACTGAACACTTTGATAATGTGATCCGACAGCGGCTGTGTTTCATGGGGCGCATAGCCAAAAAAAGTAATGCCCATAAAATAGATATTCATAAAAAATATCCCCAACACAGCTAAGCCGCGAATAGCATCGAGGTTGGCATTACGCTGTGCGGGTATCGCCATGACGACAGGCTGCGTGGAGTCTGATCTTGACCAAGGGTCTTTAGGTAAGTTTGCTGACACGTTAGCTGAGTTCCTTTCGCTAGTAGACATGTTCCACTTTTCACTGGAATTTGGGAGGGCTAGCCTAGCAGGCGCTAGCCCCCAATGAAATACAGCCAACACAAAAAGTAAAATACAGGAAAGGTAGAAAGTGAACTAGCGCCAACGTAAAAAGTGAAATACAAAAAAGCAAAAACGGATTGAGAAGACTGTCGAACCATTACTCGCCGATATCTTCGTTCCAGAGTGTGGGATTACTGGCGATAAAGTTCTGCATCAATTGTTTGCACTCGGCATTATCGACCACAGTGACATCCACACCGCGGGATTTTACATAGGCTTCAGGCCCTTGGAAGGTAGCGTTTTCACCGACGATGACTTTTGGTATGCCATAAAGTAATACTGCGCCGCTGCACATATCGCAGGGCGATAGGGTGGAATACAAGGTCGCTCTTTGGTACTCGGCGGCGCTAAATCGGCCGGCATTTTCGAGACAATCCATTTCGGCATGCAGTACTGAACTGCCTTTTTGTACCCGTTTATTGTGGCCGCGCCCGACGATTTTGCCATCGATCACTAATACCGAACCAATGGGGATGCCGCCCTCGGCGAGTCCTTGTTTGGCTTCTTCAATGGCTGCCGCTAAAAATTCATCCATCTTGATATCCTTAAAATATGAACCCTGAGTATTGCACTCAGCATAGCACTCGTTTGGGAGACAATCTAAATGGTTTTAATTTGTTGCTTCAATAAGTTCCTCAGGCTATCGATAATCGGCAGCGAAGCCATTTCTGGCCGATAAATCAGGCAGATATCGGCGGGGATGGTTTGTTTTAATTTAATAAATTTTACCCTAGGCCAAGGTTGTGAAGCATAACTTTGCGGCACTATGGATACTCTGTTATCACCAGCGATGATGGCCATCAAGCTATTGGGCTCGACCATTTCCTGTACTAATTGCGGCCTAAATCCTGTGGCCTGACAGCTGGCGATAATTAAATCGCTAGAGGCGGAATTGGCACGGCTGAGTAAGGTAAAAGGCTCATCTTTGAGTTCACTCAAGTCGATGCTTTTGCGTCTGGCTAAGGGATGCTTACTTGCCAGTGCTAACACCATAGGTTCGCTGGTGATAGTTTCGGCGAGAAGGTGCGGCAAATTTAAGGTGTCGGCGTAGCGCACTAGGCCAAAATCGATTTCTTGATGTGCTAAGGCGACTTTTTGAGTTTCAGGTGATAACTCTTGAAATATCAGCTCATTATCAGGGCATTGCTTACGAAAGCTTTTCAGTATGTCACCAAATCCCATCCAAAACAGCGAGCTCATGATGCCAATCCGAATATGGTTTCTATCGAGTCGCCCAAGCTGAGCCACTTGTTCCAATGAGGTATTCACCAGTTCGAATATTTGCTCGCACTTCTCTCTTAACAATTGGCCATAGGGCGTGAGTTCGACCTGACGAGTGCTGCGGGTTAACAGGTCAACGCCAAGGAGCGATTCTAACTCTTTGATTTGTGCGCTCAGCGGAGATTTCGATAAATGCAGTTGCTCGGCGGCAGCGGTAAAGTTTTTCACTTCAGCCACTCGATGAAAATACCGCAGCATCTTCAAGGTGACGAGTTCTGATGCGTTTATCGTGCTCATTTTAGGCTCACTATTTTCAGCTATTGTCCTTTTTATCAGCACAATAGTGCGGTTAATCGCGATTATTTGCAATCCTAAGCCCGCTTATACTGAGGGTCGCTTACTCTTTCATTCTTTTGCTATGAGGTACCTTGTATGAGCCATGATCCTGTTATTAATGCCCTTGCGACGATTCGAGCCTGTAAACCGAATTTCTCTCCCCGTGCTGCTATGATTTTGGGCTCAGGGCTTGGCGCGTTTGCCGATAATTTAGATAACAAAGTAGTGATCCCCTATGAAGAGTTAGACGGTTTTCCTGTGAGTACCGTCGTCGGCCACTCTGGAGAGCTTGTGCTCGGCAGCTTACATGGCATCGATATAGTGTGCATGAAAGGCCGCGGGCATTTTTACGAGCACCAAAGTATGAAGGTGATGACGACGCCTGTGCGTACTTTCAAACGTTTAGGGTGTGAATTGTTACTCGTGACTAACGCTGCGGGGTCATTACGGCCAGAGCGGATCGGCGTGGGATCATTAGTTATTTTCAGCGATCACATCAACACTATGCCGGGTACGCCCATGACGGGCGCGAATGATGATAGCTACGGCCCACGCTTTTTTAGCCTAGCCAATGCTTATGATAAAGACCTGAGATCAGAAGCCTTAAGTGTCGCAAATGCCGCCGGCATTGAAGTGAATCAAGGGGTCTTTGTGTCTTACTCTGGCCCGTGTTTTGAAACCGCGGCTGAAATCCGCATGATGCAAATCATCGGTGGCGATGTAGTGGGAATGTCCGTGGTGCCAGAGGTGATTTCGGCGGCGCATTGTGGTTTGCCCGTGTTGGCTGTGTGCGCCATTACCAATATGGCAGAAGGGTTGGGGGACGTGCAGTTATCCCATGAACAAACCTTAAAATGTGCCAAGCTTGCTGAAGCCGACTTTATCCGTTTAATTGAGCGTTTTACTGCAAGCCATTTTGCTTAATATTTTGCATAACTGTGCTGCTATATTGCGATAGGGCTGCGATTTTAAAAGCTCGTATCTAACAGTTCGTACTTAAACGTGAGCGAGCAAGGCGCCGCACAATTCAGTTCTCCGAATGTTTTTGCGAAATACGGCGGGAGGTTAAAAAGTAAAGGGAGCGAAGCTCCCTTTTTTAAATGCTGACATTAAGTGTAAGTCTTGATTCAAAGCGTTTATTTTTGCGGTTTTTCTGAAATCCACAATTTGATATGTCCTTTCACCACAACCACTCCTTGGGTGTCGTAGGCGGTAACGGGGACCAGCATATCGCCAGGAGTCCATTGCTCTGGGGTCACTTCGGCGACACATAAAATATCGCTGCCTGCTTTAGCCGTATAATCCAAACTCATGCCCTTAGGTATCCAACGTAAATGTTTTGGAATAGAGGCTTCGGCCATCACGCCCATGGCCATTTCTAGACCATTACAAATCGCAATCACATGCACAGTTTTTATATGATTATGAACGGCATGGCGTTTTTTAATTAAACAGGCGCAATGATTAAGGCGTAATTCAGTGATCAGTGGTTTGATGGTGCCGAAATAGGGCGCCATGCGTGAAACCATGATTGAAAACAGTTTTTGGCCGAAGGGATAACGGCGAGTTTTGTGGTAGAGCGCGAGCACTTTATTAGGTTTTTGTTCTGCAGTGCTAGAAGAGTCTGTCTGGCTCATGGTCATCCTTAATAATGGTGCAAAGGGGTGTTGTTATCTTGAGCCTGTTCCAAGTTGAGCTTGGGTTGCTCTGGTCGGATGAGTGTAACATTAGGATAACAACAAATACCAGTCGGCTTAATTAAGTAAACTTCATTTCGCAGTTTTAAGTGTAACACCGTATAATTGCGGCCAATTTGTCGTGTAGCGGCAATGGCATGTTGATTTAACTACAAGGACTCACAGTGAAATATTTGCTGACGTATTTTAAGGGAATGGCCATGGGCGCTGCTGATGTTGTGCCTGGCGTTTCGGGCGGCACCATAGCGTTTATTACGGGTATTCTCGATACTTTGCTCGATAGTGTAAAACGCATTAATCCTTCCCTTTGGGGCGTAATCAAGTCGCAGGGCATAAAAGGGGCATTTGCCCATATTAATGGTGGCTTTTTAGTGAGTCTGCTGGCGGGGATCCTGACCAGTATTTTTACCTTTGCGAAGCTGATTTCTTGGTTGTTGGCGGTACATCCCATCCCGATCTGGTCGTTCTTTTTTGGGCTTATTCTTATCTCTGTCGTGCATATGCTTAAGCAAGTGAGTGGTTTCACTGTGGCACGTTTAGGCTTATTTGCGTTTGGTGTGCTGGCTGCATGGGCGATTACTGTACTGAATCCGGTCGCGGTAGAAGCCAGTTACATGAATATCTTTTTCGGCGGCGCGATTGCGATTTGCGCTATGGTATTGCCGGGGATTTCAGGCAGTTTCATCTTATTATTGTTAGGGTTATATCCTGTGGTCCTCGCAGCCGCTAAAAATATTCAGCTGGATATTTTGGCCTGTTTTGCTGCTGGTGCCGTGATGGGATTACTGACGTTCAGCCATTTATTGTCGGCGCTGCTGCGTAAATACCATGATGCCACTATCGTGTTTCTAACCGGATTAATGTTAGGTACCTTAGGTAAAATTTGGCCATGGAAAGAAATCTTAACTTGGCGGACCAACTCCCACGGCGAAAAAGTACCTTTGCTGGAGCAAAATATTTCCCCGCTTAATTTTGAGCAAGTAACGGGTCAGCCTTCACAACTGCTGTTCGCCATTGTGTGTATGTTAGCGGCGATTGCACTGGTTTGGGGGTTAGAGAAAGTGGGCAAAAGAGATTAGCCCTTTGTTACCTCAACATCATATTCAATAAAAGCAGCGAGATACGCTGCTTTTATTTTTTGCTCATATGCTCATCTTACTTGAATCTGGTCAGCTTTCGACTTTAGGGCAATGTCATTTTAGCCCTGTTTTGTTTACAATCACAGTTCACATTTAGCGTACTCAGTCGACGTTATGTTCTAGTTTAAACTCAGTGAGAGTTTGCAGTTACGATAAGGATATACTTGTGGATAAAAAACAGGTTTCGTGGGGCGGTGTAGCGCTGGCGATTTTTGCTTTGGGTCATGTGGTTAACTTACTCATAGATAAACAGGATTCTGATATATCGCCCGAATTAAAACAGCAAATTTCTGACACCATCTTGGCTCACAGATCACCATCCACCGCGAATAATTCATTAACGTCCATCCCGAGCAATCTTGAGGTGGCCGACGATTCTACCAAAATCCCTATGCCTGCCCAGTTAGCCCAAGTGAGTCAAATCTACAGTAATCTCAGTGCATTTGCGGCACTCAAGCAAGACGGTACTGTGGTGGCATGGGGCGATGCTGAATGTGGTGGCGATATCAATAATGCCGCAGAGCCTCTGGTCAATGTAAAAGAGTTATACGCGGCAGAGAATACCTGTGGTTTTGCGGCCTTAACCCGTGATGACAAACTTATCCCTTGGGGGATGGGGATGAAGCAAGTGCTGACAGGCGTTCGTTCTTTTGTGTTGGCAGAAGGGCTTTATGCGGCCATCAAACAAGATGGTAGTGTAGTCAGTTGGTCTAATCTGGATTCAACACCAGCCGAACTGCTCTCGGGTCAATATGCTGCGCCTGCGATGACCAATATTGATTTTGTGTTGATTAATAAAGGTGCCTTTGCTGCTTTAAAGCTGGGGGGAGCAGTAGTGACTTGGGGCGATGCCGCTTATGGTGGCGATAGTCGCCACGTGGCCTCTGAGCTTAACCATGTTGATCTGCTCTATGCCAACAATAATGCTTTTACCGCGAGGACGGCGACGGGAAAATTAGTGTCTTGGGGCGGGGTCAGCGATGATCAAAAAGGCCGCGAACAACTGGCAAAACTCAGCCAATTAGCGCCTGCCGTGAAAGTTGTCAACACGGATCATGGGTTTGCGGCGCTGCTGGCGGATGGCAGCGTATATACCTGGGGTGAGGGCGAATTGACTGAGTATCACGTCGCGTTTCCAGCGCGTTTATCTACTACAAAACGCGCCAATAAAGTGATTGATATTTATGCAAATCGTGGCGCGTTTGCCGCCTTAACCATCAGTCGTCAACTGCACGTATGGGGCAGTAAATTCAATGGTGCCGATACATCAGTCCTACAGGATAAGTTGCAAAAAGTGCACAAGGTTTATCCCTTTGAGGAGGGTTTTGTCGCGTTACGCAGGGATAATACGGCCATTGCTTGGGAAGGTTGGGACTTGGTAGACAAGCAACCACGTTATCAAGAAGTCACTCAGGTGAGTAAAGTGGTGACCTATGAGCGGGAGTTTGCCTTTTTAAAACAGGATGGCACTGTGGTTGATGGCCACTCTGGACCCAAAACTGAAATTACCCAAGCAACGGATATTTTCCCGACAGGCTTAGGGTTTACGGTTAAACGCCAAGATGGTTCGATTGCGGTGTGGATGGGAGGTGAGGCTGCGTTAACATTAGATAAACAAGCCGTTGATTTGAGCCAAATGCGCGACATTCGTAGCAATTTGCTCGATGCCATTGCCTTAATGGCCGATGGCACAGTGCAGGCATGGAATATGATGGGCTTTAGCGGACAAGCTGCGCAATAACAAGCGCAATCACAAGTGCAAAAATAATAAAACGAAAGGGCTAAGGTTATTTACACCTTAGCCCTTTCTATTTAGGCGAGTTTTTTCTCGCTTTAAGCTTGATTGGCTTTGATTTCCCGCAGATAGCGATAAATCGAATGCACTGAAATCCCCAATCGAGTGGCCGCGACTTGGGCACTGTCCTTGAGTTCGAAAATCCCTAACTCGTGGAGTTGATTGACGATTTCGCGACTCTTTTGTGAAGGTGAAATCGCGGGATTCGCGCGAACCTCATGGTTCACACTGTCGATAGTGCTATGGAGCGCTTCATCGATATTGCGGGCAAACACCTCGGGCGAGCTGGTCAGTTCGCTGCCAAGGAGTTGCTCTGGCATCATAGTGCGCAGAACTGATTGCAGTGGTGCATCCATGTCGCTGTTAATACACAGTAACCCTATGGGTTGATTTTTACTGTTACGGATCACCGTCGTAATTGATCTTAGCGTCTTACCATTGGCACATTTAGTCAGGTAAGAGTTGGAAATATCCTGACCGGTTTTGAGCTTGAGCAAGGCAAGGTTGGTTATTGGAGCACCCACTTCACGGCCTGTGACATGGCCATTGGCAATTTTGACCACAGACGGATGTTTCGCATCTAGGCTGTGCAATACCACTTCTGTGTGTTGGCCATACATGGCAGCGATGCCATCGACGATATTTTCGATGGATTTCAGAATATCCAGATCACTTTGCGTTAAATCTTGCAGTTTCACAATTTCAACCTTTAGTTATTAACCCGCAAATATTCAGCGGGTTAAAATCATCATGCCGACATAATATCGATAATAGTGACATCTGTGGATGACATGCCATTGAGGATCATTTTGCCAATGTTTTTAATGGTTTTCTCTACATCGGTAGCAATAATACCTTGGCCTGAGACATTGTGACTACTGAGCGCCATCAAAAATGAGCGCACGGCCGCACTGGATGAAGTGCTAACCTTCATGGCGCAGGACGCTTTAGCGCCGTCACATACCATGCCAGAGCTGTCGCTGATCACGTTTTGAATCGCGAAACAGGATTGTTCGAACGAGCCACCGGCTAAATACACCATGGCCATAGAAGCGGCTGCGCTGGTGACGGTATTGCCACAAAATGCCGACAGTGGTGGATAATGGGACTTGATATAAATCGCCCCTAGATGGCTCATAATCAAGGCGCGGGCGAGTTTTTCTTCCGAAACCTTATAACATTGTGCCGTCAATACCACAGGAATAGTTGCCGCTATGCCTTGATTACCACTGCCAAGATTACTCATGGCGGGCAAGTTTGCCCCGCCCATGCGAGCATCGGATGCTGCAGCAGTTAACATGACGATTTTATTCAGTAAGTCTTCACCGATAATGCCCGCGGCTATGCCGCTTTTCATGGTGCGGCCGACTTCCAGCCCATAGGGATTCGCCATGCCTTCATCGGATAATTTGCCATTTAGCTCAGAGGCTTCGAGGATGAATTTGATCTCTTCGAAGGGGACTTCTTCGGCGAAGCGATAAATGGACTCGATAGTGATATCCACGCCTTCACAGATGGAACCAGTGGCTTTAGCTTGCGTGCTATCGACACTGAAGACGGATTCGCCGTTGAGGCGCTTCTCGGCGATCAGTGTATGGCCGCCGCAGATTTTCACTAGGGCTTCGCGGTCGCCTTTTTTCGCGATGACACAACAATAGATAAATTCTGCTGTTTCGGTGCGCTCAACCGTCACCTTGCCCGCATCGATAAGGGCCTGTGCTCTAGCGACTTGTTCTGGCGTGATCACGGCCAATACTTCTAAGCCCGCATCCGGATTACCCGCAATGGCGCCTGCTGCAGCGGCAATTGCCAGACCGATTTTGCCTGTGCCAGGCACAAACACGCCCATAGAGTTTTTATAAAGATTGTCAGACACTTGTACTGCAATTGAATCGGGTTCAACACCCAGCAAGGCGCGGGCGACGGCGGCGGCGTAAGCGGCGGCGATGGGCTCTGTGCAGCCTAATGCGGGCTTAACCACTTGTTTAATGATTTGAATATACTGCTGCCATTGGGGTTTCATGAGCTTACAACCTTATGTTAATGCTTAGATTTTAACGTGTGCTATCGCTTCAACTTCTACTTTAACGCCCAGCGGAAGGTCCTTCACTGCAAAACAGCTACGAGCTGGGCAGTCGGTTTTAAAATAGGTTTTATACACTTCGTTAAAGGCGGCAAAGTCACTGATCTCTGCAAGATAACAAGTGGTTTTAAGAACCGTTTCTAAGCTGCCACCACCCGCTTCGAGCACGTATTTGAGATTCTCTAATGATTGAATCGATTGCTCAGTAATCCCACCGTCAACTACGCTGCCTTTCTTTTTACAAACAGGGAGTTGGCCAGAGGTAAAAATGAGGTTGCCATAGGCTGTGCCATGGGAATAAGGGCCAATGGCCGCGGGAACACGTTCTGCGTGAATAATGGTTTTCATTGTCTCTCCAACTTGCAAATAAAATTGAATGCCTAGGTCGGCGTATGTGCAACATTATTTGTATTTTTATGTTTTATTGCAATTATTTTTTAATGAATTTCATTTGTCACTGCGGTTTGTGCGCTATTTATCTCGTTTTCAGTCAAGTTGTGAGCTTTAACTCTTTGTTCAACAAAAGTTGAGTATTTTGATTGCTGAGTTTGTTTTGTTCAAATATATTTGCACAAAATAATACCAACTAGGTAAAGGTGAAATGATGGATGCAACAATTACTGCTGCACAGTGGAAAGCAGATACCCGCTTCGATAGTACGGATTGGGGCTGGATTATCATGAGTATAGGAATGGCGATTGGCGCGGGGATCGTATTCTTGCCTGTGCAGGTCGGTTTGATGGGGTTATGGGTTTTCTTACTGTCTGGCATTATTGGCTATCCTGCCATGTATATGTTCCAACGGTTGTTTATCAATACCTTAGCAGAATCTCCAGAATGTAAGGATTACCCGAGTGTGATTTCGGGTTACTTAGGTAAAAACTGGGGTATGTTGTTGGGTGGTTTGTATTTCATCATGCTGGTCATTTGGGTGTTCGTTTATTCAACGGCCATTACAAACGACAGTGCTTCATTTTTGCAAAGTTTTGGGGTCACTAAAGCGTTATTGTCAGAAAATCCTTTCTATGGTTTAGCCTTGATCTGCGGCTTAGTTGCTTTAGCCTCCCGCGGTGAGAATCTTTTGTTTAAGATCTCTACTTTTATGGTACTGACTAAGTTGGGCGTTGTCGCCGTGCTAGGGTTATTGATGGTGGATAAATGGGATATCAATAATATCGGCGCTATCCCAGCCACGGGAGATTGGTTAAAAGATGCGGTCGTTATGCTGCCCTTTACGCTAACATCGATTCTGTTTATTCAAAGTTTAAGCCCTATGGTGATTTCATACCGTTCGCGGGAAAAATCCCTTGCGGTAGCGCGCTTTAAAGCGATGCGCGCAATGAATATTGCCTTTGGAGTCTTGTTTGTCGTGGTGTTTTTCTATGCAGTGTCATTCACGCTGGCAATGGGTCATGATCAAGCCGTGCGTGCATCGGAAGAAAATATCTCGGCTCTTGCTATGGTTGCCCAAGGTATGCAGGGACAAACACTGAAATTGCTGAGTTTAACCTTGAATATTTTTGCGGTGATGACGGCTTACTTTGGCGTATATCTTGGTTTTAGGGAAGCTTGCCAAGGATTGACCATGAACATGCTGCGCCGTTATATGCCTGAAGATCGTATCAACAAAAAGCTTGTGGGTTACGGCATTATGATTTTTACCATTCTATTATCTTGGGGCGCGATTGTGTTGAATGCGCCAGTGCTGAGCTTTACGTCGATTTGTAGTCCAATTTTTGGTTTAGTCGGTTGTTTGATCCCCGCTTATTTAGTGTACCAAGTACCTGCATTACATAAGTACAAGGGCGTGTCGCTGTATATCATTATTATCACAGGCTTATTGCTGTGCGTATCCCCCTTCTTAGCGTTTAGTTAACACGGATAAAGTGGTACAAAAAGATAAGCTTTAAGGAATTAAAAACCGGTATTAAGTGTAAACTCAATACCGGTTTTCTATGTTGAGCAATCATTTCGATAATGCTCTATGGTCAAAGTTTGAATTGAGATGTGGCGTTTTTCAGTTCATCGGCAAAATCGACTAATCCCTCAGAAACATTGCGAACCTGCGACAGAATTTGCAATGTCTGTTCAAATGAAGCGTTCATATTGACGACGTTATCGACCACTTGAGAAGCAACCGAGGCTTGCTCTTCCGTTGCCGAGGCAATGTGAGTATTCATACTATTGATACTGACAATCTGCTGTTGAATTGATTTCAGTGCACTCCCTGTATTTTGAGCATTGGTTTCATTTTCCGATGACTTCGACATCGCCACATTCATGGTATTGACCGAGGAAATAGCCGCCGTTTTAAGGTTTTGTAACACATGGCGAATTTCAGTGGTTGCATCGGCTGTTTTAGAGGCGAGAGCGCGGACCTCATCAGCGACTACGGCAAAGCCTCGTCCTTGCTCACCCGCGCGGGCGGCTTCGATGGCGGCATTAAGTGCCAATAGGTTGGTTTGCTCGGCAATAGAGGTAATCACATTTAAGATAGAGGTGACATTTTCAGTATCTCTGGCGAGCTCGTTGATCGAGTTAGAAGCCGCCTGAATTCCTGTATTTAATTGCTGTGAAATATCGATGGTACGCTGAACGACTGTCATACCTTGCATCGCTTCTTTCTCCGCGACCTGTGCTGCACTGGCGGCTTGGCGGGCATTTTGCGAGATTTCGATGACAGAGTGACGCATGTCTTCCATTGAGACTTGTACTGCGCTGGCATCATGGCTTTGCCGCTGGGTGGCATGCGTCGCATCTTCCATGCGCTGTTTCAGTGAGCGCGAGCTATCAAGCAAGGGATCGGTAACATTCACCACCCTTCGAATAGAATCTCCGAGCAAGCGAAGAAATCGATTGAAGTTACTTGATACTTGGCCGAGTTCATCACTACCAGATACTTTGAGCTGATGACTAAGATCGCCTTTTCCATCGGCCAGCTCACTCAGTGACTGGGCGACATTACGCGCAGATGAGCTGATAGCGCGTGCTATGGCAATAGTGACAATCAACATCACGATCAGCAAAGCGATGCCGATGGAGAGGGTGAGCCACAAACTTTGCGCAGATCTGTCGCCAGCTTCTTTTATCGATTGTTTAAATTCGAGTACTTTGCTTTGTTTGTAATCTTGTATTTCATTAAGTACAGCTTCATAGGCTTGGGATTTTTCTTGGCTGATCTGGCCAATGTTTGCCATATCAATCGTACCCGCCAACATGCCTTTAGCCAGCTTAATCGTCATGTCGTTATAGCGGGTTAATTTAGCGGATAGATTGCTGAGTTTATTGGCTTGTGAGGGATCGACACTATCTAATTGTTGTAGGTTTTTACGTAAAGATTCATACATAGTACCTGCATTTGTTAACAGGTCTTCGTCGGCAAAAGAAACCGATTGAGTGTAAAGTTCATCGAGTCGTTGGATAAAAAACACGTTTTGATTGGCGAGTTCAACTCTTTGGTAAACTTGCTGCTCCATATAATTAAGTGTGGTGCGATTTTTATTTATGGAGATGACACTAATGCTTAAGTTTAAAGCGAAAATGATGACAGCTAAAATAAATATCGCGATAACTTTTTTAAAAATAGAAATATCATTAAAGAAATTCATCCCTTGCCCCCAAGTTGTGCCGAGCTTGAGCTCGGCACTCCAATCTAAAACTCGGCAATAACTTTTACCGAATCATTGGCCTCACTACTATCAATATAGCCAATAATATTGGGGTTCGATGCAACTAATTTTATCATCTCCGCCCCACTAGTGACTTCCTTGGGTGGCGTTCCTTTGCCTGTAAATACTTTTTGTGACCAATATGACTTAAGTTGGCTGGATGACTTGCCCAGCACTTTAGTATCAAAGGTTTCCCTTAAGGGCATAGCACTGTCAAGATTGACTGGCACGGCCTGCGCTCCACCAGGAAAGGTCTTTGTTTTCCCTAGAAAAATATTTTCAATAACCTTTTGGTCGACAGTGTCTGCATTACTGGGATGAACGATGACAACCACACCAGCAAATAGTGGCATTGAGACTAAGCTGAGTAGGATTAAGCAAAGTAACTTATTCATTTCTCTCTCCTAAAATACTAAGTCAATGCCAAGACTGATGGATTTCGAATCCCCTGCGACTTTCATACCTGGGCCACCGTCATCTTTAACGTCATCATACTGAATTTTAAAGGCCGCCGAAGGATGGAAATCCCAACGTATACCTGCAGAACTTGTATGGTGAACTTCACCGCCTTCACCATCATTGAAGTCCGAATAGGAAATGTAAGGCATCACTGAATCGATACGATAGCCGAACGAGAGAAGATAAGTATCTAGATTACTCCCATCGAGATCTAAGCGGTTAAGCTCAGATAAAAAAAGGAAATTCTCATAATCTATATTAACGGATAGGCCATAAAACTTACCCGTACGTTGGTTGCTACCATTCCATTCCTGCTGAATACCACCAATATAACGTTCGTTAGTGTATTGCATATGCGTGAGGCGAATATCTAACCAATCTTTATTGAATTGAACAACAATACCGCCTATATCCTTCCATACTTCTCGGGTATTTTCGAGGAAGAAAAAATCAGATAAAAGCTTATTAGGTTCGCTATCTTCGCTACCGTAATAAACTTGTCCAGACATAGTCCAGTCGCCAATTAAATAGTTATATAAGGCGCTGACACCTGTGTAGTTAAATATTTGCCATGTGTAATTATCTGCGGGTGGACGTATCCAAGGATAAGCATATCCCACATCAAAAAAGTCACTGTAATAGTAGAGCGGTAAGCGTTTTTTACCTCCTTGTACTGTCCAATGATCATTGATCTCATAGGACAGATAAGCCCATTCAAAACTTGCCGAAAAGTCATCAGCCCCGCGGGAAACAACCTGTGCCGTGGCAGATAAACCTTCGAGTAAATCCGCTGAGAATTGAATACCAAATAAGGTATCGGGTTTGAAACTAATATCTTCATCATAGGCGCCAACGAGTGGATAGTCGGCGAGAAAGGTGGGGCCTAAATCAAACTCTGCAACGCCCGAACCTTCGAGAACTTGACCAGCAACAACTGAGGCAAAACCTGAAATGTTGACTTCTGCATAAGCGGTGGAGCTGAGCAAAAGTGAGCAAAGACCTAATGAAAGCTTATGTTTCATAAAAAAGCCCTTTAAGTGAGTATATTCGTTTTTAAGCCTAGAACAGGTACAAACATACGCAAACTTTTATTAAACATTTTTGCAACATGGTGGTTTGGCTCTCATTTTGAAAGATAAGTTTGATATTTTATGAGTAAAAAGCGTTAGGTAATTCGAGCTAACTTAAGTCAAAACTGTAAGTTCAATATTCTAAATTTGGAATGATTACTCAGCCATACCATTAAACTGTTCAGGTGAGACTGTGTTCTCCCTGAAAATTGTTTCGAAAATTCGCCAAAGAATATTATTGATTTTGCTAAATGAGAGACTCAAAGCTTGAGTGAAAAGTGGTGAGATAATTATCTTTATTAACAATATTAGCCAAAGCTAAATGTGGTTGTTATTTAGCCTTTAGATTATAAAAATAACGCAATGGATACTTTTTATTAAACTAAAATTGGGCTTTTTACATAAAAATGCTCTAAATCTATCATTGATTATGCTTGTTAAGTCAACGTCGATATTTATTCCATTTTCATAAGTATGCTAGCGCTGTAGCATATTTTACTGAGTCTTTTTCTCCGATGTAGTGGTTTTATACTGTATGGTTAGCGGCTTGATTGCTGCACAGTGCTATAGCACCTATAATCTTGCTCTCTTATGTTGAGTTTCTCTTCTTTCTAAACATGATCCAATAAAAGGAATGTCATAATGCAAAGACGCAATTTTTTAAAAAGTGCGGCTATTTTGTCGACTGCGGGTTTTATCACGCCGGTACTGGCATCTTCCTCTAAATCGAGTGTCGTTGAACATAGCTCAAGCGATGGACGCCGCCGTTTTATCTTAACCAACACTTACCATCTTGTTGCCCCAGAAGGGTCTGAGGGCGTGGTTAAGTTGTGGATCCCTTTACCTGAAGACACGCAATTCCAATTGGTGAGTCAGTTGAATTTTACGGGCAGTTTTAAAGACGCCTATATCAGCTCAAACAACAGTTATGGCGCCAAAACCCTGTTTGCGACTTGGCCCGATGCCAAAGCGAACATGACAATAACGGTTGAGCTTGATATTGAAACGATAGATTGGGAACCCGTTAAAAGCGGCGCCTTAACCCATTACCGCACCCCAGAGCAGATACATTATCCTGCAGATGTTGAACGTTATTTGCTGCCGACTAAACACATGCTGATTAATGGTATTGTGAAGCAAACAGCAGATAAGATCGTTGGCAGCGAGACTGAACCACTGAAGCAAGCACGACTGATTTATCTTTGGGTTAGCGCTAATATGTTTCGCGATAATAGCGTGATTGGCTGTGGTACGGGTGATGTAGCAAGTATCCTCGAAAGTGGCAAGTTAGGCGGTAAGTGTACCGATATTAACTCAGTATTTGTGGCGCTAATGCGCGCAGTGGGGATCCCTGCCCGTGAGATGTTTGGGATTCGCTTAGGTCAGGCTATCAAGATGGGCGAATACTCTAAAAAGGCCTTTGGTAGTGCTGATGACAAAGGGTTTGCCGATGTCAGTGGTGGTCAACATTGTCGCGCTATGTTCTATTTAGCGGGTTATGGTTGGTTGCCAGCCGATCCTGCTGATGTGACAAAAATGCGTTTGACGGAGAAAAAAGAACACAGCGATCCCGCAGTTCAGGCCGTGAATGATTACCTCTTTGGCAATTGGGAAATGAACTGGGTTGGCTTTAACTATGGCCGTGACTTTGATTTATTCCCTACAGCCGAACAGACACCACTGAATAACTTTGGCTACCCTTATGCCGAAGTTGATGGCGATCCCGTGAACTATTATGAGCCTAAAGTGTTTGCCTATGACTACCAGTCAACCGAACAACGCTAAGGGCCTCTTCGCGACTATGGCCGCCGCAGTGCTTGCTGCGGTTGCTTCAAGCCTATGCTGTATTGCACCGCTTATTTATTTGGTGTTCGGGGTGTCGGCCGCAAGTCTGTCGGGGATTGAGCAACTGAGCTGGCTGCAAGTGCCCATGTTGATACTGTCGACTGGGCTTATTCTGATGGGATTTTGGCGGCTCTATTTTGCTAAAAAGCCACTGTGTACAGCGACGTTGAGTCGTACTCAGATGCTGTGGCTGTACTGGTTAACTGTACCTGTTGTGCTGGCATTTCAGTCATATCCTTTTGTATTACCTTGGTTATTAGAGGTGCTTGAATGAAGTTAGTGTTATTTCTCGCCTTGAGCCTGTGTTCAGCGTCGAGCTGGGCGGCAAACGTGCTGGTCACCTTAGATGTTAAGGGCATGACTTGTCCGCTGTGTGTCACTGTCGTGAATAAAGCGCTGCGTAAAACCGATGGGGTGATTAAGGCCAAGGCTTCGTTAAAAACAGAGCAAGCCTTAGTGACAGTGCCAGAGGATTTTAATCTAGATAGTTTGCTTAAGGCCGTCGACGAAACTGGGTATAAGGGCAGTATTAATAAGGTAGAAAAACAATCCTAAGCGTTGGTGTCTTTAGTAACGGATTGAGCGACATTATAAAATATCAGTCTAGTTTTAAATGATTAGACTGATATTTCACCGAGAAAATACACTCTGTATCCCACTTGTTACTTCCTTCACTGCCAAATTTTTCCTTTGCGGGTCATTTCTTCGTTAGCTGTAATACACCTCGGACTCGATACGACGTTGCCGCTCTTCATTTTTCTCCGATGATTCTTTAATCAGATCCAATTTTTGCGCTTGCAGTAATTCTAGTTGCTTGGCTTTTTGTTCTTCAGATAGATTTTCATCGGCCGCAACCTTCGCCATTTCTTCATCTATCTTATTAATTTTATCCCTATCGACTCCTGTACGGTTATCTAAAATAGCCTGCATGGCTTTGTCCAACCTGTTGATGCTTTTGTCTGGTTCAGGCGTGCCTGCAATGGCTTGCACATTACCCGTGTAGCCTTGTTTGGTGTTAGGGGCCAGATGGCTATAGGTATCGGCTGTCGTTACCGATGCAGCAGAGGAGAGCGTTACAGTATCTTGGCTTATTGATGACGTTAGATTTGCCGACGTCATTGAATTTGCACGAGTTCCTAGGCCATTAGTGCTCGGCTCGACTTGCTTGATTGGCACATTGGCATAACTTTTCGCAAAGGTATTGGTATAACTATTAGGGTTAATTGTGCTCATATCCGACTCCTTATATATATGAATCTGTCCCTTGGTCACCTGCGGTTTAAAATGTTGAGCGGTTAACTAATGTGTGTTGCTGGACGTTTCAATATTATTTGATGACAACTTTGCAATTTGAATTAGCAAGTTATAGGCCAAGTTAGGTTTATTTGTGGTTGATTTATCAGGAGTCACTGTTAAACGATACTTTAAAAAAAATATTTATACAAAAACTTGATCCTTGTACAACTATGGTCCGTAATTAGAAGCATAGTGATACAAGGAGTCGACTTATGTACAAGTTTAACCCGCAGCGAATTCAGATTGGGATCAGCGCTTGTCTATTAGGGGAGAAGGTTCGTTTTGATGGTGGACATAAAAATTCGACCTATTGTAATCAAGAGATTAAGCAATTTTTCGATTATGTGCCCATCTGTCCTGAAATGGCGATTGGCTTAGGTGCACCCCGGAAAAGTATCCGACTAGTCCGTGATGGGGAAACCATCTTAGTTCAGAGTGGTGACGGTAGCTTAGATGTGACCGATAAGCTCAATGAATACAGCGAAAACAAGGTTGAAGAGCTCGATTTCCTCGGCGGATACTTGCTTTGCGCTAAGTCGCCAACCTGCGGCATGGAGCGGGTAACAGAGTATAAAATTGGCACTAACAATGGTTCTAAGTCTGGCATTGGTGTATTTGCTCGCAAGTTGATGGAACGATATCCACTATTGCCCGTGGAAGAAGAAGGGCGCTTGCATGACATGGTGCTACGGGAGAACTTTTTCACCCGCGTTTATGCCTATCACGATTGGCACCTGATGAAACATGAAGGGCTGACTAAGCATAAGTTAGTGAAGTTTCATTCCCGCTATAAATACCTATTGATGGCACACAGCCCGACATGGTATCGCGAGCTTGGGCCGATAGTGGCCAATATTGAGGATCTTGAGCAAAGCGCGACCCGCTACTTTGCAGGTTTTATGACGGCGCTGAAAATTAATGCGACCCGTAAAAATCATACCAGTACGCTGCAGCATATTCAGGGTTACTTTAAAAAGCATTTGAGCAAAGAGCAAAAGACAGAACTGTCTGAAGCGATTATGAAATATCGCCAAGGTCTATTGCCGTTATTAGTACCTATCACGCTCATTAACCATTATTTACGCGAATTTCCAACACCTTATATTGAAGAGCAAGTGTACTTAAACCCTCATCCTGAGGCGTTAAAGCTGCGCTATGCCTATTAACGTTTACCAAATCGCATTCAGTTGATTTTAGCTTTTGATTTAGTGAGTTATTACTGAAATATGAAACAAACTATAGAGAACACGGCCGACACAGAACCCAATGGTGAGATATTACTCCCCATTGGTGAAGTGTCGGCCTTAACAGGCGTGAATGCCGTGACCTTAAGGGCATGGCAGCGCCGTTTTGGCTTAGTGATCCCTGCACGTACACCCAAGGGACACAGATTATATACGAGCGAAAATATCCAAGAAATCCATGAGATTAATGCATGGCTAGCTAAAGGTGTTGCGATCAGTAAGGTTAAACCTTTGCTGATGAGTGCTGCTAAATCTTCGTTTACAGAAATAGTTCAAACCCAAGCCATTGATATATGGAGCGAGCAAGTCACTGCGCTCAATACGGCATTATTCGACTTCAATCAGCACAAATTACAGCAGATATTAGATGATGCATTTGGCTTATATCCTTTCCAATTGGTGAAAGAAAAGTTGCTACAACCTTGGCTTAATCAACTCGAGGACTTAGTGAATGAGCGGCTCGATGCCGAGTTAATTATTGCTTGGTTAAAGAGCGAGTTACTTAACCGAGTGGGTGGACGTCATGCCTTTAGTGGGCAGGCCGTGACGGCGAGAATCGCTGTGGTGAGTCTATCCCGTGGGGTACATACCTCGCTTAATTCCACCCGCACTAACATTTTGTTTTCTCTACTTCTATCGCTCGAGTTGGCGTCGCTGCGTGTATCGGTTATTGATCTTGGCGAGCAAGCCATGGGCAGTTTACCTTTGCTGCGAGGCAGGCTTAACGTCGATGCACTTTTGCTTATTCCCGACTCAAATCATTCGGGTTCTGAACAGGCTGAAATGCTGACTGTATTGGAACAAATGGCTTTCCCATGCTGGTTTATGGGGCCTTTTGCGCCAACGTTAAGCTTTTTATCTGCTTTTTTGGCGTCTTCGACGACGGACTTGATTGGAAAAATGCCATCTCGTTTAGCGGGGAAGGTGAATAGAAGTCGTAAGCGCAGTGGAAAGATGAATACCGTGAATCAAAGCGAGCAGATAAATAGCGAGAAAAACAATGACATTAGCTAACGATTCAATGCAAATAGATTCAATTCCAATAAAAGTGCAGGGCAATAATGCACTGATGTGGTTTCGCCAAGATTTACGCCTTGCCGATAATCAGGCATTAACCGCCGCTTGCGATTGGGCGCGGGAGAATGGCGTGGCACTTAAGGCGATTTACATTGCTACGCCAACCCAGTGGCAGCGCCATGACGTTGCGCCTATTCAGTTGGAGTTTATCGAACGTCATATCAATTTACTTGCCCAAGGGCTGGCGAGTCTTGGTATTGGATTCGAGTTAATTCAGCTAGATACCTTTGCTGATGTACCTGAGTTTATCGGTCACTATTGCCAGCAACAGGGGATTGGTCGAGTGTTTGCTGGTCGCGAGCCTGAGATTAACGAGCAACAGCGCGACCAAGCCTGTATTCAATCGGGGATTCCTCTGGTGTTAACCGATGAGCATTGTTTGCTTAAGCCGGGCACTGTGATGAATTTGTCCGGCGACATGTACAAGGTTTTCACTCCTTTTAGCCGTAAGTGGCGAGAAATTGCCGCCCGCCATGCCATTTTGCCGCTTCCAGTTCCGGCGCCACTTGGACCTGTGTTGGCCGAGCCAAAGCCGCTTTTGTTTAACAATGTCACTAAAGTGTCGAGTGAACTTTGGGCTGCGGGAGAAGGGCAGGCGAAGCGTTTACTCTCAGCATTTATTCTGCAAAAAGTGCAGGATTATAAGCAAGATAGGGATTTCCCCGCCATTGATGGTACTAGTTCAATTTCACCCTATCTGGCCATTGGTGTGGTGAGCCCAAGACAATGCGTTGCCACGCTGTTGCATCAATTCCCTGAGGTGATTGTCGACGACACTAGCCCTGCTCGTACTTGGTTAAATGAGCTTACTTGGCGTGAGTTTTACCGTCATTTGCTGGTGGCATTTCCCGATTTATCTAAGAATCACAATTTCAATCGTCAAGCCGACCATGTGCAGTGGCGCAATAACCCGCAGGAGTTTGCTGCTTGGTGTGAAGGTCGTACTGGCTATCCGATTGTGGATGCCGCAATGCGCCAACTCAATCAAACGGGTTGGATGCACAATCGGCTGCGTATGGTGGTGGCGAGTTTCCTGACTAAACATCTGCTGATTGACTGGCGCTGGGGGGAGCGTTATTTCCGCCAAAAACTGATTGATGGTGACTTAGCCGCGAATAATGGCGGCTGGCAGTGGTCTGCGGGTTGTGGCTGCGATGCTCAGCCTTATTTCCGTATTTTTAATCCTATAAGCCAGAGTGAAAAATTTGATCCAGATGGCAGCTTTATCCGTAAGTATTTACCAGAGCTCGCATCTTGGGGAATTAAGCAATTACATCAACCCAGTACAGCGCATACACCGTCCTTGTTTGAACAGCCGTTATTCAACACTAAAACGGCTTATCCAAGTGCGATTGTCGAGCACAGTGCAGCAAGAGCAAGGGCATTAACAGTATTAGGCGTATTGAAAAAGGCCACGGCCCAATAAATAGGATCAGGAGCAATAACAAGATGATAAACCAAGCGACGACTGAGACTAATACGCTTGTTGATGATTTTATTCAGCTTTATCAAGCTTTAAATAAAGATAACTTGCATCTGTTAGGTCGGGTTTACGACGACAGTATTAGTTTTACCGATCCTATGCATCAAATCACAGGGCTAGCGTCGTTAACTCAGTACTTCGCGAAGTTATATAAGAATGTTAAGCATATTCAGTTTGAGATCAAAGAAGTACAGCAGGATGCGAATCAAGCCGCGCTGTTCTGGCAGATGGAATATAGCCACCCTAAGTTGAATAAAGGCGGACTTATCCGTGTTGATGGCATGAGCCAACTTAAATTCAACGACAAGATTTATTTTCACAGGGATTACTTCGACTTAGGGCAAATGTTGTATGAGCATTTGCCTTGCATGGGCGGCCTTATCCGCTTGCTCAAAGACAGGGCGGCAAAGTAATGGACGCTGTTAAGCCGATGAAAATAAATACAGTGCTGATTACAGGTGCAAGCTCAGGCATTGGGTTGCAACTGGCGCAGGATTATTTGTCCTTAGGTTGGCACGTCATTGCCTGTGGCCGCTCCCAAGAAAGGTTAGAGGCGTTAGCCTTGAATGAACTAGTCGGTGCTACGTTGTTAATTTTTGATATATCCCAGCGCGACCAAGTTCAACAAGCTGGCCAAAATGTAGCTGAGCTATTGGCGAAAACAGATTCTCAGCTCGATTTGGTCATTTTGAATGCGGGCAGTTGTGAATATATTGATGATGCTAAGGCTTTCGATGATGTGTTGTTCGAGCGCGTTATCCATACCAATCTAATTGCAATGGGATATTGCCTCGGGGCATTTTTACCTTTAATGCCTAGGGGGTCACGTATTGGCTTAATGAGTTCCAGCGCTATTTATTTACCTTTCCCTCGCGCTGAAGCTTACGGCGCCTCTAAAGCCGGCGTGCAGTATTTAGCCTCGAGTCTTGCGCTCGATCTTGCCAAGAACGACATAGGCGTGAGCTTGATTTGCCCTGGTTTTGTGGCGACACCACTGACCGCAAAAAATGATTTTTCTATGCCAATGCAAGTGAGTGTACAAACCGCTTCTAAGGCGATACGTAATGGGCTGAAAGGTGACAAGCGCGAGATCCATTTTCCGCGACGCTTTACTTATCTATTGAAGTTGATGTCGTTTTTACCTGCCTTTGTGTGGCAAAAAATGATTGCAAACGATACTCAAGCCAAGCCGCTAAAGGACAAGAGTTTATGAAAAATATCGCCATCGTCGGCACCGGCATTTCTGGATTAACCTGTGGCCATCTATTAAGTGAGTCGCACAGGGTTACAGTGTTTGAGGCCAATGACTATATCGGCGGCCACACGGCGACAGTCGATGTGGAGCATCAAGGGCAAACCTACGCTATAGACACAGGTTTCATCGTGTTTAATGACAGAACATATCCACGATTTGAACGTTTATTGGCTCGCCTTAATGTCACCATATTACCGACTGAGATGAGTTTTAGCGTGCACAATGCGCTGACTGGGCTTGAATACAACGGCCACAATTTAGGTAGTTTGTTTGCCCAAAAGCGTAACCTCCTGAATCCACGCTTTTGGGCCTTTTTAAAAGAAATTTTGCGCTTCAATAAAGGCTGTAAGGCACTCTATCAACAGGATATTTATCCCGAAGGTAACTTAGGTGATTATTTAGACAATGAACACTTCTCACCATTTTTCGCTGAGCATTACATTTTGCCCATGGGCGCAGCGATTTGGTCTTCGAGCATAGAAGATATGCGCGCGTTTTCGTTGAAGTTTTTTATTCGTTTCTTCCAGCACCATGGTTTATTAAATGTCAGTGATAGACCCCAGTGGTATGTGCTAAAGGGGGGCTCGCGTAGCTATATTCCTGATCTTATTGCGCCCTTTAAAGACAATATCCGCCTTAACTCACCCGTGACAGGTATTGAGCGCCATGGCAATGGGGTGAAGTTACAAGTTCACGGTGAATGGTTGGAATTTGATGAGGTGATTTTAGCCTGTCATAGTGACCAAGCACTGCGGATGTTAAACGATCCTACGCCAACAGAACGCGCCATTTTAGGCGACCTCAGCTACCAGAATAACGATGTGGTGCTGCACATGGATACACGTATTTTACCGAAGCGAAAAGCCGCTTGGGCGAGTTGGAATTATAGGTTAGATGGTAACCTAAAACGTCCAGCGTCAGTGACTTATAACATGAACATACTGCAACAGTTGCCAGCCAATGCGCCGACCTTTTGTGTCACCTTGAATCAGTCAGAGTTGATTGATGAGGCGAAAGTGATACGCCGCTTCAATTATGCCCACCCAGTGTTTAACGAAGCCAGTCTTAAGGCTCAGGGCCGCCGTGAGGAAATATCCGGGCAAAATCATACCCATTTTGCTGGCGCCTATTGGCACAATGGTTTCCATGAAGATGGCGTTCGCAGTGCACTTGATGTGTGTGCCCATTTTGGTGTCAGCCTATGACAGGTTTAAATGTGACAGGTCTAAATATGACAGAGCTCAATAGCGGTATTTATTACGGCACTGTATCCCACAGCCGTTTTACGCCGATTAAACATAGTTTTAGTTATGCCATGGCGCTGTTGGCGATTGATTTAGATGAAGTCGATAAGATCAGTGCCATGGGGCGAGTTTTTGCCAGCCAGCGCCACGCTTTACTGAGATTCAATCCTAAAGACTATTTAACTTCTTTTACGACTACATCCAATGACAGCGGTGAAGTGGCTGTTGTCGATCCGAGCGCAGCTGCACTCAAGAGTCGCGTATTGACTCAAGTGGCAGCGTTAGGCGCAGATAAACTGTGCGATCGAGTTTTGTTTGTGGGTCAGATCCGTCATTTTGGCGTGTATTTTAGCCCAGTAAATTTCTACTTTTGTTATCAAGATCAAACGCCTTTATACATGTTGGCCGAGGTGAGTAACACGCCTTGGGATCAGCGCCATTGCTATTTAGTCGATTTAGCCGCGCCCAAACCTTCTGACAAAGTGTTTCACGTGTCTCCCTTTATGACTCTCGATATGCGTTATCTCTGGCATGTGTCTGCGCCGAGTGAAGACTTAAACATTGGTATTGAAAACAAGTCGATGCAAGAGAATGGCAAAAAACTGTTTAATGCCAATTTAGTGATGAAACGCCAACCGATCACGGCGGCCAATTTACGGACGCTTTTGTTTCGCTTCCCTTTTATGACTCTCAAGATCTTCTTCGGGATTTATTGGCAAGCGCTAAAACTCTTTTTTAAACGTGTGCCCTTTGTGCCGCATCCAGCTCAGATGGAGAAATAACATGGAAAATACGGCTTCGCAAACCTCAGTCACCACAGGGAAACTGCCCGACAGTATTGCGCGTAAAGTCTTGCTTAAGGCGCTGGAAAGTCTCCCACATGGCTGCTTGACCTTGGTTGAGGGCGACAAGAGTTATCGTTTTGGTGAGAGTCATACCGACTTGCACGCTACGCTTGTGGTTAAACACCCGAGTTTTTATCGTCAAATAATGCTTTCAGGCTCCATTGGTGCGGGTGAAGGTTATATTCAAGGCCATTGGACGAGCCCTGATCTCACCAAAGTCGTACAACTGTTTGCCCGTAATTTAGCCTTACTCGATAAGATTGAAGCCAAATTCTCTTGGTTAACTGGCACGATAAACCGTGTGAAGCATGTGCTGAATCGCAATTCTCAAGAGGGCTCAAAGCGGAATATTCTCGCCCACTATGATTTGGGTAATGCTATGTATGAGCAATTCCTCGACCGTGAAATGTTGTATTCCAGCGCGCTTTATCCACATGAGGAAGCCAGTTTGCAGGAAGCGCAGTTGTTTAAGCTGATGACTATTTGTGAACGACTCGATTTACAGCCAGGTCAAACCTTGCTTGAGATTGGTACAGGCTGGGGCGCGCTGGCTATTTATGCGGCTAAGCATTATGGCGTACACGTTACAACAACAACGATTTCAGATGCGCAATATGCCTATACCAAAGCCCGTGTCGAACGCGAAGGGCTAAGCGATAAAGTGACGCTGTTGACAGAGGACTATCGCAATCTCACTGGAGAATACGACAGGGTTGTTTCTATCGAGATGATTGAAGCGGTAGGGCATGAGTATTTACCAGGCTTCTTTAAAAAGTTGGAAACATTGTTAAAACCCAATGGGCGCATGCTGCTACAGGCGATAACGATTGCCGATCAACGTTACGACAGTTATCGCAAAAGTGTGGATTTTATTCAGCGTTATATTTTCCCCGGTGGCTGCTTACCCTCAGTGAGCCAAATGGTCGGTCACATTGCTAAACAGACGGACATGGTGGTCTGGTCGCTCAATGATATGGGGCTCGATTACGCTAAAACCTTAAAACATTGGCATGAGAATTTTGATCATGCGATAGGCGAAATCCAAGCTTTAGGTTATGGCGATGATTTTATTCGGATGTGGAAATTTTACCTAAGTTATTGTGAAGGTGGATTTTTAGAACGTACCACAAGCACTGTGCATTTAGTGGCTGTGCGTCCGGACTATCGCATTGCTAGCCATCATCCCCCAAGCCATAGCCCTAATGCGATGTAATCTGTTTTGATTAAGCAGTCACTTTAGTGGAAATAACCATTTTCGTTGGAATGAGCCGCTTTGTTTGCAGCAAGATAAAAGTGAGGCAAAGATGAAGTCCATGTTAGCTAACTCTCGGGTTCCTTTTAAACATCAGGGCTTTATTCTCTATAACGCCTTGAGTTTTCAGGCTGTGTGGTGGTCTAGCGTACTTTGGCTTAACACCTCACTGTTGTTAACTATCCCTTTGTTATTATTTCACTTTATCCTGCTATCTTCCTTAAGTAAGCCCGAGTATCGCAAAGTGGATTTGTTATTGATGCTAAAGGTTGCAGCCTTAGGAATAGGCGTAGATACCGTACTCTCTGTTTTAGGGGTGTTTGAGTTTGCTCTTTTCCCTTGGTGGCTTTGTTGCCTGTGGCTGCATTTTGCTTTGACTCTGAATCATAGTTTGGCCTTTATGCGACCTTTACCGCTGATATTTCAGGCGTTACTCGGGGGCATATTTGGTGGGTTAAGCTATTTGACTGGCGCACAATTTAATGCCGTGAGTTTGCCCTATGGCAATGTTATTTCTGCTGTGGTGTTATTTTTGGTTTGGCTAGTCTTACTGCCATTTTTAATCCAACTTGCTAATCCCTATGGATTTAATCGAAGCACTAAAGCGCGTTCTTTTACTGTGTTTGGGCGTTAATTATTGAGTTGTAAAAATTGATCGCGGTTAAGTCATTATGCCGTTTTTAGTTAAGTACCTGTTGTAAGACATCATGCAGTAAAAGGGGGATCCCATGTCGTCAGTTCGTAATCGTAGCCCAAATCTTGGTTTTTCATTTTTGAATTCAAGCTGCTTAAGTCTATTGGCCCTCAGTTTATTGGCCGCACCTTTAAAAGCGTTAGAGGCGAAAACGCCTGATTTTGAAAACATTACTATCGAGCTGAATGATGCCGCCGATGTGACGCAGACTTTTCAGGAAGTAGGGCGCGGAGAAATGGATTGGCTGTGGTTTAGTTTGTATAAGGCGAGACTGCTGACGGTAAATGGCCGTTATCAACAGGGGCAATATCCTCTGCTGTTAGATATTGAATATTATCGAGATATTGAGTCAGAGGATTTGCTCGAAGCGACAAAAGATCAATGGCAGCATCTAGCGTTTGCCGAAAATGATATCCAGCGTTGGCTGAGTTTATTAACTGCCACTTGGCCAGATGTGAAGCAGGGCGACCATTTAAGTTTTAAGGTTATGGATGGGCAAACGAGTCAGTTTTTCTTTAATCATCAACCACTCGATATTATCCACGATGCTAATTTTGCTGAGGCATTTTTAGCGATTTGGTTATCGAAAGACACTAGCCGTCCGAGTTTACGGGCGCAATTACTCGGAGAAAAACCATGCGATTGTTAACACGACTTATCGGTCAAAAGTTATTGTTAGGCCTAATAATGATAGGGCTGTTGTCGAGTTGTTCATCGGTGGAAGTGACGGATTATAAAGATACTCATCCGACATTGGTTTTGGAGTCATTTTTTAATGGGCCATTAAAAGCCTCTGGGGTCGTACAAGATTTTAGTGGCAAAGTAATCCGCAAATTCAATGTCATTATGGAAGCCAGTTGGCAGGGAAGTGAGGGAGTCATTAATGAATGGTTTGTGTATGATGATGGTGAAACTCAAACTCGTGTGTGGCGCATCAAGGCACTAGGGGAAGGGCGATACTCAGGAACTGCAGGTGACATTATCGGGACTGCCGATGGCCAATCTAACGGCAGTGCGCTACGTTGGAAATACGATATGTTATTGCCTGTGGATGGTGAAGAATATCAAGTTCATTTCGACGATTGGATGTTCTTAGTGAATGATAATACCATTATAAATCAGAGTGATATTATTAAGTTTGGCATCACAGTTGCTAAAGTCACTTTAGTTATTCAAAAATAGTCTCAGCAATTTTTAGTTAAGTTGGCTTACCCCAGCTTGTCTTGGATTAACTCTGTTGATTAAGGCTTAAATGTTGATTAAGACTTAAATTGGCTTAAACAGTATAGCTTGGCTAATAATCCCCTTTTTTCTGCATTAAAGTGTTGAAGTCAAACCAAAGTTGCAGCTAGGCATTTTTGCTAGTGGCATAAGTGATATATGGGGGTAAGGTTATTGCAACCTATTGTTTAAATTTAATTAATCTGAACTTAAGTCTAAGTCTAAGTCTAAATAGATAGGGGGTAGTCGATGAATAAACACGTTGTTTTATGGGGAGTATTTTTAAGTCTGTCGTTAACTTCTTGTTCATCTTTTGACTTTAAGTTTGAGGATCATTCTGAGAAACAAGTCGATCCTCATCAACCCGCAAGCGATCCTATGGTGCAAGATAATGAACGTCGTATTCGAGATGCGAGAAAAGACGGTCAGTTAGAATCCGATTTTCTAAAACCTAGGTATCCAGTTAAGTTTAAATAAGAAAATGCCTTAGGAACTCACTTCAACCTCAATACTTAACTATCAATAGCAAGTATTAAGGTTGCTAGGGGAGAGGCGAAGAACTAACCCGCTTGACGACTGTTATCTATCGATTTTTTGTCATAATATTCAAACGGAAACAGATTACGAATCCTTTGCTTTACATTGTCACTCACGTTGGCAGAAATATGTAAGCGTACATCTCCTGATTTTTCAGCCCTAACAGTACAAGTCAGTTTTTCGGTTTTAGCGATTTGGCGGCATTCCCGTTCGAATCGTTCGGGGATCTTGCCCTTATGCTGAGTCATACGGCCATCTTTAAAATGCATTTCAAAAATAGTCAGACCTTTCTTGCCACCAAATATCAGTTTGTAAACGAGAAATATACCAATAGCGACAAAAATGAGTTTGAAAATATCGGCTGTCATAACGTCTCCTATCTTATGTTTATAGAACCAAGATACTCCCGAGTTAGTTGTTTTAACAGTGCGCTAACGCGCAATTTTGAATTGGCAATAAAATGATTCCAGCCTAGACTTAACTGGCTAAGGAAAAGTAACCCCTCAGTTAAGGAAAACGCCATGTACTTATCAAATGCAGATCGTTGGTCATTATTGTGTAAGAAGCAAATCGATGTTATCGAAAAACTTGCTACACATTTCCCCGAGAGAAAAGCACATCTAAGTGAGCTCACTCAAGGGTGGCGCCATGTTCAACATCAAGTTCAAGCAGGTGATAGGCCTATGCCACTCGAGCTCATCAAATAAGCACGATTGAGTCATTTGGAACTAGATAGTTTGTATAAGAACGCAAAGCCACTCAATAATGAGTGGCTTTTTTATATGGCGAATATAAAACTATCATTTATAGGGGTAAAGGATTAAGTGATTGTCTGTTGCATGAAGTCAATAAATTATCTTAACGCTCGATTTGAACGTTTATTGTGCCAGTATTGAGGGTGCTATTGTTATTATTGAGGGAAGTTCGTTGTGTTTTGCTTTGAAACACTTCAAATTTCAGATACAAAAAAGCCACTCATTGAGTGGCTTCATTGTTTATATGGTGCCGGCACCAAGAGTCGAACTCGGGACCTGCTGAAATTATCGAGAGTAAGTCAGTTGCGCTTTGTACTGAACACTTCAAATTTCAGATACAAAAAAGCCACTCATTGAGTGGCTTCGTTGTTTATATGGTGCCGGCACCAAGAGTCGAACTCGGGACCTACTGATTACAAGTCAGTTGCTCTACCAACTGAGCTATGCCGGCGTAAAGCACAGTAATAAACCCAATCGAATTCATTACCTTAAAATTGGTGCCCGAACCCGGAATCGAACCAGGGACACGAGGATTTTCAATCCTCTGCTCTACCGACTGAGCTATTCGGGCAACTAAACTAAGCGTTAGTTAACTACTTTGAACTAAGTCGTGAAGACCTTGTTCGTTCGAAGTGCGCGTATAATATAGTGCTCGCTTTAGCTGTGCAAGCCCTTTTTAAGTGACTGATTAACTATTAAACAAAATGCGCTTATTTATTTGATTCTTTCGTTTTACCCTTATTTTACCGCTGAAAGTTTCAGCACTTTAACGCCAGTAGGTGTTCCTTTTGGCTGTTTATCCTAACTTCCTCATTTATTTATCTTCTATTTTGGAGAGAAAAATTAAGGTTTAAGCTCACCTGTTGCAAGCAAGTGGCAGTGGGGCGCAGTGGGTATTGTTGAGCTTTGATGGCTGGCTGATATTTATGGGGTGTAACTAAGCGGAGCAACTAAGAGTAAGCGAGTGGCTTCATTGTTTTATATAGTGCCAGCGGCACCAAGAGTCTAACTCGGGACCTACTGATATTATCAAGAGTAAGTCAGTTGCGATTGGCCACAGACTTTGTGAGTTTTTATTCAAATTTCAGATACAAAAAAGCCACTCATTGAGTGGCTTCATTGTTTTATATGGTGCCGGCACCAAGAGTCGAACTCGGGACTTATTGGTATTATCAAGAGTAAGTCAGTTTTGATTGACCACAGACTTTGTTGGTTATTATTCAAATTTCAGATACAAAAAAACCACTCATTGAGTGGTTTCATTGTTTTATATGGTGCCGGCACCAAGAGTCGAACTCGGGACCTACTGATTACAAGTCAGTTGCTCTACCAACTGAGCTATGCCGGCTTAAATCTTTACTGCTAATTTTTACTACAGAATAATGGTGCCCGAACCCGGAATCGAACCAGGGACACGAGGATTTTCAATCCTCTGCTCTACCGACTGAGCTATTCGGGCAACTAAACTAAGCGTTAGTTAACTACTTTGAACTCGTTGGCTAAGCCGTATCGTTCGAAGTGCGGCTATATTAGCTAGGGTGTTTGACCTCTGCAAGTGCTTTTTCCGGATAAATCACTCGTTCGGCTGTTTAATGCACATCTTGGGTGTTTTTTATCTCTTATTTTGCGAATTCAGCTCAATTTCATTCGTTGGCTGTATTTTTCAAGTCAGAGGGATACTGATGTTTACTATAGCTTTGTGCTCACAGATCATGATTTTTGGCTTACTTTCTAAAATTTAGAAAGATATAAGCGATTTTTACTGATTTTAGTTTTTAAATTTAGATTTATGATAATGAATATTATTTCATGGATGGCATGAAGAAAACGCGAGTACGGAGTCGCAGTATGTTTCGAAATAGTCAGTTTGCTTATGGAATTACCGCCATTGTGACCCATTGGTTGAGTGCGTTCGTCGTGATTGGGTTATTTGCAGTCGGTGTGTGGATGGTGGAGTTAACCTACTACAGTACTTGGTACAAGACTGCGCCGCATCTACATAAAAGTATTGGGATTCTGTTATTGGCTGCGACAATATTTCGTTTGGTATGGCGCTTAGTTAATCCCAAGCCAGCACCTGAGGCGAGTCATAAACCGTGGGAAAAGACGGCCGCACATTTGGCGCATTTTATTATTTATATCTTGCTCTTTGTCATCATGACTGCTGGCATTTTGATCTCAACCGCAGATGGCCGTGGTATCTGGGTGTTTGATTGGTTTGAACTACCAGGATTGGGACTTTTGTTTGAAAACCAAGCTGATATCGCGGGTGATATTCACCAATATGCGGCTTACAGCTTGATCGCGCTGGTCGTTATTCACGCCGTGGGCGCATTAAAACATCACTTTATCGATAAAGACGCCACCCTACTTAGAATGATTAAATTTAAACGAGGATAATACAATGAAAAAGCAACTGTTAAGCGCACTGATCGGTGTATCTCTATTGGCTCCTGTGGCGGCTTCAGCTGCTGACTATGTGATTGATCATGAAGGCGCTCACGCTTCTATTACATTTAAAGTGAATCACTTAGGTTATAGCTATGTGGTGGGGCGTTTTAATGATTTTAGCGGCGATTTTAGCTACGATGCGGCTAAACCTACTGCGATGAAAGTGAATGTCACAGTGAATACATTAAGTGTCGATTCAAACCATGCTGAGCGTGACAAACATATTCGCGGTGAAGATTTCCTTAATACTGGCAAATTCGCTAAAGCGACCTTTGCATCTACTTCGGTGGAAGATAAAGGAAATGGCGATTTAGTGATTAACGGTAACTTAACTTTAAATGGTGTGACTAAACCATTAGCGATCAAGGCCCATGCTGTGGGTGAAGGTCAGGATCCTTGGGGTGGCTACCGTGCCGGTTTTACGGGCACAACTACCTTTGCGATGAAAGACTTCGGTATCAAGATGGATTTAGGTCCAGCATCTAGCCATGTTGAATTAGATCTAGTGGTTGAAGGCGTGCGTAAGTAACTCTTTATTCTGTCATTTAGATGAACAAAAAGCGCCGAAAGGCGCTTTTTTGTAAGCTTTATACTTAGAGCCGACTAACGACCAGAATTAATCTTGGTCTTTTTCTGGTACAAAACCTTCAATTTCTACTTCTTTACCTTCAAATAGGAAAGAGGTCATTTGTTCTTCAAGAAATTTACGATCATCAACATTCATCATGTTGAGTTTTTTCTCGTTGATCAGCATGGTTTGCTTTTTTTGCCATAGGCCCCAAGCTTCTTTGCTGATGTTATCAAAAATGCGCTTACCTAAATCACCTGGATACAGTTGAAAGTCTAGGCCGTCGGCTTCTTTATTTAAATATACGCAATTGACTGTACGCGCCATGATTATTCCTTACTGACTGCGGATTGAACGAGTGATCCCAAATTGGCTAGCACGCGCTCGGTGGCGGCGGCGAGTCCCACTTTGGAAGGATGACTTATGTTATACCAGAGAGACTGGTTTTGTTCCATGACAGCGCCCACGCTCTCTTTATTGCCGAGGGTTTTATCGCCGTGAGTTTTATCTAAGTTAAGCATCATGGGCTGAATATCTAAATGAAAGTGGCTAAATGTGTGCCTAAAGCTAGTTAACCATTCGAGTTGCTGCGCATCAAACCCTTGCTCTTCAAGATGAGTTTCAAGGGCGGCTTGGGTAGCGAATTCAGGGAAACACCAAAGCCCGCCCCAAATTCCCGCTGGCGGACGTTTAGCTAGAAAGACTTGATTGTCTTGCATCATCACTAACATCCACGCCGCTTTGGTTGGTATGGTTTTTTTAGGCTTTTTGCCGGGGAAATCGGTTTGTCTGCCAATCAGTTGAGCTTTGCAATCAATCGCCACAGGGCAAGCGGCACAGTTAGGTTTGCTACGAGTGCAAATACTGGCGCCGATATCCATCATGGCTTGATTATATTTCTGAATATCTTGCTGCGGTGTGAAGGCATCCGTCAGTTGCCAAAGTTGCTCTTCAACCGTCTTTTGCCCTGGCCAACCTGCGATTGCCCCATGTCTTGCTAATACACGTTTTACGTTGCCATCGAGAATGGGGTGATGTTGCCCAAGTGACAATGACAATACTGCGCCTGCCGTCGAGCGGCCGATGCCGGGTAGGGCGAGCACTTGTTCAAAATGTGTGGGAAATAATCCCTGATAATCATCGCGGATTATTTTGGCTGCTTTATGCAAATTACGCGCCCTAGCGTAATAGCCAAGACCGGTCCAATGATGTAATACCTCATCGTCTGGCGCGTTAGCAAGTGCTAACACATCGGGGAAACGCGCCATAAATTTAAGATAATAGGGAATAACAGTCGCAACCTGAGTTTGTTGCAGCATGATTTCAGAAACCCATACGCGATATGGGGTTTTATCTTGCTGCCAAGGGAGAGTTTTACGACCGTGATTGTCGTACCAAGAGATGATACGTGTAGCGAAGGAGGCTGTAGATTTCATCGGCGCAGTGTAGCGGCAGTTATCTTCTTAGACAAGCGTCAAAGATAAGTTGGCAAGGGATCTAAAGCTAAAAATCGCTGCTAAATTCGCACTCTTAAATAATCTTGGTATACTTTCGCCCCATTAGTGCTTGCACTGTATGTTGAACTTTGGATAATGCCCTTCTTTTATGATGGTGTTGTCCACTAGACGAGGCAAAAATGAGCGAAGTCACTACCGCTGAATTTAATGAAGAAGGCAAGTATCTGCGCAAGATCAGAAGCTTTGTCCTGAGAGAAGGTCGCCTAACCAAAGGCCAAGCACACGCTATTGAAAGCCAGTGGCCAACAATGGGTTTAGATTACAGCCCAGTGCCATTGGTACTAAGCGACGTTTTTGGTCGTGAAGCTGATACTGTGCTGGAAATTGGCTTTGGCATGGGCGCCTCTTTAGTACAAATGGCTAAAGATGCACCAGAGCAAAATTTCATTGGTATTGAAGTACATAAACCGGGTGTAGGCTCTTGCCTCAGTGATGCCGCCATTGCTGGTGTGACTAATTTACGTGTGTATCATCACGATGCCATGGAAGTATTAGAACATGCGATTGCTGACGGTTCATTAGCCCGAGTGCAATTGTTCTTCCCAGATCCTTGGCATAAAAAACGTCACCATAAACGCCGCATCGTACAAGCTGAATTTGCCGAACTTATTCGTCGCAAGCTAAAAATTGGCGGTGTGTTCCATATGGCCACTGACTGGGAAGAGTACAGCGAGCATATGTTAGAGGTGATGCAAGCCGCACCGGGTTATCAAAACCAGTCGGCCGACGGCAGTGTGGTGCCGCGTCCTGATCATCGTCCATTGACAAAGTTTGAAGCCCGCGGCCATAGACTGGGTCACGGTGTATGGGATCTGATGTTTGAGCGTATCGCTTAATCACGAACTCAATTTTAGCTAATTTTAAACACAAAAGGGAAAATCACTATGGCAACTAATCGTAGCCGTCGTTTACGTAAGAAAATGCGCGTTGATGAATTCCAAGAGTTAGGTTTCGATATGGCTTGGACTTTTGATGCATCAGTATCTGAAGCCGATATCGATGCAACTGTAGATAAATTCATCGATGAAGTGATCGAAACCCGTAAATTAGGTTTCCATGGCGGCGGCCACATCGAATGGGAAGGCATTATCGCCACCCAAACGATTGGTAAATGTACCGAAGAAGATATTGCTGCAGTTAAGGCATTCTGGGCGACCCAAAAAGTATCTCAGGTTGAAGTTAGCGAACTGTACGACATTTGGTGGGGTTAATGCCCGAGTTGGCATTACTTGAGGAAGTGGTCGAGAAAGTTCGACCCTTGCTCGGCCAAGGAAAGGTTGCAAATTATATCCCCGCACTGGCCAGCGTTGATGCTGGCAAATTAGGCATTGCCGTCACGACTGTTGATGGCGAAACCTTAGGTGCGGGCGATTACCTTGAGCCGTTTTCGATTCAAAGTATCTCCAAAGTTTTCAGCTTAACCTTAGCGTTAACTTTATATGAAGAAGCCGAAATCTGGAGCCGTGTTGGCAAAGAACCTTCGGGCCATTCATTCAACTCTTTAGTACAAGTCGAGTTAGAACGTGGCAAGCCACGCAACCCATTTATCAATGCTGGCGCGTTAGTGATTGCTGACTTATTGCAGAGTCGTTTAGGTGCTCCTAAACACAGAATGCTTGAGTTAGTCAGGCAACTAAGCCAAAACGATAAAGTGTGTTTCGATAAACAAGTAGCAGATTCAGAATATCAGCATAGTGCGCGCAATGCGGCTATCGCTTATTTGATGAAGTCATTTGGTAATTTTCAAGGTGATGTTGATACAGTGCTGCGCACCTATTTTCATTATTGCGCCTTGAAGATGAATTGTGCTGACTTGTCTAAGGCCATGTTGTATTTGGCTAATCGCGGCAAAAGTATCACAGGGACTGAGCTTATTTCTCAAGTGCAAACTCGGCAACTTAACGCTCTGTTGGCAACCTCGGGCTTATATGATGGTGCTGGTGAGTTTGCTTATCGTGTTGGTATGCCAGGTAAAAGTGGCGTCGGCGGCGGTATTATTGCCGTGATCCCTGGAGAACTGTCGATTTGTGTATGGTCGCCAGAACTCGATAATAATGGCAACTCACTTGCGGGCACAGCGATGCTTGAGCATCTAAGTCAGCGTCTCGGTCGTTCTATTTTCTAGTCTTATCTCTCGTTTTTTATTAGCACTATCAGACTAAATGTTAGCGAATTTCGCTAATGACCTTTTAGTGCTAACTTTAAAAATCCAACATAATCATATTGTTATAAAGTTGGCACGTCTCCTGCTATAAGCTATTCAGTAGTTTAGGTTTATCGAATTATTCAGATTAAAGGACGAACAAAAATGAAATTAAATAAGTTATTAACTGGATTTGCATTATCTGGCGTGATTTTAGGAACATCTAGCGTACAGCTGGCGCAAGCACAAACAGAGCCAAAAATAGATGAACGCTGTGAAGTCTCCTTAAATTATGACGTTATGGTTGAGCCTAAAAAATTAGTCATGAGCGAGAAGGGCACAGAAAAGTATCGTATCGAAGTTGACAAGTTATTTGTGGAAGGTAAGCAAGTTAACTTAACCGACAAGCAGAAAAAATTGGTTACTCAATATGCCGATGAAGTTTCGACTCAAGTGCCAGAAGTGATTGAACTGGTGAATGAGGCAGTATCTCTTGCTTCCAAAGCGGTTGGTATGGCCTTAACACCTTTAATGGGTGATGCTGCTGGTGCAAAATTTGATGAAATGATGGCTGGCGTTCAAAAACGGGTTGATTCAGTGGCTTACAAGAATGGTGATAGCTTCTATTTAGGGGCGACTGAAGACTCGATGCAAAGTACATTTAACGATGAATTCGAGCAGGAAATGGAACAAATTGTCCAGAATTCAATTGGCGCAATTATGATGAACTTAGGTGGCCAAATCATGTCTGGTGGCGGTGAAAATTTTGAAGCCAAGATGGATACCTTCTCCAAAAAAATGGACAATTTAGGCCAAGATATTGAGCAACAAATTGAGAGCCAATCTAAGGGATTAGAAGCTAAAGCTGACCGTTTGTGCGACCGATTTGAAAATCTGTTAGTGCTTGAAAATCAATTGCGCCAAGAAGTGCCTGAACTAGCACCTTATGTGTTGACACAAAACTCAACCAAGGGACTGCGTGAATAGTTCTTGTAAATAGTTCTTGTAAATATCTCTTGCGAATAGCCCTTAGTTTTAACTGCAATAACTTCTATCTCCTTGTGCATGAGTCAAACTTGAATGCTACGCCCCTAGTCAATTTATCGACTAGGGGCTTTTTTATTGGCTACTGTTTAATCGTGGCAACTGTAGTGGTCAAGTAAAATTGGCCACGATTTTAGAGTCATTCCAATATAAACGTTCTGACTCATTTGGCGTTAACCCACCATTATATTGATGGGGTCTGGTCTCACTGTAATATCCAGTGATGTAATTTGTGATCTCTTTATCTGCTTCTGTAAAATTCCCATAACCACTGGCGGGGATCCACTCAGATTTCAAACTTCTAAAGAAACGCTCCATTGGTGCGTTATCCCAACAATTCCCGCGACG
>NZ_JAKKRN010000043.1:0-38402 GCF_025654245.1 Shewanella sp. SM29
AAAAGTATGATGATGGTCATCACTTCGCTCATCGTCATACGGCCAGGGCGTTGACGCTTGCGTGTACCATCGGTTAACAGCGTTTTTTCCCATTCTGGAATGAAAACAGCGCAAAAATCATCGACATCGCAAAACACTTCCACTAATTTATGCATAGGCCCTCCGGTGTGATGGGGTTTCTCTTGGTCGAAAGATCCGATCACTTGGAGGGCTATTAGTTCAACATTTCTTATCCCGAGTTCAGGTTAATTAACTACTTTAAAATAATCAGCAAAGTCTTGCTGCCGCCAATAGTGAATGCGATGACAGCCGGATTTTTTCAATCTATCGATGACGTTGAACTGCTAGGGTAAGGCTGGATTGAAACGAAAGGGGATGTAAACAGCAGCCTTAAGAGATTAAGGCTGCTTTAAACACTGAGCTGATTACTGTTCGATACCCACAATTAACCAAGGTGAGTTGGCTTGCGTTACGTTACGCTCTAAATGCCAGATTTCCTTAATGTCCTCTTCTACGCCTTCAACGGTATCGCGATAGCGGCCGCTAAATTTAACACTCACTTCCGCAAGATTTGCATTGTGTGTGGCGCGGACAAGTTCTGCATCCAAAAACATCACTTCTGTGTGCTGATCGCCAACTAACTCGCGACGTTGGTTGCTGAGTTCATTGTAAAGATCAATAGAAACATACTCTTGGATTTTGCTTAAATCGTTTTCATTCCAAGCCAATTGTAGAGTTTTGTAATGACTGCGAGCGCCTTCCAAAAAGCCGGGTAAATCAAAACCCGCGGGTAAATTAAAGGGCACATCACTTGTCGATTGGCCAAAACCATTGCTGCCGCTGTTTGCATTGGTGGCAAAACCTGTTTGTTCAGTCTGTTGACGCTGCATATTCGGATTGGGTTGGCCAGCACCCGCATAGGCTGGTCTTGGCTGCGCACCCGCTTTTGAGGCCATCACAGTACGGACGATTTTGAATAGCACGAATGCCAGCAAACCGATAATCAAAATATCCATGATTTGAATATTTTCAAAACCACCGCCCATAAACAGCGCAGCCAATAAGCCACCTGCTAATAAACCGCCTAACATGCCGCCCATCATACCTTTTTTGCCCGGTGCTCCCGCTGGCGCCGTAGTCGGTGTGTTGGTCGCCGCTGGTTGAGCCGGAGCCGTTTGATGGCTTTTGCCGATAGATTTACTACCGCCGAATTTTTTCGCTTCAACGACTGGGCTAGTAACTAAGCTAACCGCAAAAATCATCGCCAGCATAATAAATAACTTTTTCATTTATAGGATCTTGTTCGTGTAATCTGAGGTGCTGCCATAATAGCGGGATGACATTATATGTCAATTAGCAAAAATCGGAGGCTGCGGAGCGAGGACTTCCTTCTTGCATCAAAACGTTTAATCCAGCTAGCTTAAAATGACTGCACAACTCAATTCACATCGCTACTCCAGTGACACGCCGTAAATATATCCCTATAGGCTCGACGACGGCATCCATGCCGTCAACGGTCACTTCCATATCAATGTGAATTCATTAGCATGGATGAAACAGTTAACATTTCCCTGTCTTTTCCCCTATCCTGTTCACTCTATCTTTACTGGCAACACGTACCTTCGACTTGCAGATTCGTAAGGGGATGGACAGGTGTAATCAATAACCATCTTAACGGTATAAAAGCTATCATTCGGAGTAAATCCTAAAACTTTAGGAGCTTCATCGGAAAGTGGTAATGTAGTCAAAAATGCAGCAATCTGGTTGTCATTTTTTTCAGCAAAAAAACTGCCAGTTCTAAAAGGACGGCAATCAGAATTAATAACTAAAGGCCCAACAACTTCGATTGACTGACCGATATCACCTTGAGGTTCAATTTTTATAATAAAGCCTAACTCCTTCGCCAATTCAGAAGTCACTATTTCCTCCACTATAGGTGATGATGCAATTGAACTATATGACACTAAAATCAAATAAATTAAACACAATATTCTAATCATCAAAAAATCCTTAGTGATAAATTCAGCGGAGTAATACTCCATATAAAGCAATAACATAATTCGATTTATGTTTTGCTTCAAACACTATTCATGTATCTACTATGCCACTATCATCCTGTCTTTTTAACTATGTTGCAGTTTATCTTGGGTGGTCTGATTTATGTCTTCTGATTGTTCAACATGGCTCAACTAAGAATGCGTCAAAAGATATGACAATTAGACTCTGTGACGTGAGAAGTGATTAAGCACTGTCATTCCAGTCACGCGCCAACTTTGGTTTAAAAATAAGTCATCCCTGAGGGCTCGACGGCTGCATCTGCTGTATATGGACATACGAATGTCGCGATCACATGAATGTGAATGAGCGACCATGCCGCCAACGGTCACTTACATGCCAGTGCTTAATCCCATAAACTACCGTACATTCTGATAGCCAGAACGACCCAAACCGAAGTCCAATCCCCAGATAGGGGGTAACCATCTCAGCAGTCATATCTTTTGAATCAAGATTTAGAATAATCGCCATGAAGAAAATATGCGTTTGTCCTATTTTTTTCATCTTTTTAAAAAAGATGATTATGTTTCTATTTTTATAGATAAATCTGTACGATTAATTAGTCAAACCTTAAAATAAATGCCATTGAAAGTGGTGCATCGTTTATTAATTTTGCAGAAGAGTTTTCTGTTTCCTCAGACTCATCGTCGTCAGTAATTGAAACAAAACACACTGTCGAATTTAGCTCAATAGGCAGTTCTCTTTTTATTCTGATTAGTACATTTGATAATGTCTGAATGAGTTCATTTTTAAACTTTGCAAAGTTTATTTCTCGAGATGAGTCCTCTCGAAGCATCTTACTTATTTTGGAGAAGGCTCCCGCATTATATCCATCATAAAACCACTCAGATACTGCCCATCTATAGTAATTTTCACACTCTATGCTCTGATCTTCTTCAGCAACGAGAATGCTTTTAAGCTTACCCTCAGAGCTAGCACTTAATGATGCTGACATGGCACTACTGTCAGTGTAAAGAGATACCGCATAGAATGCCTCATCTTTATTTTCTAACAATAACATCTTGATTGTATCGTATGTAATTTCAAAGCATTTTTCTTCTAACTCAATCCAGTCCATTATTCACTCCTTGTACTTAGCTTCAATATTTTCATTTTATGATACACTCAGTTCCATGCAGAATACTGATAATTATCATTTATTTCCTTAAAACTCACACCCGTTAAACCAAGAGCCTCGTACTCGTTTTTAAACTGAATAGAACATACAGAAGCCGCTATCTCGTTACAAAAGAATAAATGTTCACGAATATTATTCTTTATTTTAAATTTATCTATAGACTCATAATATGTCTTCTTTAACCCACGTACCTCTTGCGTGTTCAATTTTCCAGAATCTAAGTCAATCGAGATAGTATAAGTGGACTCATCCTTATCTAAGATAGACAAATAACTTATTGGAAAAAATAAAAAGTACTTTTTCTGCGGCCGAACTCCTCGATGCAGGTTAATATCGACAGGAATACGAATACACTTAACATTTAATTTTTCACACAAGTATAACATTTCATTAGAAACTAAATTTTCATCAACCAAATAATCACCATTCAGTTGATATGTTTTTGCTTTAAGAGAATAAGCATTTAAAAAATCACCCTCACATGGTGGTGAGTCATAAAACTCATAGTCAGGTAGCTCAGGAGTCCAATGTTTATCCATAAAATACGGTATTCCCTTACCATCAGGATCTGATTGGACAATAAAAAATGGCTGTAGATTTGTACTCAAAATAACTACCCTGTAATAGGTTAAAAGTTTAATGTCCCTAAGAAAGCATTAGCGCAAACTTGAATTTATTTTAAACATCGTTTTACTCTGTTGCTAGCCATAATATTCCTTCGCAAGTCAAAAAAGCTTAACGAGCCACCCATTGTTAAATTCTCGGTATTAAATTATCGGAATGCATAATTATAAATAACAGACTATCAGGTATACCAAGGGTTTAACTGGATTAAGCACTGTCGTGGAAGTGACCGTTGGCGGCATGGTCGCTCATTCACATCCATGTGTTCGCGACATTCTAGTCTTGTTATAAATCTAGCCATATATAGCAGATGCCGCCGTAGGGCCGATAGGGTCAACTTATTTTTTAAACTAAAGTCGGCGAGTCACTGGAATGACAGTGCTAAATCAATATTACCTGCTGCCAAAAGCGATTTTATTAACAAAATTAAAAAATCCCCGCATTGCGGGGATTGTCGTTTAATCAAAACCACTAAAACTAACTAAGTTACAAACACTTTCCATCCGATGAATCATCGGAAGAAAGTGCTCGACTGATGCCGCCGAAGATGACACTCAAGAAGCCGATACCGACATCTTTTTGTCGCTCATCGGCGCTGCCCATATCGTGGCCACTCGCCTCACGCATACTTTGATTATTGTTTGTTCCGCGCACAAAATCGCAGGACGCATTGCTGGTATTGTTCACCGAACAAGCACTGAGCAAAGCGATCATTAGGCCGCAAAGAGCAAGGCGTAATTTTGGCATATTAGTTCAACACTTCTTCTAATGCCTTGAGGCATAAAGAAACATTCTCACGGCGGGCACCAAAGCCCATTAGACCGATACGCCATGCTTTACCCGCAAGGGCGCCAAGGCCTGCACCGATTTCGAGGTTGTAATCCTTCAGCAAACGAGTGCGCACTGCGGCATCATCCACACCTGCGGGGATATAAACCGTATTCAGCTGCGGTAGGCGATAATCTTCGGCAACCACAAAGTTTAGCCCTAATCTTTCCAGCCCAGCACGCAGCACTAAGTGCATGTCATGATGGCGTTGCCACGCATTTTCTAAACCTTCGGCCGCCAACATACGCAGGGATTCATGTAGTGCATAAAGTGCATTAACGGGCGCAGTGTGATGGTAACTGCGTTTGCCGCCAGCACTGGTCCAATAGGCCATCACTAAGCTTTGATCGAGGAACCAGCTTTGCACTGGGGTCTTGCGATTCTTGAGTTTTTCGACGGCAACAGGCGAGAAAGACACTGGCGATAAACCCGGTACACATGAGAGGCATTTTTGACTGCCAGAATAAATGGCATCTATGCCCCATTCATCGACTCTTAACTCGACACCGCCAAGGGAAGTCACCGCATCAACTATGCTCAAGCAACCATAGGTTTTGGCTAATGCGCACAAGGTTTTGGCATCGGACAAGGCGCCAGTAGAAGTTTCGGCGTGCACAAAGGCTAAAAATTTGGCATCGGGGTTGGCCTTAAGCGCAGCTTCAACTGCAGCAGGGTCGACAGGCGTGCCCCACTCATTGTCCACCAGCACGGCAATGGCGCCGACGCGCTCGACGTTTTGGCGCATACGCTCACCAAACACACCGTTACGACAGACAATCACCTTCTCACCCGGCTCGACTAAGTTAACGAAACAGGTTTCCATGCCCGCACTGCCCGGCGCTGATACCGCCATGGTCATTTCGTTTTTAGTTTGGAAGGCGTATTGGATCAGACTCTTAAGCTCATCCATCATGCCCACAAACAGCGGGTCTAAGTGGCCAACCGTAGGTCTGGACTGCGCCGCAAGCACTTCGGGATAAACATCCGACGGGCCAGGGCCCATTAAAATACGGCGAGGAGGATTAAAAGCGGTAAAACGCGGTGCTGGTAACATCATGTCTCCTTAATGCGTGTAGGTCGAGGTCTAGATATTAATTCGTTATTCGTTAGCCATTCTGCTTTAAAAACCAGCGAGTTAACCATCAGCGGATTAAGTCAGCGACTTAACAGTGGCGCGCTAATCGGCGGCTAGAGTATTAAGTCTACAAAACTACCACAAAAAGGAGCGCCTGTGCGCTCCTCCTTTAGCCTTAGTTGTGTTAGTCATAACTATCACGCACATGGTGCGCTAAGGTTATAACGCCTTGTTGCCGTTACCCGCATTTAAAAACAGCTGATAGGCAGGACTTTGAGTTTCCTCTTGATAGACAAAACCCAACTCAGTTAAAAACTGTTGGAACGGCAAAGCATCACTCGCGGGCACTTCAAACCCAGCCAGCACTCGACCAAAGGCCGCGCCGTGGTTGCGATAATGGAACAAGCTAATGTTCCATTTACTCTGCAATGTGGTCAAAAACTTCAGCAGCGCACCGGGATGCTCGGGGAACTCGAAGCTAAATAAACGCTCCTCTAAAGGCTCGGGTGGATGGCCGCCGACCATGTAACGCACATGCAATTTCGCGGTTTCATCGCCGGATAAATCCTGCACTTCGAAGCCATTGGCCTCTAAGGTTGCAATGATTTGTTCAAGTTCGCCTTGGCCTCGGCTTAGGCGAATGCCTGCAAACACGACGGCAAGATCACGACTACTGAAACGATAGTTAAACTCTGTCATCACCCGCTTATCGAGTAACTCACAGAATTTTAAGAAACTTCCCGGACGCTCAGGGACTTTCACCGCCAGTACCGCTTCTTTCTGCTCGCCAAGCTCACAGCGTTCGGACACATAACGCAGACTGTGAAAATTCACATTCGCGCCACTTAAAATCGCCGCGACTTTTTCACCATTGCCGCAATCACCATTGGCATTAGCGCTGACATATTTTTTAAGCCCAGCTAAGGACAAGGCCCCTGCGGGTTCGGCTATCGCACGGGTATCTTCGAAGATATCTTTCACCGCAGCGCAGATTTCATCCGAGGTGACGGTGACTACTTCATCGACATACAGTTTGGCGACTCGAAACGGCTCAGTACCGATACGCTTCACCGCCACACCGTCGGCAAATAAACCGACTTGCGCCAGTGTCACAGGTTCGCCCGCTTCCATCGCCGCCTTTAAACAAGCGGCGTCTTCTGGCTCGACGCCGACAATCTTCACCTGCGGCATTACCGCCTTATAATAGGCTGCGATACCCGCGATTAAACCGCCGCCGCCCACGGGCACAAATACCACTTCGAGATCGCGCTGCTGCTGCAACATCTCTTGGGCGATAGTGCCTTGGCCTGCGATCACGGCTTCATCATCGAAGGGCGCGATATAGACTCGGCCCTCATCTTTGGCCATTGCCATCGCAAAGCCATTGGCTTGATCGAAGGCTTGGCCGTGCAATACCACGTTGCCACCTAAACGGCGCACCGCATCGACTTTAATGTCGGGCGTCGTCTCCGGCATCACAATCACAGCATCCACACCGCGACTCGCCGCCGACATCGCCACACCCTGAGCATGATTGCCCGCCGAAGCACACACCACGCCGCGCTGACATTCTTCTTTCGTCAGCTGGGCAATACGGTTATAGGCACCGCGTAACTTGAAGGAATGCACTGGCTGCATATCTTCGCGCTTCAAAAATACCTGACAACCTAAACGCGCCGATAACTTGTTCATGCTTGAAAGCGGCGTGACTTTCGCTATGTCATACACAGATGACAACAGGATTTTTTGCAGATAGCTTTGTGCCAACTGAAAATGGGCTAAATCCGCCTGAGCTTGTGATGAGAATGGCAACATAGATGCAGTAAACATAATTAGTCCTCCAGTTTACTGCGATCGCGCACCGCGCCCTTGTCGGCACTGGTGGCGAGCATGGCGTAAGCCTTAAGTGCGAGTGACACATAACGCTCGCGACCGACAGGTTTCCACGCCATTGGGCCACGCGCTAACATGGCCTCGCGGCGAGCATTGAGTTCAGCATCGCTTAACGCCAGCTTGATACTGCGCTTGGGGATATCAATCTCGATGCGATCGCCATTTTCAATCAAGGCGATTGTGCCGCCCGCTGCCGCTTCGGGTGAGACGTGGCCGATAGATAAACCTGAAGTGCCACCGGAGAAACGACCGTCGGTTATCAGCGCACAGGCCTTGCCTAAGCCGCGTGATTTTAAGTAACTGGTTGGGTACAACATTTCTTGCATACCCGGGCCGCCTTTCGGGCCTTCGTAACGGATAACAACCACGTCGCCCGTTACCACTTCGCCGCCTAAAATACCCGCCACTGCGTCATCTTGGCTTTCATAGACACGCGCCGAGCCGATGAAGGTCAGATTCGATTCATCCACGCCCGCCGTTTTAACGATACAGCCGTTTTCGGCCACATTGCCCGACAATACGGCAAGCCCGCCCTCTTGGCTGAAAGCAAACTCGCGGCTACGGATACAACCTTCTTGCCTGTCGTTATCCAGTGACGGCCAGCGACAATCTTGGCTAAAGGCTTTAGTGGTCGGAATCCCCGCAGGCCCCGCCATAAAGAAGTGTTTTACTTTTTCATCTTGCGTCTGCATCACATCGTACTGGGCCAATACCGATTTCAAATTGCCACCCTCATCGGCCGCCACATGGAACACATCGGTATGCAGTAATCCGGCTCTGTCGAGTTCGCCTAAAATCCCCATCACGCCGCCCGCACGGTGCACGTCTTCCATATGATATTTAGGCGTCGATGGCGCAACCTTACAAAGGTGCGGCACTAGGCGCGACATACGGTCGATATCCGCCATGGTAAAATCAACATCGGCCTCCTGCGCGGCGGCCAATAAATGCAATACGGTATTAGATGAACCGCCCATGGCGATATCTAAGGTCATGGCATTTTCGAAGGCTTTGAAGTTGGCGATATTACGTGGCAATGCCGATTCATCATCTTGATGATAATAACGTTTTGCCAACGCCATCACGCGCCGACCCGCTTCTAAAAACAGCTCGCGGCGGTCGCTGTGGGTTGCCAGCATAGAACCGTTACCCGGCAACGACAAACCTAAGGCTTCAGTTAAACAGTTCATTGAGTTGGCGGTAAACATGCCAGAGCAAGAGCCACAGGTTGGGCACGCGCTACGCTCGATTTTGGCACTATCCTCATCGCTCACATTCGAGTCGGCGCCCGCCACCATAGCATCGACTAAATCGAGCTTAATGAGCTTATCCGACAGCTTAGTTTTACCCGCTTCCATCGGTCCGCCTGAGACAAACACCACGGGAATATTGAGGCGCAGCGCCGCCATCAACATGCCAGGGGTGATCTTGTCGCAGTTGGAGATACACACTAAAGCATCGGCGCAGTGGGCATTAACCATGTATTCCACACTGTCGGCGATAAGCTCCCGCGATGGCAGGCTATAAAGCATGCCACCGTGGCCCATGGCGATACCGTCATCGACGGCGATCGTATTGAATTCTTTGGCGATACCGCCCGCTTCTTCGATGGCGCTCGCCACCAGTGAGCCCATGTCTTTTAAGTGCACATGGCCCGGTACAAACTGAGTAAAGGAGTTAGCAATGGCGATAATTGGCTTACCAAAATCATTGTCTTTCACCCCTGTGGCGCGCCATAACGCACGGGCACCCGCCATATTGCGGCCTTCGGTACTGGTAGCTGAACGTAACTTTGGCATTGACTGTATCCTTTATCTCAAATCGAAAATCGTATTCTTAATTCACATGACGAATGCTTAAGCATTTGCCGTTTGTTGCAAGCTCAGTGGTAACAATACCTTACACTGGGTCACATCAATCAGTTTATTCAGCTGATTACTTAACAGTTCGATGGCACGTTCGCTATCGACTTCCATATCCAGCGACAGGCTCGCATCGTCATTCATGCGCATCTGCATTTGGGTAATCGTAAAGCCACGATGGCGAGTCACGCGCAGGACACGCTCAAGCACTTCGGGGCGTTGTTGAACCGTTAATTCCAGAGAGTGGATCATGTTTGTTTCTCCATTTCGTCCATCATATCGCTGTTTGATGCGCCGGGGGGCACCAGTGGCCAAACGTTAAAAGCATCGTCGATTGCAACGTGTAACAAATACGGGCCCTTAGCCGCTAACATTTCGGTTAAGGCTTCTTCCACTTCGTCGGAAGAAAAAATCGTGCGGCCGGGAATATCAAAAGCGGAGGCCAATAAGACAAAATCAGGGTTATCGGATAAATCCGTTTCACTGTAGCGCTCTTCAAAAAATAGCTGTTGCCACTGCTTCACCATGCCAAGCTTTTGGTTATCAACCAGCACGATTTTCACTGGTAGCTTGCGGCGTTTGATGGTGGTCAGCTCCTGCACATTCATCATAAAAGAACCATCACCAGAGACAGTCACCACAGTCGCATCGGGACGGGCCACTTGCGCACCAATCGCGGCGGGTAAGCCAAAGCCCATAGTGCCTAAGCCCGCGCTGGACAGATGATCTTCTGGACGGCGGAACCACATATGCTGGGCCACCCACATTTGGTGCTGGCCCACATCGCAACAAACAACATTGTCCTCGGGTAACTTATTGGCTAAACGGCGCAGCAGCGCAGGGGCGTAAATCAAACTGCCGGGGTGTTGATAATCCCATTGATGCTTACGGGATAAATGCTCCACCTCGGCCTGCCAAGGCGTGATGTTCATCGACATGGCTAAGGCAGGCAAGATTTGACGTAAGTCACCGGCTATCGCCACCTCTGGCATACGTAACTTGCCCAGCTCAGCGGCGTCTATGTCTAAATGGATCACTTTGGCCTTGTCGGCAAAGCTCGCTAAACGGCCGGTGACTCGGTCGTCGAAACGGGCGCCCACCACGATCAACAAATCGCAATCCTGTACCGCTAAGTTAGCCGCTTTGCCACCATGCATGCCTAACATGCCTAAGTAACCTGGCGTGCCGTGGGCGATACTGCCAAGCCCTTTCAAGGTCGCGACCGAAGGTATACCCGTTACTTTGATAAACTCACGCAGTTGATCGACCGCGCCCGCCATGCCCACACCGCCACCGACATACAACATAGGTTGTTTCGCTTCTGCCAACAGCGCACGGGCAGCCTCGATATCACTCATCTCGGCTTGGGGTTCGTTCATGACGGCCAGCAAAGGTGTACGGTATTCAAGGTGAGCAAGTTGGATATCCTTCGGGATATCGACCAACACAGGGCCAGGGCGGCCGGATGCGGCGATCTCAAAAGCTTGATACAAGGTTGGGATCAGGTCGTTGATGTTTGTCACCATAAAACTGTGCTTAGTGCAGCTCAGTGACATGCCCAGCACATCGATTTCTTGAAACGCATCAGTGCCGATAACGGCGGTAGAAACTTGGCCTGTGATAGCCACGATAGGCACTGAATCTAACAACGCATCGGCAAGCGAGGTGATAAGGTTAGTCGCGCCTGGGCCTGAAGTCGCAAAGCACACGCCAGTTTTACCGCTGGCTCTTGCGTATCCTACGGCAGCAAAGGCGGCGCCTTGTTCGTGACGGCTGAGCAGATGTTCGACAGGGCTTCCATAGAGGGCATCGTATATTGGCATAATGGCACCACCTGGGTAACCAAACACTGTGGTGACTCCATGTGCTGCTAACACTTTGATTACCGCGTCTGCACCTCTGATCATCTGCCCTGGTTCCATATTCTCTCTCGCTACGTTAGTCCTGAATTGCCGAAAATCGACGCTAATTTTTTACTCTTTCGAAGCTTAGAACCTTACTCTAGGCCCTGAAACGAAGAACCCCCCGGTCCTTTCGGAGCGGGGGGTTCTTTCGAAACTTTTAACCTTTTAGGTCTATCAGTTCGCCATGCGCCGCCCCCGCTGTGATTTAATAATCACGACGGTAATAATCACGAGAATGAGCTTGGCAGCTTGGTTAAACATCAATATGGATTCCTAATCGGTGTTTCTAAAATTTGGGTATTGAATGAAAGTTAGTATCGCTTTGGGCTTTGCCCTAGCGCGAGCTATTAGCTTTACCATAAAGCAACGGCCAAACACAATAAAAAATATCTTTTGTCAAAAAAAATTCAGCTTCCCTGCCGAGACAATGCAAAACAACAAAGTAAAACGTTAACTGTTGAGCCTCAGTCGGCGCGATTCACCTACTTAACGATAGACTCACTAACTGTGTCGTTTTTGCCCGCTCGACAACCCACTGAACAGGAAAAATTTGTTTCTCACTAAACTGATTCATCACTAAGCAAGCTCAAGATGCGCGTTTCACTATCTTGAGCTTGCTTGGGAACTGAGCTGAGACCCAAGTCCTTTGAGTCTCAACCCTCTCCCCCAATGCTGGGCTTAACTCACTATCACTTAAGCCTCAACAATGCTCTTCATATCTGTCATGTAACCGCGAAGCTCAGCGCCAACATATTCCACTGCCGTTTCACGAATCGCTTCGTTAACAGCGATGAGCGTTAGGTTGTCGACACCGGTTGCGCTGTCTTTCAGGCCAGCACCTAAATACTCAGATGACATGGCATTAACATAGTCACGCAGCATAGGTACGGCAGCGTGATTGAACAGGTAGCAACCGTATTCGGCTGTGTCTGAAATCACTACGTTCATTTCGTACAAACGCTTACGAGCAATCGTGTTAGCGATCAGTGGGGTTTCGTGCAGTGACTCGTAATAAGCCGACTCTTCCACAATACCCGCAGACACCATAGTATCGAACGCCAGTTCCACACCCGCTTTGATCATAGCAACAAGGAAAATACCTTTGTCGAAATAGGTTTGTTCGTCGATATGCTCGCTCGATACGGGCGCATTTTCGAAACCTGTTTCGCCAGTTTCGGCTCTCCAACGCAGTAAGTTCGCATCATCGTTTGCCCAGTCTTCCATCATAGTGCGTGAGAATTCGCCGCTGATGATGTCATCCATGTGCTTTTCAAATAATGGTTGCAGAATTTCTTTTAAATCTTCTGCAATTTCAAATGCTTTAATCTTGGCTGGATTAGACAAACGGTCCATCATGTTAGTGATGCCGCCGTGTTTCAGCGCTTCAGTGACCGTTTCCCAACCTTGCTGGATAAGCTTGGCCGCATAGCCTGGCTCAACGCCATCGGCGATCATTTTCTCGTAACCTAAGATGGCACCCGTCTGCAACATACCGCACAGAATGGTCTGTTCGCCCATCAGATCCGATTTCACTTCTGCGATGAAAGACGACAGTAAAACACCGGCTCTGTCTCCACCCGTTGCGCTAGCGTAGGCTTTAGCAATCTCTAAACCGTCACCGTTTGGATCGTTTTCTGGGTGAACTGCGATAAGGGTAGGCACACCAAAACCACGTTTGTATTCTTCACGCACTTCAGTACCTGGGCACTTAGGCGCAACCATCACCACAGTGATGTCGGAACGAACTTGCATACCCTCTTCAACGATGTTGAAGCCGTGTGAGTAAGACAAGGTAGAGCCTTGCTTCATCAGTGGCATAACCGCGTTAACCACGTTTGAATGCTGTTTGTCCGGCGTCAGATTAAGGACCAGATCCGCCGCGGGGATTAATTCTTCAAAGGTACCGACACGGAAACCGTTATCGGTTGCTTTTTGCCATGAGGCACGTTTCTGTTCAATCGCTTCAGGACGCAGGGTAAAAGAGATATTCAGACCCGAATCACGCATGTTCAAGCCTTGGTTAAGACCTTGAGCACCACAACCTAAAATAACAATATTCCAATCTTTGATGTAGTTACAGCCGTCGCTAAACTCAGAACGATCCATGAAACGACATTGGCCAAGCTGTGCTAATTGTTGACGTAAATTCAGAGAGTTAAAATAGTTAGCCATCTGATATACCACCTATAAGTCAGAAATTTTGGACGCAACCAAACTAACATAATGTTACGACTTGGTTGTGATTGAAATCACTATAACCCATGCTTATCATTGCTTAAAATGATATATTCGGAACTTCATATTGCATTATGCGCAACGTCAGCCGCAATAACGCTCAGTAACACTGGCAGCAACATCGGCGGCAATATGCAGCACTCAAGCTCAGGCTAAACAGGATAAGTTATGGATATTCGTACCCTCAAATTGTACCTGCACTTATGTGACAGTTTGCACTTCGCCAAGACCGCGGAGCAGATGCATGTGAGCCCATCGACCTTAAGCCGAGCTCTGCAAAGATTAGAAGAGGAAGTAAACGCTAAGCTGTTAGAGCGGGATAATCGCAGCGTGACCTTAACCCACGCTGGACACGAGTTTAAGCGATTCGCCGAGCAGACCTTGAACCATTGGAGCACACTCAAGCACAGTATCGATCTCAAGCAGGACGTGCTACGCGGTCGGTTAAATCTGTATTGCTCGGTCACCGCTGCTTACAGTCATTTACCGGGTTTATTGGATTTATTCCGCCAAGAACATCCCTTCGTCGAGATTGCTTTAACCACGGGAGATGCAGCCAACGCGCTAGCAGAAGTGCAGCAGAATCGCGCCGATATCGCCATCGCTGCCCTGCCGGATCCTTTCCCCTGCAGCTTACATTTTGCCAAAATCGACGATGTTCCGCTGTCGATTATCGCACCGACGATCCGCTGTGCAGTACAGCAACAAGTTAGCCAAACGCCCATCGATTGGTCGAGCGTGCCCTTTATCATCCCAGATCACGGCCCAGGACGGCGCCGCGCCGATAACTGGTTCAAACAAATGGGCATCAGCCCTAATATTTACGCCCAAGTTTCGGGCCAAGAAGCGATCACCTCTATGGTGGCGTTAGGTTGTGGCGTGAGCATGAGCCCAGAGGTGGTAATCAATAACAGCCCAGTGCGTGATCGCATTCAGCTGCTCTCGTCGCCGGTGGCGATTCCACCGTTCGAGTTAGGTTGCTGCTGCAAGGTGAAACGACTTGATGATCCCATCGTTAATGCGTTTTTGGATGTGATTTAAACGGGGAAGTAATACAAAATAAAAGTGCGAGTGAATAGTTTCAACGAGATAGAAAACCGAAACGGCTCTCAAAAAGCTAAAAACTTAGCTAAAGAGAACCGCTTCACTATCGAACAGTTGCGATCAAATTGGTGCTAACGAGCTATTGCCACAGGATTTCTATCGCAAGGCAATCAACACAAGATGACAGGATTACACATCCGGCGAGTTGAGCTTATCAATAGGATCGATACGGGTCACCAATAACTGATCGACCTTGTACGAATCGATATCGACCACCTCAAATTTATAGCCCGCATAGTTCACGAAATCCGTACGCTTAGGGATTTTACGCAGCATATACATCATAAAACCAGCAATGGTTTCGTAGTTCTGATTATGCGGAAACTCCTCAATACCAAAGGCGCGCATTACGTCGGTAATAGGCGTCACACCGTCGACTAACCAAGAGTTGCTATCACGGGCGATGATCTGCTCTTCGCTCTCGTGCAATGACCAAGCCCCCATTACGGCGCGCTGTAGATCGTTAGTAGTCACAATCCCCACCACTAAGGCGTATTCGTTCATTACCACGGCAAAATCGGCGCGACTATTTTTAAAGTATTCCATCGCTTCTGACAGGCTCAGCGTATCGGGAATGATCAGCGAAGTATGGATTAAGTTACTGCCTTTTAAGATGATATTCTCACCGTTGATCACCCGGATCAGCAATTCTTTCGCATCCACGAAGCCTTTGATCATATCCAACTGACCATCGCAGACGAGGAACTTAGTATGGGGATCTTCAGAAATTTTACGCTTGATATCTTCTTCACTGTCTTGCAGTAAAAAGTACACTAAGCTTTCACGGGCCGTCATGGCCGAAGTCACAGAAACGGTTTGCATTTCAAACACATTTTCCATCATCTGTTGCTCACCGCGATCTAGCACCCCAGCTTCGGCACCCGCATTCATGACGGCATAAATGTCGTCGGAGGTGATGGCATCGTTACGCACGGTTGGGATCTGCAGCAGTTTAAAGATACCACTCGCCATGCCATTGAAAAACCACACTAATGGGCGTAATAGCACAATACAGAAAGACATAGGCCCGACAACAGCTAAAGCGACAGGCTCAGGCATCGCCATGGCAATGCGTTTTGGCATTAAATCGGCGACTAAAATAAAGGCGCTGGTTACCGTTATGAAGGATAAAACAAAGCTCAATTGGCTCAGCCAAGGCTCGGCAACTAAAGGGGAAAGCAACTGATAGAAGTAAGGCCGAAATGCCGACTCACCCACAATACCGCCCATGATGGCAACGGCATTAAGACCAATTTGTACTACCGTAAAAAAGCTACCGGGAACGGCTTGTAACTGCAGCACTTTTTCTGCTCGTGCATCGCCCTCATCGGCTAACTGACGTAAACGAATTTTACGTGAAGCGGCAAGTGCAATTTCTGACATAGAGAAAAAACAACTCGCGCCGATTAGACACAATATAATCATCACGTTATCAAAGAGACTCATGTAACACCTTTCATTTAACACTGGACTAACTAGGACCAACCCGCGCCTTATTGCTCGCGAGTCAGTTGAATTCATTGTATTTGAGCAAAGTTTGCTTTGTCTGGTCGCTGCACAACAAAATTGTATTGACCACTTTCACCCCTGAGATGAATGAGCGCTTAGATGACAATCCTAAGGGTGCACTCAGTATATCTGCAAATTCACGAGTTATGCGTGACTCCGCTCTCGCAGCCCACGCATAGCGCTAATGCACTTGCATCATTTAAGTAATGTTTTATGCCTAAGCGACTGAATATACATCATTTAATTGTTTTACTCGACTCGATGGCATTAGACATCCGAGCGCGGTGGCTTTGATATTGAGCTGCTAGAACGTACATTTAAGCCAATAGAATTGACTATGCAGTCGTGGCTTTGCTTAGTTGCGTTACGTAAAATACGTCCAGAATGGCAGCATGGATGTCACTCAGAGTGCATCGCTAAATCGACAATAGGCGACAGATTATATCTCATCTGCCGCCTAATATTACCTCACCTTGAGTAATTTTTATCTTAGCGACTTATCTACAGCTGTGTTTCACATAAATGTTATCAATTAGTTAGCATGATTGAGGACGTCTGTGGCGTGGTGATGCTAACCGAATATGTCTCCAATTTTGCAGCATAGCGCCTAGACTCTTGAAGCTCAGTAGCCAATCCAGCAACGTGTTGGGATATCTTGGCGAAAGAGTAACGTCACCTTCAACCGGCTCCCATTAAATCACTTCAACCTCGACTCTATTGCGACCTTTATCCTTAGCGCGATAGAGGCAAACATCGGCGCGGCGTAATACGTCGGCCATCTTAAACCCAGAGATCTTATCTAATGGCAAAAACACGCTGCCAATACTGATCGTCACCACAGCCAAGGGAGATACTTGATGGGGAATATTGAGTTGCTCAACGAGATAACACAGTTGCGTAGCAATAGCCGTTAACTGTGCTGGCGTGACCTGCTCGACGACCAAAGCAAACTCTTCACCACCAATGCGAGCCAATAGAGCATTGTGCGGCAGGATATCGCACTGTGCTAAGGCATCAGCCACCCGTTTAAGCACAGTATCGCCTTCAAGATGACCATAAGTGTCGTTGTAGGATTTGAAATAATCGATATCTAACATTAACAATCCCGCTGGAGTGTTAGCTTGTAGCACAGTAGCTAATCTTTCAGTAAAGGGTCGTCTATTAGCTAAGCCAGTTAACTCATCGGTCTCAGCCATCACCTTTAACTGGCTATTCGCGGCAACCAGCGCTTGTTGTAGCACTATCATCTGACGCTCTTTCTGTTCGCGTAGCAGTAACTCGTTCAATGCGGAGGCGAATTGGGTCAGCATATTCTTTTTCTGGGCGTTCCAATTTAATGGCCGCGACACAGTCGACAGCGAGAGCAATCCCAATAACTCCTCAGCATTTTTAATCGCAAAGGCGGCAATCGAACATATCCCCACGGATTTCATTACCTCATATTCCTGTGGTGAAAAAGCCTTTAACGCCTCAAGATCCTCAATGACTAAGGTCGATTCCGTCTCGAATTTTTTAGCCAGTTGAGCAATATTATCTACCGAAATCACTTGGACCTTATTTGCGTGTAAGTCACTGGTCCAAAAGCTGCGGTAATAGGCATGCTGCTGATTGAATTCAAGAAGACTCACCCTTTCAACATCAAATAACTGACCTATTTTGTGGCATACTTCAGTTAAGGTTTTATCCACATTGCAGGTATCTATGCTCAAAAATTGCAACGAAATCTCTGCCAACAATTGATTCGACTGCGACTGCCAATCTAATTCTTTAGTTCGTTCTTTGACTAAGTCAGACAATAAATGCTGCTGTTGTTGCAGTGCACGTTGCTGACGTTTATTGATGGCTAAATCATTACGTATCCTTTGATACATACCCTTAAGTGACAATGCCACATGGGCTATTTCATCGGGTCTTGCGGTTACCGTCTCGGGCACAGATAACTTTTTTAACGAGTTAAGATTGATTTTATTAGTGAAATCTTCCAGTGCCGACAATCTATCTGTCACCATGAGTCGCACTAAGGTCAAAATCAAATAAATCATCAATAGGGTCTTTAACCCATTACCGAGCACGATAAAAATCAACTGCCGCCACAGCTCGTAGTAAAGCCGATTGGTATCTAACCCTACGGTCAAAGTCGCTATCGACTGCTCTTGATAGGTCACAGGATAGTGAAATAGAGTTTGCGACTCATCATCGGTTAACAAAGGTTTACCCAGATGCATAGTGACGCCATCGATACTGTCTAAATGTACACTCGACACTAATGGCATCATCCCCAGTCCAGAGAGCAAATCCGATAACAAGCTACGGTCGACGTCCCACAGTGACTTCGCCACGCTTGGCAAAATAGATTCTGAATACTCGCGGATATCCGAAGTCGCATTATCGATACTATCCTGATAGTTCCAAATCAACTGTACCAGCATAGTTAATACAGCAAAAAACGAGCTCACCCCAATAATAATCAGCGTCATCTTGTGGCTAATAGAATGATTACGATGCTTCATGTACACCTGTTATTACGCCTTGAGGGGCAACTTATTCAAAATCTGAGACTGGAAAATCTGTGGCCAATCTCGAGCAACTAACATTTGATAAAATGCCGAATCTGGTTGCAAAACACCGAACAAAGCAACATTGTCATAGGGGAGATATTTTTTATGCTGCTGATAATATTGCAATTCGACCAAACCTAAAGCGCCAACCAAAAAATGCCCGCCACCAATAACACTCACAGAGTGCTGGCGACAAAGCTGTAAAATCTCAGGTGAAGTATTGATCGTACCGACAAATACATCTTTACCAGACACCAAACCTTTTTCCTTCAATGCCTTAAGCACCCCAATCGCCATACGATCACTGGCGGTCCAAATCACATTCAGATCAGGATAACGATTCAGCAGGGTTAACGCTTGCCCATAAGCCACAGCCTCACTCCATTGGCCATAAACCGTTTGAGTCAGAGTGGCATTGGACTGCATAAAGAAATAGTCACTGGCGCCTTGGGTTCGTAGCACTGAAGCAGGCGTCGATTTATCGCCCGAAATCAACAGAACTTTAGCCGCCTTTCCCTCTAAGTCGTCCATTAAGGCCTTAGCGGTCGCCGAACCAATAGCGTAATTATCGGGAATAATGGCGGGTAACAGATATTCTTGCCAATGGGGATCTTGCAGCAAAGCATCACGCTCGCCAGGGGAAATATCATTTAAAATCAATTGCACATAGACAGGGTGAGGATAAAGCGCCTGCAGCATTTTTATCGCGGATTGTTTTTCATTAACCAGAATAACGTAATTAGGTAACGCCTTTGCAGAAGCTAACAACTCATCGAGTAGAGTGATCATCTTGAAGTGATTGCGATCGGAATGAATGATATCGAGTTTAATATCGAGTGTCGTCGATGCCGCCAACATCAATTGGTCGACATCTCCCCAAAAACTGTCATCGACAGCCCCAGGATTAAAGAAAACCACATCGAGTTTTGCCCATGCTGCCCCACCAAAACCCGCAGTACAGATAAACACACACGCTAACATCCACGAACGCATAGGCGAGTTCTCCTCGACCATGTTCCCTCAAATGTCATCCTTCACAAGAGGTCACTTTATTATTATCGATTCACAACCTTGTTACCGCATCGCCGCCCAAAATGTTGCTAAAATCGGCAGCAGATGTTTCGATTAAACCACAAAATGATACAAAGTATACTTTATATGCTGACTATTTATTCCGACACCCTGTCTGTATAAGGAGTTCGAGTGGCTCAGTAGCAGAATGTTTATGGGGATGTAAGTGGCGGCCTTATGCTCAGTCTTGCGACCTAACCACGGAGAAAATGACGGGGACTTAAAAGGAATACAAGTTAGAACTCAGACGTTAATGCGGCCTAGCGGTCAAGTTGAATCAAGGTCGTGGGGAGGGGAACCATGATTTTCAGTGGAGGGTCAACCAACTGAGACTGTGCAACGATGCCCTCATATAATGGCATAGGTTGACTAACCTCTATTAACTGATTGAAATAATTAAATATAACTATCAAGCACTCAATCTATTCAGTGGTAATCATTTCTCCCAGAATCAATCCGTTATAACTCATATTCATTCAAAGGCACTAAATTGTGCTTGCGACTCTTCTTTTAATCGGTCGCAACATACACCTTCAATCGTCTCGATATACTCCAAGTGCTGTGTAGCCCGCATCGCCCAGCAAAAAGGTTGGGTGTAGCCAACCTTTCGATGAACTAATAATCATATATGCAGTAAATGCGATCGAATTTTCCTAACGCTAAATCGTCCCGGTGGATAATAAAATTCAATTGCATAGAATGCTCACTGTAGACGACTTTGAACAGTACTAGATAATCTTCGGCATTGCCGCCTAATTCAGCCGCGGCATGGAGTTCGGGGGCTTTATAGCGACTATCGCCATGGCCATTAATGCTGGCGATACCATTGTAATACGGTAGCGGCTGCTCGGGGACCAGCAATACCTGCAAGTTGGATGACTGCCAGTCGGTATTAGCCCATTGCGATTGAGTGAGAATCTGACCAGGGATAAACCCCTGCTCATTCAATTGTATCAGCTCATAGCCCTTGAGCTGATCTTGCCACTCTGGTGCCAATTCATCATCCACAACCGCTAGGGCCTCCAGCACCATAGCTTGTTGCGGTTCTGGTAGCGCTTGTAAACGTGCCTTGGCTAACTTTACTAAATGCGGGTTGTCACTATTAATCATGTCAGGGGCTATCATCTTAATGCTGGCAATTCCCTGAAGTTGATAAGCCTCTTCATACTCATAGTTTGCACATACCGCATCGTCGAACTTAGGTTCGGCAATCGCTTTTCCAGAGTTCAGTTGCTGATCCTCTGCGACATAATAGACATGGCCGCGAAGCATTTCCGAGAATCGCCAGCGCTCCAAAAAGAACAACAATCGCCCTTCTCGAGGCAAATAAGATTGAAACGCCTTCAGGTCGCTGCAGTTGAGCTGTGCGATAAATTGCATGGGCACACGGAAGGCTTGCGCAGCCTCATCCCAATCCCAATGATGCTCCTCATCAGTCTCCCAATCGTCCTGCCAGTCCTCCCGCCAATGCTCATTAATAAACTCGCGGGTATGGCCAAAGCTCTCAACATAGCCATCCAACATCTCCTCCCTTCCGACCAAAGTCACCGGATAATCCATGCCAACAGGCAAATCCGGTAAACCACCCAGCCTACTATTGCCTAACTGAGCATAATCTTCGATTGCACAGGGATAGAGATCGACACTACTGCGAATAAATGCCGAAAGCGTATGGGCAAGATGCGGGTCTTTAAACTGCGCCAACTTTTGCTCTAGCAGCTGCTGACGAATGGGGGAATTTTCTGCTAACAACATATCCATATTTACCTCACGACTCCAATATTTGTTTTTTTATCATTTCTATCAACTATTTGCCACCTTCAAATAAGGCAAATTGCCAAACCTATCACACGATTAGCAAAGCCGGAGTCAACGGCTTGCTAATGAGAAGGGCTACGACCTAGGCGATAGGAAACCCCTCCCATTAATTACTGCTACACTCAAATTCAGCGCAAAAAAATTAGCAAAAGGATTTGTTTATGGCGATAGCCTGTGTCAATACCCGAGCCAGTTGTGGGGTCGAAGCTCCTCAAGTCACAGTTGAAGTGCATCTCAGCAACGGCTTACCAGCATTTAATCTTGTAGGCTTACCCGAAGCTTCGGTAAAAGAAGCCCGTGAGCGAGTACGCAGTGCCTTGATCAATGCGGGATTCGAGTTTCCGATGCGGCGGATAACAGTCAATCTCGCGCCAGCTGATTTACCTAAACAAGGTGGTCGCTACGACTTACCCATCGCCGTGGGCATATTGGCCGCTTCGGAACAGATTCCCATTAACAGTTTAAAAAATATCGAGTTTGTCGGCGAGCTGGCACTGTCAGGGCACATACGTTACTGCCAAGGGTTATTGCCCGCGATTATCGCTGCAAAGCGCCAAGACCATACCTTGGTCTTACCGCTAGATAACCGCCACGATGCCGAGCTAGTCGGCTATCCCAATGTGTTATTTGGTTCGCATCTGCAAAGTCTAGCCGCGTATTTACAAGGGCAAAACCAACTGCCAACACTGGCGCCACAGTTAGAATGGGTAAGCCAAGAGACACCTGAGTCCCATACTTGCCTGAGCGATGTGATTGGCCAATATCAGGCCAAGCAAGCACTCGAGATTGCCGCTGCGGGTAACCACAACCTCTTGATGCTAGGCCCGCCAGGTACAGGCAAGACCATGCTTGCCAGCCGCATGATGGCGCTATTGCCCGCACTCAATTATGAGGAAGCGTTAGAAGTGGCGGCAATTCATTCCGTTGCTGGACTCGACATTAAACCGCAGCATTTTTTACAGCGACCATTTAGGGCGCCGCACCACACGAGTTCTTCGATTTCCCTCGTGGGCGGTGGCAGTATCCCAAAACCAGGGGAGATCTCCCTCGCCCATCGCGGTGTATTATTCTTGGATGAAGTGGCTGAATTTCCGCGTAAAGTCTTAGATTGCCTGCGCGAACCGATGGAAACCGGCGAAGTAGTGATTTCCCGCGCCGCCGCTAAGCTGACATTTTTAAGTCGATTCCAATTAATCGCAGCGATGAATCCTAGCCCTAGTGGCGACTTGGATAGCCATCATAGATCCAGCCCAGAACAAATCCAACGTTACCTTTCGCGGCTTTCAGGTCCGTTTCTCGATCGTTTCGACTTGACCATAGAAGTGCCCAAACTTCCCGCGGGCACCTTGACTCAAGCCGCGCCGCAGACAGAAACCAGCCAAGATATCGCCAAACGAGTTAAGCTAGCACGTGAGCTACAACTCGCCCGTGCCGGTGTGCTCAATAGCGAACTTACAGGGAAACAATTGAAACGCTTCAGCGGGCTCAGTGATGCTGATTTAGTGTTTTTGGAGCAAAGCGTGGTCAAGCTTGGCCTATCGGTTCGCAGTTTTCATCGTATACAAAGAGTCGCCCGCACTATCGCCGATCTTGAACAAGCACCTAATACCGAACGCCGTCATCTTGCCCAAGCACTAGGTTATCGTGCTATGGATAGGTTGCTAGCACGACTATCCCAGCAATATTGAGTCAGCCGCTTTACAGTGAAGATGAACAAATGCACCGACCAGCTGTGCCTAAGATTGAGCCAAACGCCTACACCGAGTAACATAGGCCTCCAATTTTTGTCAGGGGGCTCGGATGGGAATGCTGTTTTCACAGATAAAAGGCTGTATTGCATTTTTAGGTTACGTTATAAATACCGTCTTTTGGACTATCCCAATCGTGTTAATCAGTTTTATAAAACTGATACCTATCAGTCCATTAAGGACTGCGACTAGCCATGTACTCGATTTTTGTGCCAGCGCTTGGATCAGTGTTAATGGCGTAATTGAACGCTGCTTACATCCCGTTAAGATTGAACTGAGTGGTGACACCGACTTTTCCACTAAAGAGTGGTACATGGTGATTGCCAACCACCAGTCTTGGGTCGATATCCTGATCCTGCAGCGGATTTTTAACCGAAAAATCCCTTTCTTAAAGTTTTTCCTCAAGCAAGAGCTGATTTTTGTACCTGTATTAGGCCTAGCTTGGTGGGCACTCGATTTTCCTTTTATGCGTCGTTATAGCACAGCGCAGTTGCGTAAGAATCCTAAGTTAAAGGGCAAAGACATTGAAATTACACGTAAAGCCTGTGCTAAGTTTAAGGCTAAGCCTGTGAGTGTGATGAACTTTGTCGAAGGCACGCGCTTCAGCAAGGCTAAGCATCAAAAACAAAACTCACAGTTCCAACATTTGCTAAAACCTAAAGCGGGCGGTATGGCCTTCGCGCTATCAGCCATGGGTGAACAGATCCACAAACTAGTCGATGTCTCCATTTACTACCCAGACGCAGTACCGAGCTATTGGGACTACCTGACAGGCAAGTTGCCAAGCGTTAAAGTACACATCAAGGTCTCCGATATTGATCCTGCGATGCGCGGCGATTATATGAATGACCGCGATTTTAAAATTGGCTTCCAAGAACAACTGAATCAACTCTGGCTCACTAAGGATCAAGTGTTAAGCCAACTCGCTAGCCAAGCGAATAAAGAATAAAGGTAACGCCACTATGTTGAATTTCCTGCCTGGTTCAGTGTTGTTTATGCTGAGCTTAAGCTTGCTGATCATTAATACCGCCATTTGGGGCTCGCTTATCAGCATTGGCGGATTAGTGAAACTTGTGATGCCAGCGCAAGGTGCGCGCAATGCGGTGACTGCGGTCATGAACCGTTTTATGTGGGCTTGGGCCTGCTGCAACGGTGGCATCTTGTATTTGATCGCTAAAATTGAGTGGGATGTCAAAGGGCTCGAAGGACTCGATAAAAACAGCTGGTATTTACTGATCAGCAACCACCTCAGTGGATTCGATATCGCCGCGCAAACTTACGTGTTACGTAACCACATTCCCATGCTGAAGTTCTTCCTCAAAAAAGAACTCATCTATGTGCCCATCATGGGCCTAGGATGTTGGGCGCTGGATATGCCATTTATGAATAGAACCAGCCCCGCAAAACTCAAAAAGAATCCAAAGCTTAAGGGCAAAGATTTAGCGACCACACGCCGCGCCTGTGCCAAGTTTAGCAATATGCCCACGTCAATCATTAACTATGTTGAAGGCAGCCGTTTTACCCAAGATAAACATCAGCGCCAAAACTCGCCTTATCAACATTTGTTACGTCCTAAAGCGGGTGGTATCGCCTTTACCTTATCAGCCATGGGCGAACAATTTACTAACCTGCTGGATATGACAATCGTCTACCCAGATGCGCCTGAAGATATTCTGTTTGGGGTGATGAATGGTAAGGTCAGTAAGATTATTGTGCGAATTAACGCCCTGCCCGTGCCTCAGGTCGATGCGGCACGTTATTTCTCTGAGTCTGAGTACCGCGTCGAATTCCAGCGCTGGTTAAACCAAGTGTGGGCGGAAAAAGACCAACAAATTGATGCTTTACTCCAAACACATCAAAGTGTGAACAATAAGGCCACCAGCCCAAATCACACTCAAGCAAGCTAGCTCGTCTCTAGCTTTGCTCTAGTTCAGCAACACATGCCGCTGCAGCGGATAACTCCAATTCATTGAATACAGTTATTCCTGCGGCGCTGAGTTTTTCAGCTGTTAATCCTCGTCCCGCAATTAACTGTTTTACAAATTGACCATCGTAAATCTGCCTATTACCACAGGATGGACTGCGGGCTTTTAAAATCGCCACTTTAATCCCGTGTTGCTGCGCCAGCTTAAGCGCGAGATCGGCTCCCAGACTAAAAGCGTGGGTCACATCCTCACCTTGGGCAGTTAAGATGCGCTGTCCAATCCGCTCCGCTGGCGGTCTAGGTGTTGGCAAACCGCCTGCACATTCGGGACAAATCGCCACAATCCGCCCTTGTTCGAGCCACGTTTGCACCAGCTCGCTCTCCATCAAGTTATGGCCACCGTCGTAGCGCACCGCTTGTCCGAGTAAACAACTGCTCACTAACACTTTTTCCACTGTCATCCCCAAATGTCTCATTCCGCCCATAGCATAACGCGAAGGATAAACATGCCAAATGCATTTGGACGATTTCCCCCAAAACCATCAACATCCGCAACGAGGTTGGAAGGTTAAAACCACGCCATTGTTGACAATTTAATATTTAAATATTCATAACATAAAATATTAACAACGAGATAATTAAAATAAAATGATAAAAATCAATAATAAAAATAGAAATTCATTGAAATATAGACTTACGTCTAAGTAAACACATTGTTGACAATCCACCAAGGGAGGGCTATTTTTTACCCATTGTCGACAATCCTATTAATAGTGATGCGTTCTATGTTGAAGCAAGACACGACGTTCGTTTCTGATGACACTCAAGTTCCCCACCTGCACAAGGTCAAATCGACCTCGGCAGATAAGACGTCGACCACATTAGCCGATCAAATTTTGGTGCAGATCCAAACCAGCATCATCAAGGGCGAACTGCCTGCAGGCAGCAAGATTAACGAGCAAGCACTGGCCGAAAAATACGGCATCAGCCGCGGCCCGACCCGCGAAGCCCTGCAAACCTTAGAAAGACAACGCTTAGTAGTGCGTGCGCCCCATGTTGGTGCCCGCGTCGCCCAACTGACAGTGAGTGAACTTAACGATTTATATCAACTACGTAGCGTGCTTGAAGGCATGGCCTGCGAACTCGCCGCCAGCCGTATTACCCCAGAACAATTAGCCAAGCTAGAAGATCTGCTCGCAACGCAAGAAGCGGCGCTCGCCAAGGGCGATACTTACTTCCAAGAAGAAGGCGATGTCGACTTCCACTACCAAATTATTCAAGCCAGCGGTAACAAGCATCTGCAGGAAACCTTAGTCGGCGGCCTGTATCACTTGCTGCGTATGTATCGCTACCAGTGCACTAATAAAAATCGTCCCGTGAAAGCGATTGCCGAGCACAGACGCATAGTCGAAGCCATTGCCCAGCGCGATGGTGAGTTGGCCAGTTTGCTGATGCGCCGCCATATCGAACAGGGGCGTAAAAATACCGAATTACGCTTAATTGAATTGCAAGCCAATGCAGCCGCAAAAGAAACCTTAGCCAACATTAGCTAAGTTCTTACGGCTCAATATGCCCACTTCCCATAAAATGGAAAAGGATAAAACCATGACTCAAAGCGCAGGATTACGTTTTCGCCAAGCTCTTGCTAAGGCCAAACCGTTACAAATCGTTGGTACCACCAATGCCTATTTTGCCTTAATGGCAGAGCAAACTGGCTTCCAAGCCTTGTATCTTTCGGGCGCTGGCGTTGCCAATGCTTCCTACGGTTTGCCAGATTTAGGCATGACCTCAATGAATGACGTGCTGATTGATGCAGGCCGCATCACCTCTGCCACGCAGGTGCCTTTATTGGTCGATATCGATACTGGCTGGGGCGGCGCATTCAACATTGCTCGTACCATCAAAGAATTCGAAAAAATCGGTGTCGCCGCAGTGCACATGGAAGACCAAGTGTCGCAAAAACGTTGCGGTCACAGACCCAACAAAGCAGTCGTGAGTATTGAAGAAATGGTCGATCGCATTAAAGCGGCCGTCGATGCCCGTACCGATCCTAACTTTGTGATCATGGCGCGTACCGATGCGGTCGCCGTGGAAGGTTTAGAAGCGGGTATTGAACGTGCGCAAGCGTATATTGCCGCCGGCGCCGACATGATCTTCGCCGAAGCCTTAACTGAGCTAGACCAATATCGCCACTTCAAGGCTCAAGTTAAAGCACCAATTTTGGCGAACATGACTGAATTTGGTCAAACCCAATTGTTCAATAAAGAAGAACTCGCCGAGGCGGGCGCCGACATGGTGCTCTACCCACTCGGTACTTTCCGTGCAGCCAACCAAGCCGCACTGAACGTCATGCAAGCGCTGATGAATGATGGTCATCAACGCAACGTGCTAGACACTATGCAGACCCGTAAAGACTTGTATAAATACTTGGGCTACCACGCCTTTGAAGACAAGTTAGATCAACTGTTCAGCCAAGATAAATAGCTAAACAAGCGAGAAAGAAAAATACACAAGACCATGGATTGTCAGTAGAAGCGCAAGCTCATGTTGTTACTGAAACCCAGACGCTTTGCCCCCAAGCAGCAAGGCGTCACCGAAAAGCTGCAACCCTACAGGGTTTGGCGTTAATGCAGATTTAACGTTAAACACGTTACATAAAAAGTGCAGCCTTAACCAATAAATGTCGGCGAATGAACACTCAAAAATAAGTGCATTCATCCGCCAGCAATAACCAAACAGAGTTAACGGAAGGGAAGGATTATGTCAGAAGCTAAAAAACTAAGCGGTGCAGGATTACGTGGCCAGAGCGCAGGCGAAACCGCATTAAGCACAGTGGGCGTGTCAGGCTCGGGCCTAACGTACCGCGGTTATGATGTGAAAGATCTCGGTGAAAATGCCACCTTCGAAGAAGTCGCCTACCTTATTCTTTACGGCGAGCTGCCCACTCAAGCCCAACTTGATGCCTACAAAACCAAACTCAAAGGCCTTCGCGGTCTGCCGCAAGCCTTAAAAGAAGTATTGGAGCGCATTCCAGCCGACACTCATCCTATGGATGTAATGCGTACTGGCTGCTCTATGCTAGGCAACTTAGAAGCCGAGCACAGCTTTGCCGAACAGAGTGAAATTACCGACCGTTTACTCGCCGCGTTCCCATCGATCATCTGTTACTGGTATCGCTTTAGCCACGATGGCGTGCGTATTGATACTGAAACCGATGACGATCAAATTGGCGCACACTTCCTCCACTTATTACATGGCAAAGCGCCGTCGGCACTGCATGCTAAAGTGATGGACGTATCGTTAATTCTTTATGCAGAACATGAATTTAACGCATCAACCTTTACCGCTCGCGTATGTGCTTCAACCCTGTCAGATATGCATTCATGCGTCACTGGCGCCATTGGTTCACTGCGCGGCCCGCTGCATGGCGGCGCGAACGAAGCGGCGATGGAACTCATTAAAGATATGAAAGATGAAGCCGATGCGCGCGACATCTTAATGGGCAAACTCGAGCGTAAAGATAAGATCATGGGCTTCGGCCACGCAATTTACCGCGACAGCGATCCACGTAACGCCATCATCAAAGAATGGTCAGAAAAACTGGCGGCGGCCAACGGTGACGACCGCCTATACCGAGTATCAGTTGCCTGCGAAGCCCTGATGTGGGAACAGAAAAAACTCTTCTGTAATGCTGACTTCTTCCACGCCAGCGCGTACCACTACATGGATATTCCGACTAAGTTGTTTACGCCAATCTTCGTGTGTTCACGCGTCACTGGCTGGGCGGCGCACGTGATGGAGCAACGCTCTAACAACCGCATCATTCGCCCGAGTGCCGATTATGTGGGCGTGGCGCCGCGCAAAGTGGTACCAATTGCCAACCGTTAAGCAAAATTGACCACACTTGGCGCGAGATTTCACTCAATGTAAGTCTCGCGCCAACTTCATTTTCCGAAATGGATGATGTTATGAGCACTGCTATGAATACCCAATATCGCAAGCCCTTACCCGGCACTCAGCTCGATTACTTCGATACCCGCGAAGCCGTAGAAGCCATTCAAGCTGGCTCGTATGCCAAGCTACCTTACACCTCGCGCGTTTTAGCCGAAAACTTAGTCCGTCGCTGCGATCCGGCCGTTTTGACCGACTCGCTAAAACAGATTATCGAATCTAAGCAAGAACTGGATTTCCCTTGGTTTCCTGCACGCGTGGTGTGCCATGATATTTTGGGGCAAACCGCTTTAGTTGACCTTGCGGGTCTGCGTGATGCGATCGCCGCTAAAGGTGGCGATCCCGCCAAAGTGAACCCAGTTGTGCCAACCCAGCTGATTGTGGATCACTCACTCGCTGTCGAATTTGGTGGTTTTGATAAAGACGCCTTTGCCAAAAACCGCGCCATCGAAGACAGACGCAACGAAGACAGATTCCACTTTATTGATTGGACGCAAAAAGCCTTTAAAAACATTGATGTCATCCCTCAGGGTAACGGCATCATGCACCAAATTAACTTAGAACGTATGTCGCCTGTGGTGCATTCACGCAATGGCGTGGCCTTCCCCGATACTTTAGTTGGCACCGACAGCCACACGCCACACGTTGATGCTCTGGGCGTTATCGCCATTGGTGTCGGCGGGCTAGAAGCCGAAAGCGTGATGCTGGGACGCGCATCTTATATGCGTCTGCCGGACATTATCGGTGTCGAACTCACGGGCAGACCACAGCCCGGCATTACGGCTACCGATATCGTATTGGCCTTGACCGAGTTTCTACGCGCACAAAAAGTCGTCTCATCCTACTTAGAGTTCTTCGGCGAAGGCGCAGCGGCACTGACATTAGGCGATCGCGCAACGATTTCGAACATGACACCTGAGTTTGGCGCTACTGCGGCCATGTTCTACATCGACCAGCAAACCTTAGATTATTTGACCTTAACTGGCCGCGAAGCCGAGCAAGTTAAACTGGTTGAAACCTATGCCAAAACCGCAGGTTTGTGGGCCGACAGCTTGACCGAAGTGCACTATCCACGCGTACTGCATTTTGATTTATCTTCGGTGGTGCGCACCATTGCAGGGCCATCAAACCCACATGCACGGGTGCCAACATCAGAATTGGCTGAGCGCGGAATTAGCGGCGTAGTCGAAAACGAGCCTGGCTTAATGCCCGATGGTGCTGTGATTATTGCGGCGATTACCAGCTGCACTAATACCAGTAACCCACGCAACGTGATTGCCGCAGGTCTCATTGCCCGCAACGCCAACGCTAAAGGCTTAAGCCGCAAACCTTGGGTCAAAACCTCACTCGCCCCCGGCTCAAAAGCGGTGCAGTTGTATTTGGAAGAAGCCAAGCTATTGCCTGAACTTGAACAACTCGGTTTTGGGATTGTTGGGTTTGCCTGTACGACGTGTAACGGTATGAGCGGCGCGCTGGATCCTGTGATTCAAAAAGAAGTGATCGACCGCGACTTGTACGCTACCGCAGTGTTATCGGGTAACCGCAACTTCGATGGCCGTATTCATCCCTATGCAAAGCAAGCTTTCTTAGCATCGCCGCCATTGGTCGTCGCCTACGCAATTGCCGGCACCATACGTTTCGATATCGAAAAGGATGTGTTGGGATTAGATAAAGACGGCAACCCCGTCAAACTTATCGACATTTGGCCATCGGATGAAGAAATCGATGCCGTGATTGCGACCAGTGTTAAACCTGAGCAGTTCCGTAAAGTGTACGAGCCCATGTTCGATTTAGCCGTCGATTATGGCGAAAAAATCAGCCCGCTGTACGATTGGCGTCCGCAATCTACTTATATTCGTCGCCCACCTTACTGGGAAGGCGCATTGGCGGGTGAACGTGCACTCAAGGGTATGCGACCACTGGCGGTACTGGGTGACAACATCACCACCGACCATTTATCGCCCTCTAACGCCATTATGATGGACAGCGCCGCGGGCGAATATCTGCACAAAATGGGCTTGCCGGAGGAAGACTTTAACTCCTACGCCACCCACAGGGGCGATCACTTAACCGCCCAACGTGCGACCTTTGCCAACCCTAAACTTAAAAACGAGATGGCAATCGTTGACGGTAAAGTGCAACAAGGTTCACTGACGCGTATCGAGCCAGAAGGTCAAGTGACCCGTATGTGGGAAGCGATTGAAACCTATATGGAACGTAAGCAGCCGCTGATCATCATAGCGGGCGCAGATTACGGCCAAGGTTCGTCCCGCGACTGGGCTGCCAAAGGCGTGCGTTTAGCGGGGGTTGAGGCCATTGTTGCCGAAGGTTTCGAGCGCATTCATCGCACTAACTTAGTCGGTATGGGCGTGTTGCCGCTGGAGTTTAAAGCCGGTGACAACCGTGCAACTTATGGAATAGATGGCACAGAAGTGTTCGATGTGCTCGGCACGCCAGCGCCAAGAGCGGATTTGACTGTCGTCATCACCCGTAAAAACGGGGAGCGCATCGAAGTGCCGGTGACGTGTCGTCTCGATACCGCCGAAGAAGTGTCTATCTACGAGGCGGGCGGCGTATTGCAGCGTTTTGCTCAGGACTTTTTAGAGTCGAATCTGAAGTAAAACTCGCTTTCAACAGGTGGCGACTCCACACGTGAATCGCCACCTTTGATAGCAACGCTAACCTGTATCGCTATTCCCCTTGGAGTTAATAGCATGAGTAAGAATTTTTTCCCGCCACAAATCAAAGTCGCCGCGACTTATATGCGTGGCGGCACCAGCAAGGGCGTGTTTTTCCGTCTGCAGGATTTACCTAAAGCCGCACAAGTTGCAGGTCCCGCACGTGATGCCTTGTTACTGCGAGTGATAGGCAGCCCAGACGCTTACGGTAAACAAATCGATGGCATGGGCGGAGCCACCTCGAGCACCAGCAAAACCGTAATCCTCTCCCCTAGCACCCAAACCGATCACGATGTCGATTACCTCTTCGGCCAAGTGGCAATCGATAAACCTTTTGTAGATTGGAGCGGTAACTGTGGCAACTTGACCGCCGCTGTCGGTGCCTTTGCCATCAGCAATGGCTTAATTGATACGGCCCGTATTCCACACAATGGCGTCTGCACAGTCCGAATATGGCAAGCCAACATAGGCAAAACGATTATCGCCCATGTGCCAATCACCAAGGGTGAAGTGCAAGAAACCGGTGATTTTGAGCTCGATGGTGTGACCTTTCCCGCCGCCGAAGTGCAAATCGAATTTATGAATCCGGCACCTGACGAAGATGGCAATTCTAACGGAGGGAGTAGCAGCATGTTCCCTACGGGCAATCTTGTCGATGTGCTAGAAGTGCCGGGCATTGGCAGCTTTAACACTACTATGATCAACGCGGGCATTCCCACCATTTTTATCAACGCAGAAGACTTAGGCTACACGGGCACAGAGCTACAAGATGATATTAATAGTGACAATGCCGCCCTTGCCAAATTTGAAACCATTCGCGCCTATGGCGCCGTGCGTATGGGCTTGATTTCGCATATTGATGAAGCAGTTGCACGCCAACACACGCCTAAGATCGCCTTTGTCGCTAAGCCTAAAGCCTATGTGTCATCGAGCGGTAAAACCGTCAATGCAGATGAAATTGACCTACTGGTACGCGCCTTGTCTATGGGCAAACTGCACCACGCTATGATGGGCACGGCTGCCGTTGCGATTGGTACGGCGGCGGCAATTCCCGGCACTTTAGTCAACTTAGCCGCAAACGGTGGAGACACTCACAAAACGATAGATGCTGTACGTTTCGGTCATCCCTCTGGTACCTTGCGCGTTGGCGCTGAGGCAAACTTAGTGAATGGAGAATGGACGGTTGTCAAAGCCATTATGAGCCGCAGCGCCCGCGTACTGATGGAAGGTTTTGTGCGAGTACCCGCTGCGTAACTTTATCTAAGTAAAACAGTTCAACCAAAGACCTTGCTTCTCCCCCTTCCGGCAAGGTCTTTTTTCTATTCTCGCCCATCATTTTAATCTGCTTCGCCCGTATTTGTCTTAGCATAATATGTTGACATACCTGAAACAATGCTAAGATCCTTTAGCAAAAACGCCAGAATACAAACTCGTCATAAAAAGAATATTGGCAGTAAAACGGTACAGTTAATATATTGCATGATCTATTACAGAATCGCGCCCATCGATTTTGGTTATTTTTAAGCCAAGTCAGCAATTTAAGTCGCATTTTTACAGCAAAATGGCATGTAAGGTCTAGGCTAAGAACTAAACTAAATAGAAACCTAATCAGGATGGGTCCGTTTTTGGTAGGGGAAAATTTGAGTCAACTAATCCACAAGCTAATGCTAAGTACGCTTTTTATCCTAAGTTTGTGGGGGATCTCGTGCAATGGATTAGCTCAACCATTGAGCGCGGCTTCCACACAGCTCAAATTTGAACATATTCGCAGTGAAGACGGCCTTACCCAAAATACGATTACTAGCCTGTTTATGGACAATGCAGGTATGTTATGGATTGGCACTCAAGATGGTTTGCATGCTTATAACGGTCACAGCTTCAATATTTTCCCCCATTCACCCAATGATCCGAGGAGTATTTCTGAGAGCTATGTCTCTGACATTATTCAAGACTCAGAAGGTAATATCTGGGTTTCGACTTTCAGCCAAGGGGTAAATCGACTCGATTTGAGCACAGGGACCTTTGAACACTTTGGCCAAGAACAAGGGCTTACCGATCCGCGCACAACCAAACTCAGCGTTGTAGGCAATACACTCTGGATTGGTACTAAAGCAGGACTATTTTCCCTATCGACCAAAACCAAACGAATTACCCAAGTGAACTTAGGTAATAGTGTTCAACCCCACATCACCAGCTTAGCCAATGTTGAAGACACTTACCTTCTGGCAGGAACACAAGATAGCGGCACCTTTGCTGTCAGTGCCAATACTATCACTCGCTTAAATGTCCCGCAGAATCTCACTGCACATCAAATTAGGGCACATTCCGCTAATGCGATCACCTTAGCTCTGGGTGAGCAATTATGGCATTACAACTTGGCGTCACAACAGGGCGAAATCCTCTGGCAGACAGACGATAATGTGCCTTACATTAAAGATTTTATCCAAACTGAGCAGGGTGACTTTTGGGTTGTTGGGCCAGAAGCTGGTCTTATTCAACTCGAGAGAAACGATAAGGCATTTACTGCGACCTACCACAGGTATGATCCTAAGCGTACCAACAGTATTAGTGAAAATAACATACTGAGCTTACTGCAAGATCCCTTTAGCAATTTATGGTTAGGTGCCAGTTATTCTGGTCTAGATAAAATTAATACCCGTCGTCAGTATTTTCAGCATATTTACGAATCCACCCCTAACCTGTCGCAACAAAGTAACAACATACGCACCTTGTTCCGCAGCCAAGATAATGCGCTATGGATAGGCACCGAAGGTGCTGGGCTTAAACGCATGTTGGCCAATGGAAAATATGAACACTACACGGAACTCTTTGCTAACGCCTTAGGGATGCATCAACGCAACTTGAATCTTATCCTGCGAGATATAGACCAAGACAAAAATGGCGTGCTTTGGTTTGCCACTAACTATGGGCTAGGTCGACTGGCGCTAGATGGCCACTTCCAGTTACTCAAGGTGACAGAACGCACTGATCAAGGCTCAGAAACCAATTATATCCGTAGTTTAGATATTGATGAGCAAGGTCGCCTCTGGGTGGCAACAACCAATGCCCTCTACCGTAAGGCGATAGATACCGATGAATTTACTTTTATCTCATTGGCACATATTGATAATTTCTATCCGGCACAAAACCAGTTTTTAATCCTCAGAACACACAAAGATACGCTATGGATAGGTACACTCGATGGCCTGCTTAAACTGGATATGAAAACAGGCACAGGTAAATCCTACTTCCATCAATCCTCAGACAAAAACAGCCTGATCAACAACCGTGTCCGCGACATTCTAGTCACAAAGTCGGGCGAGGTATGGTTTGCCACCCATGGTGGGATCAGCAAGTTACCGTCTCAAGAGACTGATGCAGGTTTTAGCCACTATACCCGCAATCAGGGATTACCAAGTGATACCATCTATGCCTTACTCGAGGATCAAGAACACAACATTTGGTTTAGTAGTAATGCGGGGATAGGAAAGCTCAATCCTAAAACCAATCGTGTCATCATATTTAACGAACAAGAAGGGCTACAAGCACTGGAGTTTAACGGTGGCGTCAAACTTGAAGACAGCGATGGCGATCTCTGGTTTGGTGGCATTAATGGCATAAATCGTTTCAATCCAAAGTCAATTCCAGATCAACGACCCGATGTTAAAGTCGCACTCACTGGCTATAGTATTGCGGGTAAAGGACACACTATTCTCGATTTGAGCCATCCACCTAGTATAGTAATGGACTATAGCGATCAGCTGATCAGTTTTGAGGTGACCTCATTGGATTTCAGCTATACGGGTAAAAACCGCTTCAGCTATTTTCTTGAGGGATTTGATAACGAGTGGCATGAGCTCCCCACAGGTAATGAAATCACCTTCACCAATATTAACCCTGGTCACTACCAACTGCATGTTCGCCATGGGCTGCAATACAACACTCAAGGTGACTACGCCCTGTCTGTCGATCTTCATGTACAAGCGCCCTTCTATCGAACTCAGTTCGCCTACGCCCTCTACAGCTTGCTCTCTCTATGGCTGTTGGCTTGGATCATTATCTGGCGTAAAAGGAAACGTCAGCAACAGCGCGAATTTGAAACCAGTATCCGCGCCTCAGAGGAGCGACTCAAACTTGCACTTTGGGCCTCTGGCGATGGCATGTGGGACTGGAACATACCAGAAAATCGAGTCTATCGTACCAATATGGATTCTTCAGTCCCCCATTGGAATAGCAGCAATATAGCCCATGAGAGCATGCACTCAGAGGATAGAGAAAGATTCAAATTTGAGCTTAACGAACACCTTCAAGGTCGTTCGCCTTTCTTCGAAGCAGAGTACCGAGTCGAACGTTCCCCCGGTAATTGGGTATGGATTTTAGACCGCGGTAAAGTGGTGGAAAAAGATAGCCTAGATAATCCAATCCGCATGACAGGGACCAACCGTAACATTACCTCGCGCAAACTGATTGAAAACGAGTTGGTACTGTCATCACAAGTGCTCAACAGTATGAACGAAGCCGTTGTAGTGGGAGGATTAAACTATCGAATTCGTTCGGTCAACCCAGCATTTTGTGCCATTACAGGGTACACAGAACGCCAAATAACCGACAGGCATTTCATTCACTTAGCCTTTAGTCGCCAACAGCGAGAGTTGTTCAATACAATTGAACAACAGCTACTGCGTCACAAACATTGGGTCGGAGAACTCTGGATCCGCAATAAACAACGTCAGGCCATTTTAGTCTGGCTTGAAATCAACCAAGTGATCGATATCAAAGGCGAAACCAGTCACTTCGTTGCAGTATTTACCGACATCACTGAGCGGAAAAAAGCCGAAGAAGATCTGCGTTTCCTCGCCAGCTTTGACACATTAACAGGCTTACCGAACCGAACTTTATTTCAAGACAGGCTCAATCACGCGATTACTCAAGCGCACAGAGCGAATAATATCGTTGCCTTGCTGTTCTTAGACCTCGACCGCTTTAAACATATCAACGACTCTATGGGGCATCATGTCGGGGATTTGTTACTGAAAGCCGTGGCAAGACGACTGCAAAATGCAGTGCGTGATGGCGATACTGTCGCACGCTTAGGTGGCGATGAATTTACTATTATTTTAGAAGGTGTTGCGAAAACAAAAGCCGCAACCCTGATCTCAGAAAAAGTGCTCAGAGCATTCCAAACGCCCTTCCTATTGGACGATAAAACGCTGACCATTTCGACCTCAATAGGTATCAGCTTATACCCTAACGATGCGGACAATGCCGACTCACTGATTAAATTTGCCGATACCGCCATGTACCACGCAAAATCATCAGGTCGAAATAACTTTCAGTTTTATACCTCTAAATTAAATGAAATCGCCACCCGTCATGTACAACTCGAAAGTGGTTTAAAGGAAGCTATCCAACGCAAAGAACTAAGCTTGGTTTATCAACCTAAATTCTGTTTACGAGATGGTTCACTCACAGGACTGGAAGCACTTTTACGTTGGTATCACACTGAACTTGGCCCCATTTCCCCCGTCGAGTTTATTCCGCTGGCGGAAGAAACCGGCATCATCACCCAAATTGGCCATTGGGTGATCAATCATGCTTGCCAGCAATTAGCCGAATGGAATAGCTTAGGATTTAACGGGATCACTATTGCCGTCAACCTATCGGCCCGCCAACTGAAGGCGGACATTATCTCCACCATCGAAGTCGCTTTAGCCGTATCAGGTCTCCCAGCTCAATCTCTTGAGCTTGAGCTTACTGAATCAATGATCATGGGCAATCCGCAGGAGTCGGTCAGCATCCTATCTAAACTCAAGGCCCTAGGATTGACCATAGCCGTGGATGATTTTGGTACGGGTTATTCGAGCCTAAGCTATCTCAAACGCTTCCCGATAGACACACTCAAAATCGATCGAGAATTTGTCAGAGACATCACCAACGATCCCGACGATGCCGCCATCACCAGCGCCATTATTGCCCTCGCTCACAGCTTAGAACTGAATGTCGTCGCCGAAGGCGTAGAGACCCAAGAACAGCTCAACTTCTTGGCGATGCAGGGTTGCGATCAAGTACAAGGTTTTTTACTGAGTAAACCCTTAAATGCCGAAGATTGTTTAACCTTACTCAAAAATCAATCTAAGCCACAGCCACTTTGATTTAAGGCGTTACCAACAAAAACATTTGTCTAGTCCTGAAATAAGTTGACACTTATTTCCACCTAAAACGCCTGATGAACCTCATCGGGCGTTTTGTATTTTAAGGCCAAATGGGGCCGTCGTTGATTATAGATGGCGACCGCTTCTTCCACCATCTGTCGTGCCTCCTGCAGCGTTGCTGGCTTATGTGTTAAAAACTCCTGCTTCAATATGCCATTTACTCGCTCTGCTAACGCATTTTGATAGCAGTCATATCCGTCTGTCATTGAGCATGT
>NZ_JAKKRN010000044.1:0-36546 GCF_025654245.1 Shewanella sp. SM29
AAAAAGTAAGATGATGGTCATCACTTCGCTCATCGTCATACGGCCAGCGCGATGACGCTTGCGTGTACCATCGATTAACAGCGTTTTTTCCCATTCTGGAATAAAAACAGCGCAAAAATCATCGACATCGCAAAACACTTCCACTAATTTATGCATAGGCCCTCCGGTGTGATGGGGTTTCTCTTGGTCGAAAGATCCGATCACTTGGAGGGCTATTAGTTCAACATTTCTTATCCCGAGTTCAGGTTACTTAACGATTCCGCCCCATCAAAAACATCGAGTCGCTTCGACTTCTATAAGTTCAGAAACCCTATGGCTCGCGGTATTTTACGATTGATTAAGGCTATAGGTTAACGATTCTGCCATAGCCAACTGGGCGTATTGAGTAAGTCTTGGCCTTGGATCTGCGTTTGGCCTAAGGTTTTGTCTAAGGCCAAGGTATTGCAGTGTTCAAATTGGCTTAAGGCATTGATAAGCCGATTAGCATGGGAAACCACCCACAACTGGCACTCTTCCGATACCTTAGCGATTAAGCGTGCAAGCGCAGGTAATAAGTCGGGATGTAGGCTAGTTTCTGGTTCGTTTAGCACCATAAGCTCTGGCGGCCTTGGGGTGAGTAGGGCGGCAATTAATAGCAAATAACGCAAGGTGCCATCCGACAATTCACTGGCATTGAGTGGCCTTAATAAGCCATTTTGATGAAATGCGAGTACTAAAATACCGCCCGCTTGGGGTTCAATGCGAACTTTAGCACCGGGAAAAGCATCGCTCACCGCATGATCAAAAGCCGCTTTATCACCTATCTCAAAAATGGTTTGAATTGCTGATGCAAGGTCGCGCCCATCGTGGTGCAATACTGGCGTGGCTGTACCTAATTGTGGACGACGGGCTGGCGCTTCTGCATCGGTTCTGAAGTGATCGTAAAAACGCCATGCGCGGATACTATCGCGAAGTTTTAGCACTTCAGGGCTGCGCTCTGGATCGGCAAGTTCGGTAAAAATACTGTCGCCGGTTTGCAGGTGTGCGCCTAAGGTTACCCAGCCTTGTCCGTCAGCACTGCGACTCTTCACCATAGGACCACGGCGCTCAACCAATACAGTTGAGGGTCGATACTTAGGCCCGTTCCAAATGGCTTCGCGCTTGATTTGTGGATCTAAGCCAAACAGCGTGGTGGCGTCGGGTTTGGGTAAACCGAGTTCAATAAGATAGCTAAAATCTTCGCCAGCAAATCCAAGCTTTAGGCGTTTTGGCGCTTGCCTGACGGTGGCTTCAATGGCAGTGTCGCCTGCTAGCATACTTTTGGTGGGGTTTTCTGGTCCCGCCCAAAAGCTGGAGTCGAGTCCGCCTTCTTGGGCTAAAGCATTGACAACGCCGCCTTGCGCCGTTTGTGCGAGTAAACGTAGTGCCTTGTATAGATTCGATTTACCACTGCCATTCGCCCCAGTGATCAAATTGAGTTGCCCTAGGGGCAAGACGATTTCACGCAGAGAGCGATAATTGAAAATAGCGAGTGTGGTCAGCATAGAATATCCAAGACTGAAACAAGCTGATAAACCAGTAAATTTATCGACAAAGTAAATTAAACATGACGATAAAACAATGGCATTTACAGTAGCACTTTGTTGAGCACTCTTTGCCAGTTACCACCCATAAAACGGTCGCGGTCGGTAGATTTAAAGCGCGCCTTGGCTAAGGCATCGTCGATACGGCTCATGCGGTCGATATGATTCAGCTCGGGGATTACTACATGCCTTGGCTCTGCATCAAAACCTAGCACGCCTTTCGCCCTCAGGCTGTACCACCATTCTTGATATTCTTTAATGCCTTTGGCGTTGTCATTACCCAGTGCCAGTAGGTTTTCTTGGCCACGGAGCGGGAAGTCATTCGCGATTGCCACGCAGTCCACTCCACCAACACGCATAACGTATTCCAGTTGTCGAATATAATCATCAATCGTGGGCACGGCATTATTGGTGAGCCAGAAACTCATCATAAACACGCCGAATACGCCGCCGCTATCGCCGATGGCGCGGATCACTTCATCGGGGGAACAACGGGCATGGTTTACTATACCGCGCGCTGCGCCGTGGCTTTGCACTATGGGTGATTTAGTGATTTTTGCGACATCTAAAGCGGTTTGAGCGCTGGAGTGACTCACATCGACTAAGATATTGGCGTGATTGAGTTTGGCGATAAGCTCGTGCCCGTGGGCCGTGAGTGGTTTATTGAGTCCGCCACTGGCATCATTATCTAAGGCGCCACCGGCAAAGGTATTGCCGTAATGGTGGGTGAGTTGCAGTACGCGTAGCCCTTGTTGATGAAACTCATCTACCCGCGCCCACTGGTTAGCTTCACTGTCTTCTTCGACACAATCTGCGCCTTGGATTTGAAAGTATACCGCAGTGCGCTGGCTGTCGCGTGCACGTTGAATATCTCGTCCCCTCAGGCCTTGCAGTAAAATATCGGGATGATCGCTCACCCGTTTAGCGGCCTGCTTAATGCTTTCCATGCAAGCTTTATAGGTGCGTTTGTAGTTTTGAGTGCCATCGGCTTGTTCTATGGTCTCAATAGCCGAAATATCGCAAAGATAGGCATCGAGCTTAGCGGCAGTTACATCACTTAAGTCATCGGGAAGGAAAGATAAACCATCGACATATATCCGCCTCTGTGCGGCGGCAAAGCTAGGTAAACTGGCGAGTGGACTTAACAGAGTTGCTGCGCCAAGACCTTTAAGGAGTGTACGACGGTAGTGATTGACTGCCTTGATGGGCATGCTCGGTTCCTATCAATAACGCAAATGTAACTTCTTTATACCTTTTTAGGGCGTAGAAGTCTTTGATTAAATCCCTTTTTTGGCCTTTGCCCCTGAGCTAGAGTTGTGATTATTTGTTGTTGCCGAGTGGTTTCAATTATCGCTTGTCGCAGTAAATGAAAACCCTCGGGTTATGATTATCGAGTGGCTTCAACCATTGCTTTTGCCAGTGAGTTAAGGCCGTTGGTGCGCGATGGGCTGAGCTGACCTTCTAGGCCCAATTGTTTGAAGTAAGCTGTAGGATCAAATGCTTGGATTTCAGCGCGGCTTTTGCCATGGCAGGCACCAAGTAATAATCCAATCAATCCCTTAACGATGCGGGCATCGCTGTCGGCTAAATAATAGTGTTTGCCAGCCTGTTCTAGATGGTAAATCCACGCATCACTCTCGCAGCCTTTTACTTGAGCGGTCTCGATGCGAAGCTCAGGGCTTAAACTTGGTAAGTCTTTCCCTAGCAACATAATTTGGCGATATCTTTCCTGCCAGTTAGGGGCATTGGTAAAACGCGCCAGTAAGGTTTCGGCATCTTGCACTAAATAGTGAAAATCGGCCTCATTTGGCATGATTGAATCTGTCATAGGGCTAAATCCTGTCTCATTTATCTTGAGCATCGTATGAGTGGCGTAGATCAGTGGCTAAATGCTGGATTACAGCAGCAAGTCTTTTACCGAGGCTAACGCGGTAATAAAGCGGTCGATATCGTCTTTATTGGTGTAGATACCGATAGAGGCGCGGCAACAGCCCTTAAGATTCAGGCTCTGCATTAATGGCATGGCACAATGATGGCCACAACGAACGGCAACCCCTTGTTGGTCCAGCAAAATGCCTACATCTTGGTGATGTTCACCGGCAAGATTAAACGCGACTACACCGATATTGTCATCAAAGGCGCCGTATAAATGCACTTCACCGAGCGCGCGCAATTGGCTTTGTAAATAGTTAACTAGTTCAGCTTCATAAGCTTGAACCTGCGGCATGAGCTCGGTTTGTAAAAATGTAATGGCCGCGCCCAAACCTATGACTTCAGCAATCGGCGGTGTGCCCGCTTCTAAGCGATTCGGCAGGTTGCCAAATTCTGTCGCCTCAAAACTCACGCGTTTAATCATCTCGCCTCCAGTTAATAGTGGCGCGAGATTATCTAAGGCGTCGAAACGGCCGTAAAGCACGCCAACACCAGTGGGGCCATACATTTTATGCCCCGAGAAGACGTAAAAGTCACAATCGATTTCAGTCACATCCAGCGTTAAATGCGCCACTGCCTGCGCACCATCAACTAAGGTGATAGCACCTTGTTTTTTCGCTAACTGCACTAGCTGAGCCACGGGATTGACTGTACCTAGGGCGTTGGAAACATGGCACAGGGCGACGATTTTAGGCTTTAACTCGAGCAAGGTTTTATAGGCGTTGATATCTAAGCGGCAATCCTGACAGAGCGGGATTGGTTTAATGATTGCCCCTGTGCGTTTCGCCAGTTCCTGCCAAGGCACGATATTGGCGTGGTGAGCGGCGGCGTCGATTAATATCACATCGCCAGCGCTTAATTGGGTAGTCAGTCCAAAGGCGACTAAGTTGATTGATTCTGTGGTGCCGTGGGTAAAAATGATTTCTTCGCGGCGTTTTACCTTCAAAAATTGCTGCAACTGATCGCGCACTTTCTCATAGCTTAAGGTCGAACGCGCTGATAACTGATGCGCTGCACGGTGCACATTGGCATTGTCGTTGGTGTAAAACTGTGCCATGGCATCTAACACCATTTGCGGCTTCTGGCTGGTGGCTGCTGTGTCGAGATAACATAGGGGATAACCATCAAGCATTTGATTTAACGCTGGGAATTGCGACCGAATCTGAGCATTTTGCTGATATGCTTCAGATGAGCCAAGTGTCACTGTGGTATCAGGCATAGCACTCGCCGAGGCATGGGATGTTTCAATGTCAGCCATTGTATTCGTCGCTGTGTGAGTCACAGTATTTGGCGTAGGCGATGCAGGTTGAGTCATGGGCGAGGCTAAGGGCAATGAAAAAGGCCAAGGGATCTTCTGTGATCTGCCATGTGAATGCAAGTTTTAGCGGTTTGTTGAGGCGTTGGTATCGGACAGTGGTATTGAACGCCTAATTTCACTAAGGTCTGTTCAAACTGTTGCCTAATAGATATTTCGCACGCCTTAAACGGTTTTAGACTCTAACGTATCATTGAGCTTAGCTATGATGCGATTTTTCTAATGTTTAAGTTTCTCTTTTAAATTCAGCTAATACTTTAGGCTCAATTCATCCACCTAAAGTTAAAACTCCGACTATCCTAAATTGGACGTCCTTCGTTGTCAGTGTTTGCTGGAGAGTAGTTTTATGGTGAAGTTTTTAAAAGACTTACGGATTAAACATAAGATGATCGCCCTCGTTGGGGTGATGTTAGTACTGATCTTGATTTTGTCTGGATTTAGTCTGTTGAAGATGCAGCGTGTATCGGAGGAAATTCATGGCATTGCAGAAGAGAATATTCCATTAGTCAGGCTATCGACTGACATCACCATTAAGCAGCTTGAAAGCTCTGTCATTCTAGAAAAAGCGTTTCGTGCCGCGGATGTTGACGCCGTATCCAGCCCACTCATTCTAGCGGCTTTTATTGCGGATGTTGTTCAGCACAATGAAGACATTAGCAAGGAGTTGCTCTCGACTCAAACCATGCTTGGAGAGGCATTAAAAAACGCTAAAACTCCTCAAGTACGTGAGAAAACACAGCAGCTAAATCAAGATATTGACACGATCATTCAACATTTTGCAGATTATAAAGTCCTGCTTGGCACCGTTATTTCGGGAATTCAGCAAAAAGAAGACCATACCGCTTTAGCTAAGCGGGTTGAATCTTTAGAGGAAGCGCAAAATGTGTTTAATGCTGAGCTAAGTCAATTCGTAGAACGTTTAGCGTTGATGACTCAAGCTGCAGTTTCTGTAACAGAGGAAGAAGAGCTTAGGGCCATTTATGGCTTAACGATTATTTCGATAGTGTCTTTAGTCATAGGATTATTAATTGGCATCGCTTGCAGTCAATACATGGTCAAATCTATCAATCGGTTACGTAATTCTGCCGCCATGATGGAAAAGGGCAACTTTAACCAAGAGCTGCGCGTCGATTCCAAGGATGAATTAGGCGAACTTACCGTCAGTATGAATCAAATGGCGTGGACTTTAAGTAAAACTGTTGGCCAAGTGATTGCTCGAAGTGAAGAAATTGCCTCTATGGTGACTGAGCTTAATGCGGTGGCCGAGAATAATCGTGAGGCCATGTTGAGGCAGCAGGATAACACTGACCAAGTCGCCGCCTCTATGACCCAAATGGCAGCAACGATCACTGAAGTGGCGAGTAGTGCAGAAACTGCTTCGTATTCAGCGGGACAAGCTGAGCATAAAGTGAAAGAAAGTTGTGAGGTTGTCGATGCGAGCGAAAAAATCTCGAAGCAGTTGGTTGCCAGCGCCCAGTATTCGAATCAACTTATTCAACAGGTTCAGGCGAGTACGGGAAAAATCCTCAACTTTGTTTCTGTGGTCGATGCGATAGCTGGGCAGACGAACTTATTAGCTTTGAATGCATCGATTGAAGCGGCGCGGGCGGGAGATCAAGGTCGTGGTTTTGCTGTCGTTGCCGAAGAAGTGCGGGCATTGGCAACGCGCAGTCAAACGGCCACGCAGGAGATCAGCGATCTTATCCAAACACTCGTGAAAGATGCCAAATCCTCAGTCGAATCCTTCGCCAATAACGATAAGCAAATCAGTGAGTCATTACTGCTCGTTAATCAAGCCAAGCAGCACTTATTTGAGATTTTAGATGCGTTGACTGAACTGACTCAGGCTAATACTCAAGTCGCGACCGCCAGTGAGGAGCAAGCCGTGACCGCCGAAGATATTAGTGAGCGCATTAATGCGATTCGTGATTCGGGTGAGTTGGTACTCAGCAGCGCTAACGAAACCGCGAAAGCCAGTGAGTCACTGTCTAACCAGGCTAATTCATTGAGGGAAACGATGCAGCAGTTTAAGGTGCGAGTTGTTTAAATGTATTAGCCCATAATTCAGTGTGCCAACGACTGACAGCGGTTAACTTAACTGCGCCACTTCATCTAGCTTGAGCCTCATTTGTGCCTTAACTCAATGTGAGGTGTGTATATCCCCAAACAATTTGAAGATGCAGGATTCAAGTTGTTTGGGATATAGGTCTCTCTTGTTATCCGACACACAATTGCCGTAAAAATGATACTGGTTGTGCAGTGACTTGCAACAAACTGTTGTAATATGTAGCGCTAAATAACGACTAAAAATGTGAATTAAATGGGCATGCGTATTCTTTGGCTTCTTGTGTTAACGCTGAGCATTCTTCCTAGAACCGCTGCAGCATCAGATATTGCGAGCAGTGTTACTGGAGGAACTAATCGCCTTGCTGACGGCGGTGATTTTGAGCTGGGCATGAGTGTTTACGGGATTAATCAAGTCGATGTTCGGCAAACGGATTCTGGTTCTGCACAGTTGTCGCTGTTAGTCAGTGGCATGTACCAGTACAAAGGGCTGTTTGTTGAGATGATCCATCAATCTCAAGATGGCATTAATCTGGGATTTAATCTTTGGAGTTCAGAGGATTGGTCATTAGAACTGCTATTGGCTAACTTGCAAGGTTCATGGTCCCGTCCTGATGTGGATCCCAGTACGCTGGATGAAGCTGGCCGCAATGCTTATCTACTATCGGAAGATTCTCTCTATGTTGGTGCCGGTTTTCGTGCCACACGTTATTGGGGCGATAACTATGTTTTTCAGTATAGGTTAGTATCTGATTATTATGATGATCAAGGTATTCAAAGTTCTGCCAGATTGGGTAAGTCCTGGCAGGTTCGTAATTGGAATTTTCACGTATTGGGGAGCGTAGGTTACTCATCTGCCACCTTGAATCGCTATCTTTTTGGGATCAGTAAGGAAGAAGCCACTGAACGCTTTCCTGAGTATCGGCCGGATAGCTCTTTCAGTTACGGCATGGAGTTAGGGGTTGCCTATCCGCTGAGTGAAAATTTTGTCTTTCGGGCCATGTATCGCTTCAATGTGTTATCCCAAGAAGTGACCGACAGTCCCTTCAATCAAGCGAGTTATACATCGTATTTTAATGCTTCTCTTAGCTATGTGTTTTAGGAGGAGGGCATGAATCGATTTTATCAATTGTTAGCGGTAGTGATGCTGAGCGCGCCTTTTTTGGTTTGGAGTCAGGATGATGCCGTTATTTTTACCGCGACCCCAGAACGCTGCATTGCACTGCATAAAGGGCAAACTTGCTATCAAGATGTATTGTTCCGATGGCAGACACCCGCGAGCGGCGAGTACTGCCTCATACTGACAGACCGTCAGCACCAGTTAACCTGCTGGACTGGCAAAGCTTTGCAAGAATATCAATATAGTTTTGAAGGGGATAAAACGGCGACTTTTAGTCTTATCCGTAATGATGATGTACAACCGCTCGCACAAGTTAAAGTGGTCGTGACATGGGTTTATAAGGCCCCTAAACAGAGTCAGTCCGGTTGGAGGTTATTCTAATATGTCAGTTGCAAAGCATATCTTAGTCGTAGAGGACGATACCTCTCTGGCAGAGTGGATCAGTGATTATTTACTGGATCACTGTTACGGAGTCACAGTGGCCAGCCAAGGTGATTTTGCCTTAGAGATGATAGCCGATGAGATGCCTGACCTAGTGCTACTCGACGTGATGATGCCGGTTAAGAATGGCTTCGATGTGTGTAAGGAGGCCAGGGGATTTTATACTGGGCCCATTTTATTTATGACGGCTTGCGTTGAGGACGGCGATGAAATCCGCGGGTTAGATGCCGGTGCTGATGATTACCTCACTAAGCCGATTCGACCACAGGTGCTGTTAGCGCGGATAAAGGCCCTGTTACGCCGAGTGAGTGATGAGGAGCAAAAGCAGCAATTAGTGTTTGATTCTTTAGTGTTAAATGCGACGGCAAAGTCAGTCACCATTGATAAACAGCCGCTGGATTTGAATGCCAATGAGTTTGATGTCTTGTGGCTGCTGGCATTGAAGGCGGGCACGATAGTGAGTCGCAATGAATTGGTGGCTCAACTGCGGGGCATTGAATACGATGGCCTAGACCGCTCGGTGGATATTCGCATATCGCGCTTACGCAAGAAGTTGCAGGAAGCGTTGAGTCAGCCCTATAAAGTCAAAACCATTCGTGGCAAGGGATATTTGTTTTGCCGCGATGAGGCCGAGCAAGCTTTATGAAGAAGTTAATGACTTCTCTGGTGCTGGTCGTGCTGGTGGCCATTGCCAGCCTAGGCTGGTCGATAAGTGAGTTTGCAACACTTATTGATCCTGATAATGAAACGTCTAGCCCAGCAACTCACCTCGCGGCATTAAAACTGCTGGGCGGCTCACTGGCGCAAACGTTAGATAACGATCCCGCCCCAAATAATGCGTTTATAGACAACTGGAATCAGCGAAATGCAGATCAATTGTCTTTGGTGAATGAAGCGGATTTTGTCTTACCCTCAGCCCTAAAGACAGAGTTTTATTCAGGGGAATCATTATTGCTGGAGTCCGATGACGGCATCTCTTTGCACTATTTATTGCCTAAAACGGGTCAGGTGCTGAATATCAATACCCAGATAGTGACGCCAGCCGATGTGAGTTTTAACGCGAATAAGCTGTATACCATGCTTTTTTATGGCGGTGTGGTGGTGATTTTGTTGGTGTGGGTGTCTCCTTTAATCCGCCAACTGGTTAATCTCAGTAAGGTGACTCAAGCATTTGGTATGGGAGAATTACAGCAGCGAATTGTGGTCAGTAAAGCGTCCTACATAGGCACAATAGAAAGCGAATTCAACCGTATGGCAGATCGCATCCAGCAATTAATCGATGACAATAAATTGCTTAGTCGGGCAGTTTCCCATGATTTAAAAACTCCGATTGCGCGGCTGCGATTTGGTATTGCGGCGTTAGAAGAAACCCAAAGCGAACAACTTAGGGTGAAGTATTTTCAGCGATTGAACCGCGATCTGGACACTATGGAAGAGTTGGTCATGACACTGCTCAGCTATGCCCGCCTCGATGAGGCGAATATCCAGCCCGATTGGCAGTCGATTGAGCTCAATGCTTGGTTACTCGAAAAGTATCAAGGTCAAGTGTACCCCGATTTTTCAGTTGAACTGGTTCCCTATCCCACAGCGCTCAAGATCAAGACAGATCCCAAGTACTTATCAATGCAGGTGAATAATTTGCTCAATAATGCGCTGCGTTTTGGTAAGGCAAAGATTCGGCTGACGTTGGCATCGGAAGATGGGATTGCGTGGTTACACGTTGACGATGATGGCCCTGGCATAGATGAACAGGAATCTACTCAAGTGATTAAACCTTTTGTGCGTGGTCAGCACAGCCGGGGAAATTCCGGTCATGGCATGGGTCTGGCGATTGTCGATAGAATTGGTTGTTGGATGGGGTCCCCATTACGTATTGGCCGTGCTCCTGACTTAGGTGGGGCTCGCATGTCACTAAAATTCAAGGCTGAAGTTTAAAGTTGGGGTTTAATACGATTGGTATAATGCGAGGTTTGAGCCGTTTTTGTCTGTTTCTTTAACATGAGCTGAAGCGAGCAATGCGGCTAGGCCTACGTAATCTAATCTGCTGAGTTGATTTAGAGATAGAGGCAGAATGACTCAACTCACTATACGAATGAGTGCCTAACGAATTGGTGCTGAACAGGGGGGATTTATAAATAAAACGCACCAGCCTTGATACCTAACGAGAATCTAGACTGGTGCATTTTTGATGAGCAATTAACTTTTCACATTGACATTGTTAAGTATGTAATCTGTTTCATAGATGCGGGAACTCGCATTTTCTGGCTTGCTATGTAAACCTGTGACTTCGACCATGACAGAGGTTTCTTGATTCATCGTCGAACTCCCCCACAAGATATCCTTACTCGCGCTCGCTCCTACTCCAAACTGGCCAATTGCATCACGATCGGTTTGTTCGTGAGTAAAAGTGAAGTAGTTATAACCCGCTTGTTTGCATAACTCTGCTGACTTACGCATGACGTACTTTCGGGCCAATGCGCGGTCAGTGTTGGTATTGCCAACAAAGCTTATCTGCCAGCTATCGGGTGCAATCTGTGCGGTTTCAAATCCTTTACCGAAAGACCAAAATTGCTTTTCGGTATCGTAGGAAGTGGCACAAGCTGAAAGCATCAGAGCTAATCCAGCACATAAAAACGTTTTTCTGATAAGTGTCATGGTCTTGTCTCGTCAGGTTGTTTAGAAGCTATAGTTCACGCCAAGGGTAGTAACCCACTGGTTGTTACTGTCTATTAGCGGAGAGTCTGCCATGTTGGCACCTATGTACGAGTAACCTGTGGCTTGAGTAATATCTAAATGCTTAGTGACTGGAATAACCAAAGCGTAGCCTAGCTTATATGCAAAGGTGCCGTCGGCTTGATAGGCAGGGCGCTGCGCCGTAGCTTCAGATGACGTCACACCTGTGTAGTAGTTTGCGAAGTCTTTACTGAAGTAGTGCACACCTGCATAAGGCACCAGATCACCGAAGCCTACATTTATTGGATGGTAATAGGTGATATCAGCCTGAAAACCATCATAAATATTGGTGACATCGTGTTGGAATTTGGTTGATAGCGTGCCATTTCCTAAATGAATGTCGGCGTTTAAACCCAGATCACCACTGAATTTGCGATCCTTCATGCCCGTTAAAATATCCGCATCATCGGCATCAAAGCCGGGATTGGCAACGGCAAAGATACTGAAATTAACGGCACTATCGTTCGTGCCTAAAAAGCGGTAGTTGATGCCGGACAGATCGGCGTTGAAGTCTTCACCGTGGTAGCCGCCATTGAGGTAGGCACCTGTTTGGTGATCTTGACCCTTATAAAACTGACTACCAGTAGCAACACCTGCGCCAGCAAAGAACTGATCTTGATGACTATAGATATTACCGTTACGAATGTAGGTATTGCTTTCAGCAAGAGCGTGGCTTGACATCAAAACACTTGTGATTACAAAGCAAAGTTTTTTCATTTTTTTATCCTTAAGACATCTGTCTAGTGACTGTGATGCCACTATATTTCACTTCTTAAAAGGACTCTGTATCCGAATGTAACCTAGACCATGTATTGCAGCCTTCTCGCATAGCCTGGCGCTGGTGAGCTCGTGGAGCTGAAGACGATGACCTTTTGCTAAGCCGGAGGGATAAGATAAACAAGACTAAGTAATAGGTAGCTTTTGATTGAATGGAGCAGAGAGCCCATTGATGAGGTGATATAAAGGTAAAAAGTTATGCCTCTAAAGCTATTTGAAATCAATAGCATCAGGGGGATTTGACCCGATGCTATTGGTCAGTCATTCAAACAACTCGCCGACTAAGCCTAGGGGCTAAGGGCAAGGTAATCTAAATTGATCGGACAGTTGGTTTAATCGTACTAATAGCTCTGGCGATAAGGTGACTTTTAAACTGTCGATGTTTTCTTTCAGTTGATATAAGTCGGTGGCACCTATGATATTGGAGCCGACAAACTTACGTGAGTTAACAAAAGCTAACGCCATTTGTGAGGGCGTGAGTTTGAACTCGCGGGCCAAATCGACATAGGCTTTTGTCGCCTCCAGAGCCATTTGCGAACCTGTATAGCGGGCGAAACGCTTAAACAAGGTCAGGCGCGCGCCTTCAGGCCACTGGTCGTTGCAATATTTTCCCGTCAAGGCGCCAAAGGCCAGTGGCGAATAGGCCAGTAATGGCAAGTTTTCGCGGTGACTGATTTCGCTCATGCCGACTTCGAAACTGCGATTAAGCAAGTTATAGGGATTTTGCACACTCACAATACGCGGCAAGCCATGTTTTTCGGCGAGTTGCAGGTATTTCATCAAGCCCCAAGGCGTTTCGTTCGACACCCCGATATAGCGCACTTTACCTTGGCGGATCACTTCTGCGAGCGCTTCTAGGGTCTCGAGGATCGGCGTTTGATGCTCATGCTCTTGTTGATCGTAAAACAGTTCACCAAAGAAATTGGTATTACGGTCAGGCCAATGGATTTGATAAAGGTCGATAGTGTCTATTTGGAGGCGTGCTAAAGATGCATCGACCGCTTGGTGGATGTTGTTCCAGTCCAGCGCCATATTTTTGCGAATGTAATCACTTTTACCCCCAGGTGCGGCAATTTTTGTGGCGATCACTAAGTCGTCTCGGTTACCGCGGGCCTTAATATATTGCCCTAGGATACGCTCGGTTTCCCCTTGGGTTTCCGGCTTAGGTGGTACGGGATACATTTCCGCCGTATCGATAAAGTTGATGCCATTGCCTATGGCGTAGTCCAGCTGTGCAAACGCTTCGGCTTGGATATTTTGTTCGCCCCAAGTCATAGTGCCCAAACAAATTTTACTGACCTCAAGATTAGAATGCGGTATGCGTCTGTATTCCATCTATTTCTCCTACGGAAACTCTCTTAGTTTGAGGCTACCAAGCTTTTGCTGTAAAGCAAAGGTTAAACCATAGGTTGAAATGTTAGTGCGCTAAAAATAGCCAGCAAGTTTAGCCATCCTGCCCCATTTTGAGGCATGCCATTGGCTGAAGTTTGTTCGCTGAGTTGCTCTTTTAACGGTTTTAGCGCTTTACTGCACTGAAATGGAGATTTTGGCTTATTTTTGTAAACCTTAGGTACTACTAAATCAGTAATGACGTATTTATGAATAAATTGTTATAAAACTACATTTGCAGATTACAGTAAGTAAGGATGTGAATCTGTGTCACAAAATTGCGTAAATTTACGTATCTAACTTACGAATTTGCAGCGGAATGTGACGCCAATATCGGAATCTGCGTTAACAAATCTCTACCCTAAATTTATCTAAAAATTTTTCATGGTTGATATTTGTGATGGCAGATTTTTCAAACCAAATTGTAACGATCAAAAAAGGCCTCGACTTGCCGATTGTTGGTGAGCCGCGACAGGTCATTGAACTCGGTGCTAAGCCATCCCAAGTGGCTGTTCTGGGAGAAGAGTTCGTTGGGCTTAAGCCGACGATGTTGGTCGAAGAGGGTGATTTTGTTCAAAAGGGCCAAGCCCTATTTGAAGACAAAAAAACGCCAGGAGTCTTGTTCACTGCACCCGCTAGTGGCCAAGTCGTAGCGATTAACCGCGGCGAGCGTCGAATTCTACAATCAGTCGTCATTCGTTGCGATGACGGTGAAAACCGCGATGGGCAGATTTCTTTCGATATCCATCAAGACATCGCCGCTCTCCCTCGGCCAACCGTTCAAGACCAGTTGGTGAAGAGTGGTCTATGGACTGCCCTGCGTACTCGGCCTTTCTCGCGCGTGCCTGCGCTCGATAGCACGCCAGCAGGTATTTTCGTCACCGCTATCGATACTAATCCACTGGCCGCTGATCCCCGTTTGATTATCGCCGAGCAAACTGAGGCTTTTAAAGCTGGCTTGCTGGTGTTGAGCCGTTTAACCGAAGGCAAGGTTTACCTGTGCCAGGATAAGGGCGAAGCGATTGTTAAAGAAGCATTACCACAACTTGAGGTGCGCCGTTTTGATGGTGTTCATCCTGCGGGTTTAGTGGGCACTCATATTCACTTTACTTTGCCAGTGAGTTTAGAACGTCAGGTATGGCATATCGGTTATCAAGATGTGATTGCCTATGGCAAGTTATTCCAAACTGGTGAGTTGTATACCGACCGCATCGTCGCCTTAGGTGGCCCGAGCGTGCTGAACCCGCGTTTACTGCGCACTCAGTTGGGCGCTGAGCTAAGTGCCTTAGTGAGTGATGAAATCAAACCTGGCCATAACCGCGTGGTATCGGGATCTGTGTTATCTGGCCATACCGCGGCGGGCGTACATGACTTTTTAGGCCGATTCCACAACCAAGTATCAGTGTTGAGCGAAGATTCGCAGCACCATGTTCTCCCTTGGGTGCGCGGTGGTTCTGACAAATTCTCCATCACTCGTGCCGTAACATCACGTCTGTTTGGTGCGACTAAATTGTTCGAGTTTACGACTCATCAGGGCGGTTCAGCTCGCGCCATGATGGCTTTTGGTCAGTTAGATCGCGTGATGCCCCTGGATATTTTACCCACCTTACTCGTTCGAGACTTAGTGGTGCGTGATACCGACGAGGCGCAAGCCTTAGGTGCATTGGAGTTAGATGAAGAAGATCTGGCGCTGTGTACCTTCGTATGTCCCGGCAAATATGACTTTGGTAAAGAATTACGTGCCTGTCTAGATGTTATTGAGAGGGAAGGTTAATGACCAAACAAGTGAAAAAACCTGATTTACAGGACGCCTCTGATTTACAGCAAGAGTACTACGCAACGGGTAAGTCGATGAAGGGCTTTTTGCGCTCACTCGTCATTGCCAATGGTCGTAGCACTAAGGGCCAAGTGCATGTGCGTGACGCGATTGACGTGAAACGTACCATGACGCTAGTCGGTTTGTGTTTACTGCCCACCATTTTATTCGGTCTATATAACATTGGCCTACAGGCACAGCTTGCGCTCGCGGGCGGATTATCGACGCCAGATATTTGGAAGTTAGAAATCTTTAATACCCTGTTTGGCAGCCTTAGCCAAGACACTGGGATATTAGGTTTATTCCTCTATGGTCTTAGTTTTTATCTGCCGATTTACCTGACAGCACTGCTCACCAGTTTGTTTTGGGAAGTGGTGTTTGCGCGGGTTCGTGGTCAAGAGTTGCACGAAGGCTTCTTCGTGACGGCCCTGCTGTTTACCTTAATCTTGCCAGTATCAACACCGTTGTGGCTGGTGGCCATGGGGATTTCCTTTGGTGTGGTTGTGGCTAAAGAGCTGTTTGGCGGCATGGGATATAACTTCCTTAACCCTGCGTTGGCGGGCTTGGCTTTTATCTACTTCGCCTATCCATCTGAAGTTTCAACCATTAAACAGCTTGTTGCCGTTGATGGTTTCTCTGGTGCAACGGCGCTGGCACAAACAGCAGCGGGCAAGTTGAGTTTTGCCGATTACTCTTGGTTTAGCGCCTTTAGCGATCCTAACTGGTGGAACAACTTTTTTGGCTTTACCGTGGGCGCGATTGGCGAAACCAGCACCTTAGCGATTTTGATCGGCGGTTCATTATTGCTGATCAGCCGCTTAGCGGATTGGCGCATTGTGCTCGGTGTGTTGCTGGGCATGATAGCGACTGCAACGCTGTGTAATTACATCGGTTCTAGCAGCAATCAAATGATGGCAATGCCGTGGACTTGGCATCTTGTCACTGGCGGTTTTGCGCTGGCGATGATGTTTATGGCCACCGATCCTGTGACCACTTCGTACACTCGCCAAGGCAAGTTTGCCTACGGTGCTTTGATTGGTTTTATGACTGTGCTTATCCGTGTCGCTAACCCCAAAATGCCTGAGGGCGTGATGTTAGCCATTCTGTTCGCCAACCTTTGGGCGCCGCTGTTCGATTATCTGGTGGCCCGCGCCAACATCAAACGGAGATTAAAACGTCATGGTATTTAAGAAAGATACTGTGGTGGGGACCATGATCTTCACCATCACGCTCTGCCTCCTGTGCTCTTTTATGATCACAGGCACAGCAGGCATATTGAAAGAACGTAAAGTCGCCAAAAAACGTGACGAAGTGCAGCGCTATGTGTTGATGGCCGCCGATGTGAACTTAGGTCAGGACAATGAGTTTAGAGAGATTTTCGCTAAATCCGTTAAGCCATTATTGATCAACCTAGACACAGGTAAGGTGGACTCAGACGCTAACGTCCTCGATTTCGATGAGCGTATGGCGGCAATTAATCCTGAGACTTCAAGTGCGCCGAAAAAAGATATCGCCAAGATTAAAACCCGTGCGAACGATGCCCGCGTGTTTAAAGTGCTCGATGCCAACGGCAAGTTAGACAGCGTAGTTGTGCCTTTCTATGGCAAAGGTCTGTGGTCGATGATCTACGGTTATGTGGCGGTTGAACCCGATTTCAACACCATTAAAGGGCTCGTCGTGTACGAGCACGGTGAAACCCCTGGTATCGGCGACTTTGTGACCGACCCCCATTGGTTATCGTTGTGGAAGGGTAAGCAATTATTTGATGAAAAAGGCAAATTTGCGATACGTCTTGTAAAGGGTGGCGTTAAAGAAGGCGATCTTCACGGTGTGGATGCGGTGAGTGGCGCGACCATGACGGGCCGCGGCGTGCAGCGCGCAATGGAGTTTTGGTTTGGCGTTGAAGGTTTTCAAACCTTCTTCAACCAGCTGAAAGCGTCGGCAGCGCAGGGTGAATTGCAAGGTGAGTTGGGAGAGGCAAAATGAGCAACACTTTATCCATGCGTGACATGTTAACGGGGCCAGTGTTTGCCAATAACCCCGTCGCAATGCAAGTGCTGGGCGTATGTTCGGCACTGGCGGTCAGTAACTCAATGCAAACCGCTGTGGTGATGACACTGGCAGTGACCTTTGTGTTGGTGTTTTCTAACCTGATTATCTCTGCCATCCGTAACTTTATCCCGACCAGTGTGCGGATTATCGCGCAGATGACGGTTATCGCCTCCTTGGTGATTATCGTCGACATGGTTCTGCAGGATGTGGCCTATGAGTTATCTAAGCAACTTTCTGTATTCGTTGGGTTAATTATCACTAACTGTATCATCATGGGCCGTGCAGAAGCCTTCGCCATGAAGTATCCACCGCATTTAGCGGTCGTCGATGCGCTTGGTAATGCGACAGGTTATGGCTTGATTTTGATCAGCGTCGCCTTTGTACGCGAGCTGTTAGGGACGGGTAATTTATTCGGTCACCCTGTGTTCACCACCATCGAAAACGGCGGCTGGTACTTGCCAAACGAGATGTTCAAGTTACCACCGAGCGCCTTCTTCCTGATTGGTGTGTTGATCTGGACTATCAATGTGATCCAGCGGAAACGGGGTTAAGGAGCAGATATGGAACACTATATAAATCTATTTTTGCAGGCCACTTTTATCGACAACATGGCGCTGTCGTTCTTCTTGGGCATGTGTACTTTCTTGGCCGTGTCTAAAAAGGTGTCAACCGCCTTTGGTCTAGGTGTCGCTGTGATTGTGGTGATGACCTTAGCCGTGCCGTTAAACCAACTGATTTACGTCAAAGTGCTCGCACCTGGCGCTCTGTCTTGGGCGGGATTACCCGGTATCGATTTAAGTTACCTGCAACTGATCACTTTCATTGGTGTGATTGCGGCATTAGTGCAAATCCTTGAAATGTTTTTGGATAAGTACATTCCTAGCTTGTATGACTCCCTTGGGATCTTCTTACCTTTGCTCACAGTGAACTGCGCGATTTTTGCAGGGGTGATCTTTATGGCGAACCGTGATTACAACTTCGGTGAGTCAGTGGTGTTTGCGATGGGCTCGGGTCTTGGTTGGGCGGTGGCGATTGTACTGCTGGCGGGACTGCGCGAAAGAATGAAATTCAACGCGATTCCCGAAGGCTTACAAGGTATTGGTATCACCTTTATTACTACAGGCTTGATGGCGCTGGGCTTTATGTCTTTCTCAGGGATCTCGCTGTAAAGCTACAGTAGGCGAGCCAAGAATTGAGAAAGTGAAACCAGATTCTTTTTAGAAAAGAGCTAGAAAAGGGTAATACGATGGAAATGGCAATTGGCATAGGCATGTTCACGCTAGTGGTCTGTCTATTGGTGATAGTGATTCTAATCGCCAAAAAGAAATTAGTGGCTACGGGTGAAGTGACGATCAGCATCAACGAAGATGCCGAAAAAAGCATTCAAGTTGCCGCGGGTGACAAGTTACTCGGCGCTTTGGCGAGTCAGAGTATTTTTATTCCGTCTGCCTGTGGTGGCGGCGGAACCTGTGGTCAATGCCGAGTGAAAATCAAATCGGGCGGCGGTGACATTCTGCCGACTGAAATGGGCCATATCACCAAGAAAGAGGCTAAAGAAGGTTGTCGTCTCGCCTGCCAAGTCTCAGTGAAAACCGATATGGAACTTGAGCTCGACGAAGAAATCTTTGGGGTGAAGAAGTGGCAATGTCAGGTGATCTCTAATGATAACAAGGCGACTTTTATCAAGGAGTTATTGCTTGAGTTACCCGAAGGTGAAGATGTTCGCTTTAAAGCGGGGGGTTATATTCAAATTGAAGCGCCAGCCCATGTGGTGAAATACGCTGACTTTGATATTCCTGAAAAATACCGTGGCGATTGGGACAAATACGGTCTGTTTGACATTGTCTCTACCGTTAATGAAGAAGTGTTGCGCGCTTACTCTATGGCCAACTATCCCGATGAAAAGGGCCGCATTATGCTGAACGTGCGGATTGCGACGCCGCCATCGGCCAATGTGCCAGCGGGCAAGATGTCATCTTACATCTTCAACCTGAAAGCGGGCGATACAGTGACCATTTCTGGGCCATTCGGTGAGTTCTTTGTGAAGGAAACCGATGCGGAAATGGTGTTTATCGGCGGCGGTGCGGGCATGGCACCTATGCGTTCACACATTTTCGATCAGCTTAAGAGTAAGAAAACCACACGTAAAATGAGCTTCTGGTACGGCGCCCGTTCAACCCGTGAAGTGTTTTACCAAGCGGATTTCGATGCCCTAGCGGCCGAGAATGACAACTTCGTCTGGCATGTGGCGTTATCTGAGCCATTGCCTGAGGATAATTGGACTGGCTACACTGGCTTTATTCATAATGTGATTTATGAGAATTATCTTAAAAATCATAAGGCACCAGAAGACTGCGAGTACTACATGTGTGGTCCTCCAATCATGAACTCTTCAGTGATTAAGATGCTTGAAAGCCTAGGCGTTGAGCCAGAAAACATCCTACTCGATGACTTTGGTGATTAGGTTGTAAGTGAGTAATAAAAAATCGCGTTAGGCCCAGCTTAACGCGATTTTTGTTTATAGGGCTTTTTATCATTTCGCAGTTTTTAGCTTTCGCATTTTGATGCTATTTAGCTCCTCACCTAGCTAAAGGATTTGCCGCCGTGGCGGGTTAAATAGCTCACCATGCGCTCACTCTTAGCGGTATAGCATCCCATGCGAAACTCACCCTGCCAGTAAGCAATATCGAGCGGATGATACCCCTGCGAGTTTGGATGATTCACATCGGCCCCCGCATCCACCAATAATTTGAGCAGTTCAAAAGACTGCAACTCACAGGCATGCAAGAGTGCCGTCATCCCGCCATCGTCCACGCCTTCAAGATTAGCGCCATTGGCAATAATGCGCTTAACAGCAAGCGTATCTTTGGCTTTAACCGCATCGATGAGTTCAGTGCTCATTTGATCGCTATTTAACCTCATCCAAAGGATTTAATTTAAGTGGATTTAGCCTAGGTTTCTTTAACTTGTGGGCGAAACTCCGTAAGCTGAATAGCTTATACCTAAATGCTTATGTCTACAGGTATAACTTATCATGGATGTAATAGTTGTAGGTGTAGGAGGCTTGTTTGAAAAAGTTAGCAGTAGTATCACTTATCTGTTTCTCCCTCAGCGCATGCTCTTCACTCAATGAAGTTAAATTGGATTCTCAATCGGTATCCAGCTACATAGGTGAAAAGGTCAAAGTCACCACAATATCTGGCGAACAAATGGAATTTCAAGTCGAAAGTGCAACGGAACAGCAGATCGAGGGAGAAGGGCAACTAGTCAAAATTGAAGATATACAGACGTTGGAAGTTGAGGAGTTTAGCCCGCTAAAATCGATATCACTTTCTGCAGGCTTATATATGTTAGGGGCGGTAATTATTGCTGTTGCCGTTTTATAATGATTGACCTATTGTGAGATATTTTTGCTTTTAAAAACAATCAAACGAAGTTTGATAAACACGAAAAAATCGAACCGGCGTAACTTTTATGCTAAAGATTACACCGATTTAGCCAGAGCAGGGTGGAGGCAAAAAAAGTGCATTATGTTGCTATTTGGTTTTAAACATCCCTAATTGGTGAACAATTTTTTCAGTAACTTGAGTTAAGCTATGGCCCTGCTGCTCTAATTCGATGCAATCATTTGAGTTGGAGCTTGAGAGGTGTTTTAATACCTCGATTTCCTTACTGACATCACCAACTAACCTATTAACATAGAGTATATCTAAATTATTATTTGTTCTATCTTGCCCAATCAAAGTTAAAATTTCACTGATGTTTTTACATGCAATATCTAATTCCGATTGGCTGGTTGTTGTGTAATCCGATAATAGAACAATCGCAGATGTTTGTGATTTCATTTGATTACCAGCATCAAGAACCGCTTTAGATATTCCTGATATTATTTGATTAATTTCATCTAAACTGCTTTGGGTTGATTTGGCTAGGTTTCTAACTTCATCGGCAACAACGGCAAAGCCTCGTCCATGCTCTCCTGCTCTAGCTGCTTCAATGGCAGCATTTAAAGCTAATAGATTGGTTTGATCGGCTAGGTTGTTGATAACCGATACCACTCCCTCAATGGCTTTTGTTTGTTGAGAAAGTTGATGAAATTTTGCCTGAAGCTCATCATTACTTGCAATAAATGAGCTTAAATCTTTAACCATAGCCCCCATAGATTCATTTGATCGAACAAGCCCTATTTGCGTGTTTTCTACTTGCTCGCGTGTTTTTTCCGCTTTAGCTTGTAGTGCTAGAGAGGTTTGGTCTAAGGCTTCTATTTGTGAGGTGAGAATACTGACCCGATTATCTTGCTCTTTGATACGTGACGAAATATTTTGTGCTTTTACTTTTAGAAGATCTGATATTTCATCAGAAGCTACGGCCTGTTGCTGAATATCGATGAGTGCAATTTTTACATTCTCTCTAAATGTATTGACAACACTAAGCACTTTTTCCATTTCACTGTTATATAGGCTATTGATGGTGCATGGAATTGACAGATCTTTTCTTTCAAAGTTTTTCATGTATTCGGTAACTTTCTTTAAGGAATCAACTCCCCAGACTTTTTCATCAATATCATGAATAATCAAAAACATTGTAATAATGTACTGAATTATCTGTGAAAATAATAGTTCAGTGAAGAAAGTTGCATTCATAAAAAGTACAATAGCACCTAACCAGTGGATAAACCTCATGCGAATAAATAGTGAACGCATATTTTCCTCTATGTTTCCTAGTGTCTGTTTTAAGACTTTGATTTTGAAAGTTTGAATGCACTGTAAAACTTAGCTGGTAAATAATATAGTTTAGGCGTGATTTCAAATATTCATGGCATATTAAATCGAGTGTTTTCTAGCCCTATGTGTTAGTAAACCAATCATAAGTATTTGAGGAGTGATATCGACTGAGCAAAACTTGACTCTTACATGTCGATATCAACCATAAAGAACAATAAAATAGCCTAGATGGGATAGAAGTGAGATAAGCATTGTCAGCTTATTTCCATTGTCCAAATAAAAAAACGCCACCAATGAGCATTTTTTTATCAATGCGTTAGCTATATCTATGCTATGCATGTGAGTCGATATTAAAATTCCAGGGTAAGTGGTTTATGAACATGAACCACAACAAAAACCAGGGGATTTAGGTTTTTCTGCTGTATTCGTCTGTTCAGGTTGCTCTGTGGTTGTGATATCCGCCGCAGTGCTATCATCCGTGCTCGGCACAAATTGGGCTACATTTTTGGTTTTATCGTCAGTTTTAGTGAACTTAGTAAATAATGAACTCATCAGAACTACCTCTATTTAATCTATTAAGGACTAGTAATTATCAAACATGCTTATATTGTGCATGTTATGGTTGTTGACTGTTTTAGTCAACTATTTATCATTGCTTAATGCCTAAATCGTCTTAGGTTGCTTTTAGAAAGAGCCAACAGGCATAACTGTTATGCCCTAATTATTTACCCATATCACCAGAGCTCAAGGGGCACACAATCCCCCTCGGAGTTGCCGCTGGGCAAATAGCGTTGTTGATTTGGTAAAGAGTGTGTGAGTCTCGGCATCTAATCCACTCACTTTAAAGACTAAATTCTGACTTTTATTCCCAATCTCAAAGCAGCATCACTTAACATTCCACTGTGATAAGCTGGCCGCTTTCTAATAAGGTAGTATCTACTCATTAAGTTAAGGATAACCTATGCGTTTAAGTGTAATCAGTACTCTGTTGACTGGTTTGTTATTATTCCCAAGTGCCAATAGTATTGCCGCATTACTAGAGACTGGGGCTGAAAAAGCGCAGAGCGTGCAAGGTGATAAGTCGATTGCCGTTGAAAGCCAAACGGCGTCCTCTGTCTCAAAGGCGGCAGAGATTAAGACCTTAATCCAAGCCGCGATAGAGGATTCGCCGCAGCCATTTAGTGGCAGTGTTATCCTGCTTGAGCAGGGCAAGCCGCAGCTTGAACTGCAAAAGGGCGAAGGCATTAGTCAAGATTCGCGCTTTGTGATGGCATCGCTCTCTAAACAAATCACTGCAACCTTGATATTGCAGGCGGTCGATGCGGGTAAACTCGAGGTAAACCGTTCGCTTAATCATTACCTTTTTGGTGATGCTGAAGGGAATAATAAGGCGCTAAAAGGCACTGTGGCGGGGGCAAATCCAAGTGCGGATGCACTTAATCCCAGTCGATATGATGCGCGGATTACGCTGCACCAACTGCTAACTCATACATCGGGTGTCGATAAACTGGGTAAGGCCAATCGATTCGAGCCGGGTAGCCAATTTGAATACTCCAACTTTGGTTATTCACTGCTTGGGCAAGTGCTTGAGAAGGTCAATCACCAATCCTTTGCCGAGCAAGTGGCGCAGTTTGCAACGCGATACCAGCTTAATGGTCTGAGTGCTGAGCTTGGCAGTATTGAGGCGATTCACGCCAAAGTGCCTTCACTCGCCGTAGGTTTACAGGAAAGTGAGGTGATTGCCCCTGCTGACTTAGTGCTTGATGAAGCTTTGTTGCCTGCTGGGGGATTGATTGCTTCAGTGCCAGCTTATGCCGCCTTTCAGCATCTATTACATTCTGGCAAGTTGATGAGCGCAGAGAGTTATCAACGGATGACAACGGCGTATACCGAGATCCAATTCTTATGGCCGAATATGCGCTATGGCTATGGGGTGAGGATCAATAAGGACGATGGTCTCGTCGAATACAGTCATACGGGCTATTTATCTGGCTATATGTCGATGACACTGCATTATCCCGAATTTAATTTGGATCTGGTGATGCTGGAAAATCTATCGCTAAATCTTAATGATCGCGCTCGAGTATTTGAACTGCATAATCAGATACGTCAAATCATTCGTAGCCAGTTACTGCTTATTAAAACATCACTTGCACAGTGATTTGAGTAAACTGACTACTGACATAAGTGCCCTTATGCTGATATTAAGCACGGTGCTTTAGTACTTAAAAGATTACTAAGATATAGTTTCTGCGGGAGATAGTGGCTACTATCTCCCGCGTTAAGGGAATAAATATAGTCTTTTACTACTTAATGTCGCCATATTTAATTGAATCACGACTATCTGTTTCATATATCATTTCATATTCATAGTTCAATGAGTCTAACAAGCTAATTATATAATCTTCGGATTTAATTCTTTCGTATCCAGGAAAATCTTGGTGGAAAATAATACTCAATAACCAGCTGCATTCTGGTTTTGATGGTGCGAAAGTATTTGCATCAAGATCTACATTGGGAAATAGTTTAATGAATGTGCCTGTCTCTTTATTTAGATTCCAATGGTAATGTTTTATCCTGAATGGTAAAAAACTCTCAAGCATAGTAGGGTTCTTAGCTGTAGATGTTTTTCTATCTATTAATGCTAGAAATTCTTTTAATTTATTATGAATTGTTTTTTCATCTTTACTTGTTGATTTTATACCAAATAGTACTTGATGTTTCATATGGTTGAATCTCCTCATTGAATAGATTTTATCGGCACTGGTGTCTTTTAAAGAGCCATTTTCTTTAGTTAAGGGTGTAAGTTTGTTAGCTAACAGAGAATTTAAACTCTATTTTAATGATTAACGCCCCTAAAAATGAGACGTTAATCTGTGACTTACAGTTACCAAAAGCGCTTTCTAAGTGCGGTCTCGATATCAATCTCAACCCTAAAGTACTGCAAAATCGTCCAAACTGAATCGACTAAGGCTTCGGTAAGCGCTGGATAATCATCCTCGATAATTCCGTTAATTTCTTCGACGGTTTCATCGATATATTCCTGAACACCTTCCTCAAATTCGGCCTTTGTCGCTTGATTGCGGAAAAAGCTAAAGTTGTCGAGCTTTTCAATCAATTGATCAATAAGGACTCTCACCGAATTGAGTTGCTCAACTGTGATCGTCGGATCGGTGGCGATCAGTTTAAAAAAGCTCTGCACTTTGGTTTTGAGATCGAATAGCGTTGGGATTTGATCTCGATTTGCCGCCGCATTACTTACCTCTAATTTGGTTTGCTTGACGGGGGCAGGTGTCACATTCACCTCAGATGCTTGCGGATTGGCCGTCATAGGATCGGCATTGCTCGAAGCTGTTGCTGGTATTGCGCGATTGTGGGCTATGGTTGTGGGGGCTGGCGGTATCTCGCGCCCCAGTGTTTGTAGCAGGCGGCGCTGGAAATAGCTTTGCGGCAGGGCTTTGCTGAGTGCTTGCTCAAGCTGAGTTTCACTGTAGGAGGCTATTTGCAGCAGCGCTTCGAAAATCTCTTTATATTCTTGCTCAATAGCCGCTATTAGCGGGCTATTGCCGAAGCTATTGGTCACGGTTAAGTCGGCGCCATATTGCTGCAAAAGTCTTAAGATCCGCACCGCCGTTGATTCAAAGCGGGGGAACTCGATTGAACTGTCGCCTATCACAGCGCAAAGGGCTGACGTGGTGTCTTCGGCATTGATGGCATTGGGGTTGGCGCCATGTTCGAGTAGCGCCTCTACGCAGGACTGTGCGCCGTAGTAACTGGCGCACATTAATGGCGTAAATTGCTCATCTACTGAGAATTCTTCTAACTTTGCTCCATGGCGCAGTAAGAGTTCTACGGTTTTTCGCCGCATAGGACCGGTAATTTCATCCCACCAGTAGGTCGAAATCGCCTTGTGTAGAATGGGTGAGTTATCGTGACCGCAATGGGTAAAAATATCCCCGCCTTGGTGAATGAGCCATTCAAGTAGTTGGGTTCGACAGGAGATAGCCGCTGCAGACACATAGTTAGTGTTGTAGATATTGGTGAGGCTTAAATCCAGCCCCTTGGTGAGCAGAAATTCCATCACTTGGATAAGCGTTGCTTGATCTTCTTTCCCTGAACCACGCTGGCAGAGAGTGAGTAAGGTTGGTTCATCCACCGCCCCAAATTTTTTATTGATATCCATACCATATTGCAGGAACAGATCGAAAAACTCGGGCAGAAAGGTTTTCTTTTCGACCATTGGATAAACCAATAGTCGTAAATTCGACCAGACTAACATCTCATAGGGTTTACCCGTATTCACAAATTCGGCATTTGGATTAGCGCCATATTTGAGCAACAGTTCAAGGGCTTGGTAGATGTAGCTTCGTTTATTCGGATCGGTAAATTGGGCATTATTAATATATTGGTTGAGTAAGGGGGAATGGTCGGCATCAGGCGGTGTCATCCTATAGATACGATTGATATCGACGGTGGCCTTAATCAGTTTTTCGATAATCCTAAGGTCAAATTCTGAGGTCAATGCCGCATAGACCAAACTTTTAGCGTGGGAGTCGGCTTTGAGCTGCGGATAATGGTCTAACAGGTATTCAGTGTAGTCTTGCGCTTTAGCGTAAACGCATAGTTCGAGTAAATTAGCATCATCCCAGAAGCTGCTATCGTTGGCCATAATATAGCGTGACTTTTTAAATGCAGGGAAGCGTTTAACTAAGGGAGAAAATGTTTCTACTCCCCAAAATTCGCTCGAAGAAATAATGTTTTCAATTAGGCTTAATTTGCCAATGTCTAATGGAATATCTTTATTAATGATATGCAGGAACAGATCTTTATTGCGTTCATCATATAATATTTCTAGTGGGTGATTTAATTCACCATTAGTCCAAAAGCTCACTGGTTTATTGATATCTAAGTTAGCTGCAAGTAGAAGATCAATCATGTCTCTACGTTGATGGTCTTGGTAGATATATTGCGGATTAGGATGAAATAGATAGTTGAGCCAGCAATTATTATATTGATTTTGAAAGTAAAGATTGGCACTGGAGTCTAGGTATAGGGTAACGAGTTCTGAGTTGTTATATTCAATAGCCGAATGCAAGGCACTGAAACCATTACATTCGATTTTAGCACCTTTGCTGAGCAAGTATTTTATAAGCACTAAATCGGACTGAGGACTGCAAGATAGTGGAACTAATATATTGCAGGGTGAAACATTGAGATCAATAAAGTTGAGATCTCCACTATCGGCAAGAAATTGATCAACTTTCTTTATTTTAACCGAGGTCGAAAGCGTGTTATCTAGGCATATTTCCCGAAGTGTGAGTTTCTTATCACTAAAAATCCAACTGAGCATAATGTTCCCTATTTAATGCCGTTAACAAAATGGTATCAAACACCTTTCAATTTATTAAAAATTGAGTTAGGTAAAATTGCCATATTTTAATGCATTTAAGTTAAGAAAAACTATGCCCTAAGACTGATAATTAAAATGATCCTGTCTGAATAACATTTTTTGATACAAATTGATAATGCCAAACAAGTTGCATGATGACATGTTTGGCATTGTTACTTTGATTGGAATTCTGCTTCATATCCTATTGATTAAGATCTAGCAGCATCGGCATTTCGCAGGCGTCGTGGCCTGTGTTCCCTAGGGGAGCTGACAGATGTACAAAGCCTAATTTCTCATAGAGTTTTACGGCTTCATTTAGTACAGCGGTGGTTTCTAAATAGCAGCTTTGATAACCCGTTTCGCGGGCGAAATCGAGTGCCATTAACGCTACGCGTTTTGCGAGTCCTTTGCCGCGGATTTCTGGCATAAAGTACATTTTTTGTAGTTCGCAGACGCCATCATTGTTAGCTAAAGGCGCAATACCGGCGCCGCCTAAAATGCGGCCCTCTAATTCAATAATCCAATAGTTGGCGCCCGCTTGGGAGTAAATCTGGCTTAGGCAATCTAAGGTCGGGTCCGCCACACTATAGCCTTTATCTGCGGTTAAGCCGTATTCGGCCGAAACATCGCGGATGACTTTGGCAATTGCGGCATCATCTTGGGCTGTGGCTTGGCGAATGTGACAACCACTTTGCTGCTTGGCGTTATGTACGGCTTGGTTATATAACACGAGGGCCTCTTCGATTTGTGAAGTTTGCAATGGAGTCAGTTGGGCTAAGATCCCTTGGAATAATTGATTCTGCTGAGTATCCAATTTAACGAGTAATTTCTTACCCGCAGGTGTCAGTTGCACAACTAAGCAGCGACTGTCCCGTGGGTGCACCTGACTCTGGGCAAGATGTTTATCGATCAAATGCTTGATAGCGCGGCTCGCATTGGACTTATCTATGCTGAGTTTGCAGGCAAGCTCTTTGATGGTCAGGGGCTGCTTGCCTATCTCAAACAGAGCATGGGCTTGCACGGGCGAAAGGGGTAAATCCCCAAAGGCGGCGTTGAGCATGCCTAAATTTCTCACCAGATAGCGAGATAAATGCCTGAGTTGGGCGTATGAGCCTGACTCAGTCGTTTGCTTAGTTTGAGTCACAGGCTTCGCAGGATCTTGAGCCAATGGTGCGTCTGTTTGAGCCATAGTCGAATAGGTTTGGTTGCATGTCACAACTAAGTTAGCGGGCTTTAATTCCTCTTGCAACATATTACTAACAATCTACTGTGTAAATATCAGGATTCAATAATGGCGCCATGGCGAGAATAATCGCTTGGGTGTAATTACTTTCACGGGTCGCATGGCCGTGGGTGAGTAAACCTATGGCACCGCCTTTTTGCTTAATATTGATTGTATTGAACAATCTATCCATGACATCCCCGAGTTCTTCCCCCGCTTCTAATGCACGATAAACTTGCATTGGTAAAGGTAAAATTGCACTGCGGCCAATGGCAAGCTGGTCTTTATGGCCAATAGCGATATAAGCGAATGTGGCAGGACCAAAGTCGAAACAATCGACACCGCCTTCCATCGCAAAATAGTAGTCGGCTTTAGTCTCTTGCGGGTCCTGCTGTTGACAATAGCGCACCCGATTGATCGCCCCTTGTCGAGTGTCGAGATCTGTCATTGGCTGCGCCGCAACACCAGAAGGGGCATCCATGCCGCTGGCTTCTATGATGCTCTCAGGGAACAGCTGTGCCATGGCGTTAGTTGCCGCGTTGATTTTTACCGGGTTTTTAGAACCCACTTTTATCTTAATAATGTTTTGTTGCATATAAGTTATTTATTTTGGATTTTAATGTGGACGCTCGTTTGAATCATTGCTTAAATGGTCTGAGGTGTCTAAGCGTTTGGGTTTTCTATTCTGCCACAGTCGTCGGCGAAGCTCAGTAAAAAAGCCAACAGTAGGGGAGGCAATAGCCAGCCTTAGGGACTAGGAAGCGACATGCAACTATTGCTCCTTCAGTAATTTGGGCTGGAATAGGCAGTAAGGCTATGTCATTGAAGGAACCAAAACCAAGAGATAATAATAATGAAATTCAACAAACTCGTGATTGCTATGGGAATGGCCTGCGGTGTAATACTGACCGGCTGTAACGATAGCGAAGATAGCACTACGCCTACCGAACCTGAAACTCAACTGCAAGCTTTTGCCCCCAATGGTTTACTCAAAGCCAGTATTCGTCGTACGACCTACGGCGTGCCGCATATCCAAGCCGACAACTTAGAAAGTTTAGGTTTTGGTAGTGGTTATGCGCAGGCACAGGACAACTTATGTGTATTAGCCGATGGTTTTATCAAGGCGAACTCACAGCGTTCTATGTACTTTGGTCCCCATGCGTCGATTGACTTCACTACGGGTCAACCTACGGCGGAAGATAACGGTAACCTTATCTCAGATTTTGCCTATAAAGCGTTAAAGATCAGAGCGCAAGCCGAAGAAAAATGGCCGAAATTTAGTGAAAACTCTCGAGCACTTATCCAAGGTTTTGCCTCTGGTTATAACCAATATCTTGCTGATGTCGAAGCGGGCACACAAACGGCAGAACCTTTCTGTGGTGGTCAGCCTTGGGTGAAACCCATAGTGCCAGAAGATGTGGTGACTTATTTGTTTTCTATCGCCTTATTACCGGGCGCAGCTAACTTTCTCGATCTGATTTTTTACGCTAACCCAGGAGATGCACAGGAATACATGCCGCGTATCGTTGGGCCAGCGCCTAGCCAAGACCAAACTGCGTTTGTGGCCGATATGCAGTCTAAGTTGATTGCCCGCGCGGCTCGTATCACGACACCAGAGACCAATCCCCGTGATTTAGGTTCAAATGGTTGGGGTTTAGGCAAGGATAAAACTGAAAATGGTAAGGGCATGGTGCTAGGTAATCCGCATTTCCCGCATACGGGTAACCTGCGCTTTTGGCAATCCCATATTACGATCCCAGGGCATTTAGATATGATGGGCGGCTCGTTAGTGGGTATGCCTGGACCGATTAATATTGGTTTCAATAAAGATCTTGCTTGGACTCATACCTTCTCTACCGCTGAGCATTTTGTGATGTATAACCTTGAGTTAGTCTCAGGTGATCGGATGCAGTATTTGTTTGATGGTAAACCTATGCCGATCACCAAAGAGACAGTATCGGTTCTAGTGAATGCAGGTCCTGCGGGCATGCTGGTCGCCGAGAAAGATATTTATACTACGGCCAAAGGCCCTATGGTCGAAGCTCCTCCCGCTTTAGCGCCTTTTGGTTGGGATGATGGCAGTGCCTTTATGATCCAAGATGCCAATATGGGCACTATGGACCCTGTTGACCATTGGTTAGCCATGAACATGGCGACGAACAAAGAAGAGTTCCAACAGGCATTTAAGGACTACGATGGTGTAATCTTCAATAACACTATGTACGCCGATAAAGAGGGCAATGCTTTTTATATCGACGACTCAACTGTGCCAGGATTATCCGAATCGGCAGTTGTGTTGTTAAAAACCTCACCGGATATTAAAGCGGCTAAGGCTAAGGCCGGATTTACGATTTTACCCGGCAACACTTCACTGTTTAGCTTCGATGGTCCAACGCCCTATGAACGTGCGCCCAAGCTTGAGCGCAGCGACTTTGTGCAAAACTCCAATGACTCCTTTTGGTCGACCAACTTGAATGAACCGCTGACTTACTTCTCGCCTATGTACGGCGCAGAGGCCGGACAGCTATCACTACGTACACGGATGGGCTTGAGTTTAATGCAGGACGCCGCGGGGGCTGATGGCAAGTTCAGCTTGGAAGAACTCGAAGCGGCTGTGCTGTCGAATCGCAGTTATCTCGCCGAGTTAGTGCTGCCTGAGTTGATTGCCCAGTGTGATGCCCAAGGCAGTACACCTGTGGTGGTGTCGGCGAGTTTATCTAAGGATGTCTCTTCGGCTTGTGCGGCATTAAAGGCGTGGAACGGTAAGCAAGATAACGACAGTAAAGGTGGTGCTTTACTACGTGAATTTGCCCATCTATTCAGCCAAACAACCATGTTGATCCAAGGATTCGATCCCGCTAATGCGGCAACGACACCTAAAACCTTGACTACGGATGGTAGTGCCTTAAAGGCCTTGGCGCACAGTGCGCTTAACCTTGAGGCCGCAGGCTTTGCCTTAGATGCGCCATTAGGGGATGTTCAATTTGTGGAGAAATCTCTGCCAGATGGAACGCCAAGTGGGTCGCGTTTACCTTGGCCGGGTAGCCATAATGCTGAAGGTGGATTCAACGTGTTTTCAACCAGTTTGTCGGGTGATGACACTTTGATCCCGCAGCACAAATACGCTGCTGTGATGGATGTAGTCACAGGCAAGGCGATGAGTTCTGGCTTAACGGCGAAAGGATACCAAGTGCGTTATGGTTCAAGTTGGATGATGGCGGTGAACTTTACCGATGAGGGGCCTGTGGCGCGGGGGATTTTAACTTACTCTGAGTCGAGTAATATCTTAACGCCTGCGTTTGCTGATCAAAGTATCTTGTACTCGAGTGCTAAAAGCTTCCGTCCTTTGTTGTTCAAAGAGGCTGACATAGCCCCTGCTGTAGTGTCGACGACTGAGCTGACACTACAAAAACCATAAGTCAGATTTTGCGCTTTAATCGTTAGCGGCTCACTTCGGAGTTGAATCCGGATGAGCCGTTTTTTATGCGTGTTTGCGACTGATAGCGATTTGTAAAAATTTAACATTAACGACTGTGATCTCGATCTACCTTAGGTGCGAGTGTGTAGTGGTGCGTCTCGTTTTGTTGATTTTTGTGACATATGCCCGGTTAGCTGTTTTTCTCGGCGCTTATGCAATGTCACTGGATTTAGCTTGAGGTGAATATCTTGTATTTTTAAGTGGCTTTTTATGTATATGTTTTGATGCTGCATTGAAAACTTATTACATTAAATCAGCGATCTAGATCTCAATATCAGTTTATTATGAAATTCCCTTACATAAAGCCGTGTCAGATCAACTTTTATGGGCTTTTTTTGGTTATCCTTAGCGCGAATTTATTATGCTAGTCACACCGTAAGGTAACTTTTATATGCAAAAAGATGCGACCAGTGTTCTTGGAACACCTCAAAGCACACAGAATCTAGATTCAACGAAACACTTACCTTGGACTCGCCAAGACACGACTTGGATGTTGAGTTTGTTCGGCACTGCCGTTGGCGCTGGAATTTTATTTTTACCTATCAATGCGGGCATGGGCGGCTTTTGGCCTCTTGTGTTAATGGCAGTGATCATCGGTCCTATGACCTATCTTGCCCACCGTGGTTTATCTCGTTTTGTTTGTTCATCAAGCATTCCTGGTAGCGACATTACTCAAGTAGTTGAAGAGCATTTTGGTGTTGGCGCGGGTAAAGCCATTACCGTACTGTATTTCTTTGCTATCTACCCGATTGTATTAATTTACGGTGTGGGTATTACCAACACTGTCGATAGTTTTATCGTCAATCAGTTAGGCATGGCATCGCCACCACGCTTCATTCTATCGGGTGTATTGATCCTCGGTATGATGGCTGTAATGGTCGCAGGTGAGAAATTCATGCTCAAAGTGACACAATTGCTGGTGTATCCGCTGGTGGGTATTTTGGCTTTTATGTCTATCTACCTGATCCCTGAATGGAAAATGGATGCTTTACTCGTTGTACCAGAAGCGGGTGCATTTTTAGGCACAGTTTGGTTAACGATTCCAGTTTTAGTGTTTGCCTTTAACCATTCTCCAGCGATTTCACAGTTTTCTGTGTCATTGAAACGTGACCATGGCGCGAATGCTTCTCGCAAAGCTGATGTTATTTTACGTAATACTTCCATGATGTTAGTGGGCTTTGTGATGTTGTTTGTGTTCTCTTGTGTGTTGTCATTATCGCCAGCACAATTGGCCGAAGCGAAAGCTCAGAATCTACCGATTTTGTCTTATCTTGCCAACGTGCATTCAAGTGGTTTTGTGAGCTACTTTGGTCCATTAATCGCCTTTATCGCGATTGTGTCTTCTTTCTTTGGCCATTACATGGGCGCGACAGAAGGCATGAAGGGGATTATTGTTAAGCAGTTAGACACGAATAAAAAAGGCATTTCAGAGCAAAAAATCAACAAATTTATTCTGGTGTTTATGTTTGTGACGATTTGGGCCGTGGCAATCAAAAACCCAAGTATTTTGAATATGATTGAAGCTTTAGGTGGCCCAATTATCGCGGCTATCCTGTACTTGATGCCTATGTACGCTGTATACAAAGTGCCAGCATTAAAAGCGCACCGTGGTCGCATCAGCAATATCTTCGTGGTTATAGCGGGTTTATTGGCAATGACGGCTATTCTGTTTGGTTTCTTTCGTTAAGTTTTAATCTAGTAGGAACGCGGTTTGAATGTGAATCGTGAGTCGTAAAAAGAAAAGGATCGTGCCATTGGCCCGATCCTTTTTTATTACGTATAACATTTGAATCGCTTATTTTTCTTCGTACATTAAGTAGTAACTCTGCTTCATCCCTAACGCTTGATAGGTCTGCTGTGCGGCGAGATTTTCTTGCTCGACATATAAACGGAAGCTTGCGGCACCACCATTGGCTTCGGCCAGTTGTTTGACTTCGCTGTAGAGTTTGGCATAGATGCCTTGGCGACGATTTTTCGGGCGAATATACACACTCTGGATCCAGTAATAATCCTTCGCACGCCAATCGCTCCATTCAAATGTCACCATGAGCGAGCCGACTAGCTCACCTGCGATTTCAGCGACCAGGTAAAACCCTTTTTGCGGGCTCTCAAGTAGCGTGCCCACACCTCGAGTCAGTGTCGCTTCATCTAAGGCTAGGCCTTCGGTTTCTTGGGCCATGGCCTGATTAAACTGCACTAAGGCGATGAGGTCTTGAGCCTTAGCTTTACGAATCAACATACTACAACTCCTAGGCGGTTATTTGACAATACCGCTCTTGTTTAGTAAACAACATTTTGTGATTCACTTTAGCATGGAACGACGAGGGATAACGAGTTTGGCAGTGGCAGGTTAGGCACTGATATTATTTATTGCTGTGGATATTTGTACGACTAAAGTCTTATCTGCTAGGCTTGTCTCTAGTGTCCTTTCGCTGAACTAAGTGAGTTAATGATGGGATTTATTAAGTCTACTCGCCGCTATAAACTTAAGATTTTACCCGTCTATGATATTGCTGCTGATGAACAGATAAATCATCGTCTGCATTTTATTTTAACGCTGTTGAGCTTTGGTTTATGGGGTTTAGTTTGGTGGTGGTTAGTCTTAAAAGCTAACGGTAAGTCCGACTTTATTTTCAGTGGTTTTGATGACGATTATTGGAGTTATTTGATTGAGCGTGAGCAACCGCCTGCGTCGCTTTATCGTCAGCAAATAGCACCAAAAAAAGTCACAGAATATTTTGATGCTTAAGCAGGAAAACTAACATTTCAGCGGCCAATTTAACAAAGTTGGTTTGGTTAATATTACTGATTTTAAGGCGGTTTAGCTCAACGTGACCCAGATCATCCCTCGATTAAAACCCCTCTGCTAGACTCGGCGATTGCCCCATTTAGACTGAGAAACTAGCGTGCTAGTTTTGGTCTTTGCCCCATCATAGTTTTGAATTCAAGGTTATCAATATGACAAAACAAAAGTCGTCAGCATTAGGCCGTGTTTGGTCTCGCTGGATGTCAGTGCCGCTGTGGCTGCAAATTGTTATCGGTATGGTGCTAGGTATTTTAGTGGGCATCATCTTCGGCGAGCAAGCGACTCACTTAAAGCCGATAGGCACCTTGTTTGTTAATTCCATTAAGATGCTGATTGTGCCATTGGTGTTTTGCTCACTGATTGTGGGCGTCACTTCGATGCAGGATACGAACAAGATGGGGCGTATTGGTTTTAAATCTTTTGCGTTTTATCTCTTTACCACGGCTATCGCGATCACTATCGGTTTGATTGTCGGTTATGTTCTTCAACCCGGTGCAGGTTTAGGTTTGTCATTGGCAGATGGCACGGCTCAAACTGCCAAAGAAATACCTTCTTTAGTCGATACTTTGATCGACATAGTACCGACGAATCCTATTGCGGCTTTAGCAAGCGGGCAAATTTTGCAAGTTATAGTATTTGCGATTGTTTTAGGTATCGCCTTAGTGCTGATTGGCGAGCATGGAAAACCTGCAATTAAAGTGTTCGAAAGTTTAGCTGAGGCTATGTATAAAATGGCCGACATGGTGATGAAGCTCGCACCCTACGGTGTATTTGGGCTAATGGCTTGGGTAGCGGGGGAGTATGGGATTGATATGCTCTGGCCACTGATCAAAGTCATTATTGCTGTGTACCTTGGCTGTATTATTCATGTGATTGGATTCTATAGTTTTTTACTGCGCGGATTTGCGAAGTTAAGCCCGCTGCAGTTTTTTAAAGGGATTAGCAATGCCATGTTAGTGGCGTTTACCACGTCGAGCTCTGCGGGCACGCTTCCTGTGAGTATGAAGTGTGCGAGTGAAAATTTGGGAGTTCATAAGAAGATCTCTAGCTTCGTGTTACCGCTAGGCACCACAATCAATATGGATGGCACAGCGTTATACCAAGGTGTCACAGTGCTGTTTGTGGCACAGGCGTTTGGTATCGACCTGACTGTCGTCGATTATCTCACCATTATTTTAACGGCGACGTTGGCCTCTATTGGTACTGCGGGAGTGCCCGGTGCGGGTTTAGTGATGTTGACTTTAGTACTTACAACCGTAGGGCTTCCCTTAGAAGGGGTGGCATTGATTGCGGGAATTGACCGTATTTTAGATATGGTGCGTACTGTGGTAAACGTCTCCGGTGACTTAGTGGCGACGACTGTTATTGCAAAGTCTGAAGATGAGCTGGATATGGCGCATTATAATGCCGACATAGATCAAAGCGCCGTAATCGCCGAACAGAATATTGCCCTCGAAATTGCAGCGGCTAAGAGTGTCAAAGAGCGCACCTTGGCTAAGGTTTAGTGAATGTGAAAATTCGTACGTAATATTATAAAAAAGCCCTCATAATTGATAATGCCGATCAGTTAAGACAGATCGCTTGACGATCTCGCTGAAAAGATCAAAATCCGATGACCTCATGTCATCGGATTTTTTTATGCAACTCTCAGAAGCACTCGCCCGTACTCATATTACCCGCCTAACCGAATTCACCTGCTTAGCAGATGTGTTAGAACCTGAGTTAA